>JANNDT010000275.1:0-4307 GCA_031387905.1 Deltaproteobacteria bacterium
AGTGGAACTGTGAGCGCCGCGCTGGCCCAGAAACAACCGCAGCTGATCGAGGACGAGGATCTCGGCCGCGCCTTCGACGGCGCGCTGCTGCGGCGGCTCTACCACTGGATCAAGCCCTATCGCCGCCGGGCGCTGCTCTCGATCTCGCTGGTGGTGCCCGCCTTCACGTTCGACGTCAGCGCGATCGTGATCCTCGGCCTCGCCACCAACAGCTGGGCCGGCGTCGCGATTCCCGCCGTGCTCGCGCCGCCCGCGGGCATCGACCCGATCTGGTGGCTCGGCCTGCTGTTCGCGGGCGTCTCGCTCTGCAATCTCGGGCTCGACTACGTGCAGGCGATGCTGCTCGCGATCACGGGTCAGGCCGCCATGCGCGATCTGCGCCGCGACGTCTTCGCGCACATCCAGAAGCTGCACATGGGCTTCTTCGACGGCTACCCGGTGGGCCGGCTCGTGACGCGCGCGACCAGCGACGTCGAGCACGTGAGCGAGGCCTTCACCGCCGGACTCGTGCTGCTGGTGACCGACGTCCTGCGCATGATCGGATACGCCTCGATCCTGTTCGTGGTCGACGCACAGCTCGCGGCCTGGACGTTCCTCGTCATCCCGCCGCTCGCCATCGCAGCGTTCCTGTTCCGCTGGCGCGTGCGCGAAGCCTTCCGCCGCTCCCGCGTCTTGATCGCGCGGCTGAACGCGACGTTGCAAGAGTCGGTCACCGGCATGAAGGTGATCCAGCTGTTCTCCCGCGAGGTGCGCAACCAACGCGAGTTCGAGGCGCTGAACGGCGAGCACCGCGACTCGTGGGTCGACTCGATTCGTTACGACTCGGCGCTCTTCACCGTGGTCGAGCTCGCCGCCGGCGTCGTGTTCTCGATCGTGCTCTGGAAGGCCACCGGCCACGGCTCGCCCGGCGTGATCGTGATGTTCGTGCGCTTCATGACGCGCTTCTTCATGCCGCTGCGCGATCTCTCGGCGAAGTACTCCGTGATGCAGTCCGCGATGGCGAGCCTCGAGCGGATTTTCTTGCTGCTGGATACGAAGCCGGCGGTGACGGACGCGGTAGCGGCGCCGGCGACCTTGGCGCTGCCGAGTCGCGCGCGAAGTCGCGGCGAGGTCGAGTTCCGCGACGTCTGGTTCGCCTACCGCAACGAAGACTGGGTGCTGCGCGGGCTCTCGTTCAAGATCGCCTCCGGCGAGCGCGCGGCGTTCGTGGGCGCGACGGGCGCGGGCAAGACCACCGTCATCAAGCTGCTCGCGCGCCTCTACGAGATCCAGCGCGGCGCGATTCTCTTGGATGGCGTCGACATCCGCATGATCCCGCAGCGCGACCTGCGCCGGCGAGTCGGCGTCGTGCTGCAGGACGTGTTCCTATTCAGCGGCACGATCGCCGACAACCTCGCGCTCGGCCGCAGCGACCTATCGCAAGAGACTCTGCAGCGCGCCGCAGCGGCCGTCGAAGCAGACCGCTTCATCTCGCGCCTGCCGCGCGGCTACGACACCGAGCTGCGGGAACGCGGCGCCAACCTGAGCGCCGGCCAGCGCCAGCTCTTGTCCTTCGCGCGCGCGCTCGCCCACGGCGCCGACGTGCTCGTGCTCGACGAAGCCACCAGCTCGATCGACACCGAGACCGAAGCCACGCTCCAGCGCGGCATTCACACCCTAATGGAAGGCAAGACCGCGCTCGTGATCGCGCACCGGCTCTCGACGATCGAAGACGTCGACCGCATCTACGCCCTCCACCACGGCCGCCTCGCCGAAGCCGGCTCCCACGCCGAACTGCTCGCCCACGACGGCCTCTACGCGCGGCTGCACCGCCTCCAATACGGCGGAGAAGAACAGCGGGGACGTTCCATAACTTCATAACCAACAAGTTTGGTTAGTTATGGAACGTCCCCGCCTCGAGCCACTCCCTACTAGAAGAGCTCGCGAACGAGCTGCGCGCGCGGGCAGAAGCGGTGGGCGGAGGCGGGGCTGCGGCGGGCGAGTCAAGCGCAGCAAGGCCCCAACGAAACGCCAAGACTTCAGGAAGCGCATCGCAGTTCCGCCGCGCCGCTTCCCCCCAAAGGGCCGCAGCGAGCCATCGCCCGCCGCAGCCCCGCCTCCGCCCAACGCGAATCCGTGACGACTCGCACAACAAAAACTCGCAACTCCGACGACAAACGGCATTGCCACCATCAGCACCCCGGTGGTAAAAACCGTCCACCCCCCACGTTGCTTGCTCTTCTCGCTGTCGCTCCCCCCAAATTGCCAGCCGAAGCCTCCACTTCGGCACGCCTACGGGGGATCGGGGGAACCGTTGCGCATCAAGTCGCTCCAGATCACCGGCTTCAAGACGTTCGTCGACAAGACCGCTTTCTCGTTCGAGCGTGGCATCACCGGCATCGTCGGGCCTAATGGCTGCGGCAAGTCGAACGTCGTCGACGCGATTCGCTGGGCGATGGGCGAGCAGTCCCCGCGCCATCTGCGCGGCAGGGGCATGCAGGACGTGATCTTCGCCGGCTCCGACGCGCGCGCCGCGGTGGGCATGGCCGAGGTCGTGCTCACCTTCGACAACGCCGACGGCGTCGCGCCGCCCGAGTGGTCGGCCTATAGCGAGATCCAGGTCTCGCGCAGGCTCTACAGCAGCGGCGAATCCGAGTACGGGATCAACAAGACGCCGGTGCGCCTGCGCGACGTACTCGATTTCTTCCGCGACACCGGCATCGGCACCAAGGGCTACACGATCGTCGAGCAGGGCCGCATCGCGGAGATCGTCTCGGCGAAGCCCGAAGAGCGCCGCGTGCTGATCGAGGAAGCTGCGGGCATCAGCAAGTATAAGGCGCGTCGGCGAGAGGCCGAGCGCAAGCTCGAGGGCACCGAGCAGAACCTCGTGCGCGTGCGCGACGTGCTCGGCGAGATCAAGCGCCAGATCTCGTCGCTCGAGCGGCAGGCCAAGAAGGCTGCGGCTTACAAGCGGCTGCGCGAGCTGCAGCGCGCGGTCGAGCTTTCGCTCGCGAGCGAGGAGCGGCGCGAGCTGGCGGGAGCGATCGAGCAGGCGCGCGCGCGTGTGACCGCGGTGCGCGACCAGGTCGCCGGAGTCGAGGCGAACCTCGCCGAGCGCGAAGCCGAAGTGGCGGGGAAGCGCATCGCGCTGGCCGAGCGCGAGCGCGAACTCGCCAGTGGCAACGAGGCGCTCTACCAGATTCGCGCGCGCATCAAGGAACTCGAAGGCCAGATTGGCTACGAGCGGCGCGAGCGCGCGTCGCTCGCCGAAGCGAACGAGGGCCGCGGGCGCGAGCGCGAACAGCTCGCGGTGCAGTTGCTCGCGGCGGAGCAGGATGCTGCGCAGCTGGGCGACGAGTTCGCGGCGGTCGCGAGCGCGCGCGCGGGGGAGGAAGCCTCTACCGCGGCTGCCGAGAACGCCGCGCGCGCCGCCAGCGAGGCGCTGCGCGCACTCGAACGCGCGCGCGAGCAGCAGAGCAGCGTGCTCGTCGAGTTGCTGACGCGCATCGCGCGCGCCGAAGACCGGCTCGGTGCGCTTGGCGATCGCCGCGCCGAGATCGAGCAGCGCCTGCGCGGCGCCGACGAACAGCTCGAAGTGCAGCAGAGCGAGGCGAGCTCGACAGATCAGGAGCAGCAATCGCTCGAAGAAGGCCTGCGCAACCTGCTCGCGGAGCGCGATCGCATGATGGGCGCGCTGCGCGACGCGCTCGCGCGCCACGAACAGTGTGCGGCCGAAGCGCGCCGCGCGAGCGAAGACTCGCGCGCGCGCCGCGAACTCGGCTCGGTGCGGCGAGCGCGGCTCGGCTCGCTGCGCGAGATCCTCGAGCGAAAGGAAGATCTCTCGGGCGGCGTGCGTCACCTGATGGCGCTCGGCGGTGGGGAGCGCGAGCGGTTTGGGTTGCGCGGCCTCGTGCGCGACGCCTTCGATGTGCCCGCGGAGCTCGAGCGCGCGGTGGAAGCGGTGCTCGCGGATCGCGCCGAGGGCGCGGTGCTCGCAGCGGGTGGCGACGCGGAGGGCGCGCTCGCCGCGCTGCGCCGCGCGGATGCCGGCCGCAGCGTGCTCGTCGTCGATCGCGACGCGAGCGAAGTGCAGGCGGGCTTCGTGCCGCTCGGCGAGCCGCTGCTCGCGAGCGTGGGCCTACGCCCCGGCTTCGAGGCGGTGGCGCGCGCGCTGCTCGGCGGCGCGAACGTGGTCGGCAGCCTCGCGGAAGCGCTGAGTCACTACGGCCAGGGCCGCATCCCGTGCACGTTCGTGACGCGCACGGGCGACGTGCTCACCCCCGACGGCGTGATTCGCGGCGGCGGCGCAGTTCGCCAAGCCGGCATTC
>JANNDT010000345.1:0-3015 GCA_031387905.1 Deltaproteobacteria bacterium
CCCAGCAGCGACTCGAGCCCCGAGCGTGTCGAACTTCGTCACTACGCCTTCCTCGCGCTGCTCACGTTGCTCAACGTGATGAACTTCGTCGACCGCCAAGCGTTGCCGAGCTTCGCGAACTTCATCGTCCCCGACCTCGGGCTCAGCGCGACGGACTTCTCCTACCTCACCGGAATCTTCTTCACGTTCTTCTATGCGACCGCAGGCCTCTTTACGGGCGTGCTCGCGGATCTTTTCCACCGCCCGCGCCTGATCGCCGCGGGCCTCGGCGTGTGGAGCGTGCTCACCGCCGCTACCGGCCACGCTACGAGCTTCGGCACGATCGCGGTGCCGCGCTTGTTGATCGGCGTCGGCGAATCCGTGCTCACGCCAACCGCGATGTCGCTGATTTCGGATCGCTTCCCCGCCTCGAAGCTCGGCTTCGCCTCGGGCGTCTACTACATGGGCGTGCCGCTTGGCATCGGTACGAGCTTGCTGATCACGGGCTACCTCGGGCCGGCGCTCGGCTGGCGATATTGCTTCTACCTGCTCGGCGCGCTCGGCCTCGTCTTCGCGGCGTTCATGCTGTTCGTGAAGGAAACGCCGCGACGTCGCCCCGCTGGCGCGACACAGGCAGCGCCCCGACAGAGCCTCGGGCAAGTGGTCGCGACGCTCGGCCGCGCGCTCACCTCCTCGCCCGCTCTGGTGTGCACGATGGCTGGCGGCGTCGTCTTCCATTTCATCTTGGGCGCGGCGGCGTTCGACCAGCTTTGGCTCGCGGGGGAACGCGGCTTCGACAGAGCGGAAATTGCGCGCATCGGCGGCTGGATCGCGCTCAGCGGCGGTGTGCTCGGCAACCTGCTCGGCGGCGTCGGCAGCGACTGGTTCCTGCGCCGCACCGGCCTGGGACGGCCCATGTTCCTCGCGTTGCTGCTCGCGTTCTTCGCGCCGCTCGGTTTCGCGTACCGCATGCTGGACCCGGCGAGCGCATGGTTCTGGGTCGGCATGTTCGCCGGCAGCGTGCAGCTCGGGATGTTCTACGGCCCGACTTTCTCGAGCGTGCAGGAACTCGTGCCTCCAAACATTCGGGCAACGGTCGTCGGCTTCTACATCATGCTGCTGAACGTCGTCGGCCTCGGCATCGGCAACACCGGCGCAGGCATGATCGCCGACCGCGTGAAAGCTGCGGGCGGCACGGACGGCTTCTCCCAAGCGCTGCTATTTTTCACCGCGCTCTCGATGTTCGCGATGCCGCTGTTCTGGTACGCCGGCCGGCGTTTTGCGCGCGATCGCGACGCGCTCTACGCAAAGCTCGCAAGCGGCGCCGCGTGAGCGAGGGCTAGGCTGCCGCCACTTCATCTCCCGTCTTCAGGAGCATCACTGTGGCCGGCATCGTGCGTTACGGCAGCTACGTCCCGTTCTTCCGCTTGCAGCGCAAAGCAATCGGCGCCGGCAAGGGCGAGCGCGCCGTCGCGAGTTTCGATGAGGACTCGGTCTCGATGGCCGTCGAAGCGGCGCGCGACGCGGTGCGCGGCGGGCCGCCGATCGACACGCTCTTATTCGCGACCACCAGCCCTCCGTATGCGGAGAAGCTGAACGGCGCGACCATTCACGCCGCGCTCCAGCTGCCGAGCAGAGTGCGCTCGCTCGATCTCGGCACGTCGTCGCGCATGGGGCTCAGCACCCTAATGCTGGGCCTCGACCTCGCCGCCGCGGGCAAGCGCGCGCTCGTGTGCGCGAGCGATGTCGTGATTGGCGCGCCGGGCGGCGGCCGCGAGAGCGCGAGCGGTGACGGCGCCGCGGCATTCATCACGGGCCCCGATTCCGAAAGCATCGCGGTGTTGATCGGCAGCGCGTCCTCGACCGTCGAGATTCTCGACGTCTGGCGCTTGCCCGAAGATCGCTTCGCGAAGAACTGGGAAGAGCGCTTCGGCGCGGACACGCTCGCGCCAGTCGTCGCCGACACCTGCGCGCGCGCGCTCGCCGACGCGAAGCTGCAGCCGAGCGATCTCAGCGTCGTAATCGCGGACGCCGCGAATGCGCGCGCGGTCGCGGGGCTGCCGAAGGGGCTGCGTCTCGAGCCCGAGCAGTCCGCGAATCCGCTGAGCGATGGCGTCGGCCGCACCGGCGTCGCGCACGCGCCACTTTTGCTTGCGCGCGCGCTCGACAACGCCAAGGCCGGTGACCGCATCCTCGTGCTCTCGCTCGCCGACGGCTGCGACGCCGCGGTGTTCGAGGTGACGAGCCGCATCGCAGAGGGGCGCCCCAAGCACAGCGTCGACGGCTGGATCGCCTCGAAGCAGAACAGCGTCGCCTATAACACCTACCTCAAGTGGCGCGGCATTCTTCCGTTCGAACCGCCGCGGCGCCCCGATCCCGAACGCCCGGCCGCGCCGCCGACCAACCGCCACAACAGCTGGAAGCTCGGCTTCGTCGGCTCGCGCTGCGCCGATTGCGGCACGGGCCATCTCCCGCCGCAGCGCGTCTGCATCAAGTGCAGCGCCGTCGACCACATGCGCGACGACGACTTCTCCGACAAGCGCTGCTCGATCGCCACCTACACGCTCGACCACCTCGCCTACTCGCTGAATCCACCGACCGTGGCCGGCGTGATCGACTTCGAAGGCGGCGGCCGCGTGACTTGCGAAGTCACCGACGTCGACCCGGCGTCCGTGAAGATCGGCGACCAGCTCGAGATGAGTTTCCGCCGCCTCTACACCGGCCAAGGCGTGCACAACTACTTCTGGAAGGCAAGACCGCGTCGATGACCCGGCGGCGCTGACAAGCGAGGCGGATCAGCCGCGGAGCGAAGCGACGCCGGCTGCATCCGCCCGAGCACGATCTATCGAATCCACCGGGCTCCAGCCCCGAATCAAAGGAGACCTCTCATGGCATCCCACGGCATCTGCGACCGAGTTGCGATTGTGGGTATGGGCTGCACCGCGTTTGGTGAACACTGGGACAAGGGCGCCGACGACATGCTCGTCGAGTCCACCCAGGAAGCGTTCAAGAGCGCCAACGTCGCCAAAGCCCAGG
>JANNDT010000388.1:0-2535 GCA_031387905.1 Deltaproteobacteria bacterium
GGGCGCCGGCATCGGGCTCGCGCTGGTCGACTCGCTGGCCCAACAGATGGGCGGTGCGCTGCACGTCGCGAGCGCCGAGGGCGGCGGGTTCGAAGCGACGTTGCAGTTATCAGGGCCAAGCGCCGCCTGAGGCCCGATGCGCGCGGCGAAGCGCCGCTTGCGCTCAGGCGTCCTGCAGCAGCGCCCGCGCGCGCTCGGGATCGATCGCGTAACGCTCGGCGCAAAACACGCAGCGCACTTCGAGCTCTTCGCGCTTCGCCATCGCGTCCTCGAGATCGCGTCGCCCGAGCATCGCGATGGCGCGCAGCACGCGCTCCTCATCGCACGCGCAGAAGAAGCGCGGCGTGCTGGTTTCGAGGTCGCGCCGGCCGACGCCTTCGAGCAGGCGCGCGACGATGTCCCCGGCCGACTCGCCATCGTGCAAGAGCCGCGAGAGCGACGGCAAGCGCTTCACGTTCGCGTCGATCCGCTTCACGGTTTCGTCGTCCGCCCCCGGCAGCGCCTGCACGAGGTAGCCGCCCGCAGCGGCTGCCGAACCGTCCGGCTCGTGGAAGACGCTGAGCCCGACCGCGGACGGCGTCTGCTCGCTTTCTGTTAGGTAGAGCGCGATGTCCTCGGCGATTTCGCCCGCCACGATCGGCACGATGCCCGTGTAGGGCTCCTTCCAGCCGGGCCGGAAGCGCACGACCGAGAGTTCGCCGAAGCCGACGGCTTTCGCGACGTCGAGGAGCTCGCCGCGCAGCGGCAAATCGAGGCTCGGGTTCGAGACGTAGCCGCGCGCGCGGCCGAAGCAGTCGGCCGTCGCGACGATGTGGCCCAGCGGCCCGCGCGCGCGGAAGCGCAGCTCCAGCGTCTCGCCGTCTTTTCCCTGAGAAGCGAGCAGCACCGCGCCGAGCAGCGCGCGGCCGAGCGCGGCGGTGGCGACGGGCGAAGTCGCGTGGCGCTGCGTCGCCTCGCGCACGAGTCGGGTACCGACCAGCGCGCGCACCGAAACGCCGCCGTCAGCGGAGAGCGTGCGCAGGAGTTCGTCAGGGGCGTTTGCGGTCATGGGCCGCGCAGCGTAACGCGACTAGTCCATCGGAAACGTGGTCGCCTTCACCTGCGAGCCGCCGTCGACCGCGATGCACTCGCCCGTAACAAAACTCGAGCGCGACGACAGCAGCCACACCACCATCTCCGCCACTTCCTCGGGCTCGCCCATGCGGCCGAGCGCGTGGCTCTCGATCGCGCGCCGCGCGATCTCGGGCGAGATCTTCTCGAAGCGCTCGTTGGCGGGCGTGCGGATCATGCCCGCGTTCACCACGTTCACGCGCACGCCGCGCGGCGCGAACTCGGCGGCCGCCGATTTGCTGAGTGCGATTAGGCCGCCCTTCGCCGCCGCGTAAGCCGAGAGCCCGGGCATGCCGCGCACGCCGTGCATCGAGCCCACGTTCACGATCGTGCCGCCGCCGTTCTCGATCATCGCCGGGATCTCGTGCTTCATGCACAGCCAGATGCCCTTGAGCGAGATGCCGACGAAATCGTCCCACTCTTCTTCTGTTAGGTCCGTGAGCAGCTTCACGCTCTCGCCGCTGGAGGCGCTGTTGCACGCCCAATCGAGCTTGCCGAACGCGCCGAGCGCCTCCTGCACCATCGCCGCCACGTGATCCTCGCGGCGCAGGTCCGCGACCACGAAGGTCGCTTCGCCGCCGGCCTTCTCGATCTTGCGCACCGTGTCTTCGCCGCCCGCGCGGTTCACGCCCGCCACCAGCACGCGCGCGCCTTCGCGCACCGCGTGCAGCGCGGTGGCGCGCCCGATGCCGGTGCCGGCGCCGGTAACGATGCCGACTGTGCCTTCGAGAAGTCTCATGTGCGCGCCTCGTGAGTGAGCGCGCGTATGCTACGAGGCCGCGTTACGCCGCCGCCACGCCGAGCGCCGCAAATCAGGAGAACTGCGAGCATGACGCCTCCGGTCGGACGCTTCGCGCCCTCGACCACCGGGCGCGCGCATCCGGGCACGCTGCTCGCGGCGCTGCTGTGTTGGCTCGATGCTCGTTCTTGCGGCGGGCGCTTGATCCTTCGCCTCGAAGATCTCGACCCTGAGAGGTCGCGCGCGGAGTTCGCCCTGGGCTTTCAGGAAGATCTCGCCTGGTTCGGGCTCGATTGGGACGAGGTGCTGCTGCAAAGCGCTTCGCGCGCGCAGCACGAGGCCGCGCTCGATGTGCTCGCTTCTCACGGTTTGCTCTACCCATGCGCGTGCAGCCGCGCCGCGCTGCGCGCACACGGCGCGCCCGCGCCCGATGGGGGCTTCGCCTATGGGGGCACCTGCCGCGCGCGCACGCTGCCCGCGAGCGGCTGGCGCGCGTGCGCGGAGCCGCTGCGCGTGCGCGTGCCTTCGCGCGAAGTGGCGGTGCGCGACGAATCGGGCGCGATCTGGGCGCTCGACCCGGCGCGCGCGTTCGGCGACCCGGTCGTGCGACGCCGGGGGGGCGGCCGCGCGGACCCCCACCCGGGGGGCGGGGGCGACGCCGGGGGCGGCGGCGCCCGCGGGGGGGG
>JANNDT010000422.1:0-1866 GCA_031387905.1 Deltaproteobacteria bacterium
CAGGTACCAGCGCAGCGCGTCGGAGCCGTGCTTCGCGAACACCTCTTCCGGCTCCGGGTAATTGCGCAGCCGCTTGCTGAGCTTTTGGCCCTGCTCGTCGACCGTCACGCCGTGGCAGATCACGTTCTTGAACGCGGGCCGATCGAAGAGCGCCGTCGCGAGCACGTGCAGGGTGTAGAACCAGCCGCGCGTCTGCGCGACGTACTCGACGATGAAGTCCGCCGGGAAGTGGTGCTCGAACCAGTCCTTGCGCTCGAACGGGTAGTGCACCTGTGCGTACGGCATCGAGCCCGACTCGAACCAGCAATCGAGCACGTCGGGGATGCGGCGCATCATCGCTCTGCCGGTCGGGTCGTCCGGATTCGGGCGCACGAGCCCATCGATCGCGGGCCGGTGCAGATCTGTTACGGGCACTCCGAAATCGCGCTCGAGTTCGGCGATGCTGCCGTACACGTCGGTGCGCGGATACGCCGGGTCGTCGCTGCGCCAGACCGGCAACGGCGTGCCCCAGAAGCGATTCCGGCTGATCGACCAATCGCGCGCGTTCTCGAGCCAGTTGCCGAACAGGCCGTCGCGCACATGGCCGGGGATCCAGTTGATCTGCTGGTTGTTGGCGACGAGGCGGTCTTTGAACTCGGAGACGCGCACGAACCACGACGACATCGCGCGGTAGATCAGCGGCGTGTCTGTGCGCCAGCAATGCGGGTAATTATGGAGAATCGTGTCGCGTTTGATCAGCGCGCCGCGTGCCTTCAGGTCGCGAATGATGACTGGGTTCGCGTCGAAGACGTGTTGGCCCGCGTAGTCCGCGATTTCGGCGGTGAACTTTCCGGCTTCATCGACCGGCACCACCACCGCGATGCCCGCAGCTGCGCAAACCGCGAGGTCCTCCTCGCCGAAACCCGGCGCCATGTGCACGACCCCCGTGCCTTCGGCGACATCCACGAACGCCGCGCTGAGCACGCGGAACGCGTTCGCGTGGCCTGCGAAGTATGGGAAGAGCGGGGTGTACGTGCGGCCCGCCAGTTCCGCGCCCTTCACGGTGCCGACGCGCTCGGCGCCCGCGAGCTCCGCTGTGAACTTCTCCGCGCACGCCGCGCCGAGCACGATGCGCTTGCCGTCGCGCGCGAACAGCGCGTAGTCGAGCGCAGGCCCGACTGCGAGCGCGAGGTTTGACGGCAGCGTCCAGGGCGTCGTGGTCCACGCCCAGAGTTCAGTGGGAGTCCCGTCGCCGCCCATGGGCGACAACTCGAAGCGCACCGTAATCGCTGGGTCCTGCTTCTCGCGCGTCGAGTTGTCCATGCGCGTCTCGAAGTTCGAGACCGGCGTTTGCGCCGCCCACGAGTACGGGAGCACGCGCACGCCCTCGTAGATCAACCCGAGATCCCAGAGCCGCTTGAACGCCCACAGGACGCTCTCCATGTAGGAGCCGTCCATCGTCTTGTAGTCGTGCTTGAAATCGACCCAGCGCCCTGCGCGGGTGATCGTCTCTTGCCAGTGCTCGGCGTAGCGCAGCACCGAGGTGCGGCAGTAATCATTGAAGCGCTGCATGCCGTACTCGAGAATCGCCGCTCGGCCTGAGACTTGGAGTTGCTTCTCGGCTTCGAGCTCGGCCGGGAGCCCGTGACAATCCCAGCCGAAGCGCCGCTCGACGCGCCGCCCGCGCAGCGTTTGATAACGCGGGATCACGTCCTTCACGTAGCTGGTGAGCAGGTGCCCGAAGTGCGGCAGCCCGTTCGCGAACGGCGGTCCGTCGTAGAAGACGAACTCGTTCGCGCCGTTCTCGCCCGTCGGCCGGTCCTCGACTGAGCGCTCGAACGTGTGCTCCTTGCGCCAGCGCTCGGCCACTCGCGCTTCGATCTCCGG
>JANNDT010000461.1:0-11980 GCA_031387905.1 Deltaproteobacteria bacterium
CGTGCGCGCGATCAAGTTCCAAGCCGGCGAGCGCGTGCCCGAAGGCGCCGCGCTGATCGAGCTCGATCCGATGTGAGGCCGCTGAACAATCCCAGCTCGTTAGGCCGTAGACCCCTGCCGCCAGCGGGCAAAGTCGCGAGCGCCGTGGATGAAGGCAAGCGCGAGCACGGTGTCGGCGGTGACCTGATAGAGCAGCCGATATCGCAGCACGAGAAGCTCGCGGATCGCCGGATCCCGAAGCTCGGGTACCACGCGCACGCACTCGCCGATCAGTACGTTGGCCTCGAAGCAATCGGCGACGGCCTATGGAACATCGTCTATTTCCGCACGCTGCTCGGGCGGATCGATGAGAGAACCGGAATAATCACTGGCGTCTGACGACGCCGAGAATGTGTAAAGGATGTCCTCGGACTTCTGTAAACCATCACCCCGACCGTTCAGCCCGAGCGTTGGCTCGGACCCTATGACGAAGGCCGCTGAAGCCGTTCTTCCCGACGCCCTGCGCGTCGATCTCGATGCTCGTGCCGAGGTTGCCGCTGAACTTCTGGCAAGCCTCGACGGCCCCGCGGACCCCGATGCTGAGGCTGCGTGGGCCGTTGAAATCGAGCGGCGCGTCGCCGCGATCGAGGCTGGAACGGTCAAGCTGGAGCCCTGGGAGAACGTGAAGCGCCGGATCGAGAAAGAGATTCTCGACCCGGTACGCGGCGCATCCGCGCGAGTGAACCGGTCTCCGACGAATCAGTGAAGCCGTCCGCTGGTACGAAGCCCGGCGGTCCGGTCTCGGCGGTGAGTTCTTCGACGCAGTCGCTGCTGCCGCCTCACTCATCGAAGCCAATCCGGAAATTGGAACGACGATCTCGACCGACGGTCACACCCGCCGCGTGTTGGTGGCCAGATTTTCGTATCAAGCCGTGTACAGAATCCGGCCAACCGAAATCGTGATTGCGGCGATTGCTCACCTGAGGCGACGTCCAGGCTACTGGGAGAGCCGTAGTTGAGGAGTTCGCAGCCGCGCATGGTTAGGCGCTTCGTTGGACGCAGTTCCAAAATTCCAATTCCGTCCTCAGGAGACGCCTGATGTAGGAAACATCTCTCGGGACCTGAATCAGAACTGGAGGGTTGCGGGGCCAGTAGCAATAAAAGTCGAGTGAGCCGAGACCAGTGACCGCCAAGATATGCTGCATCTGCCCGCGATAATAGTCGGGAACGGAACGAGTGTTCGAGGCTGTCCGATAGGCCGCCTGTCCGCATTTGATTTCGACGACCGCATCGTGGTTGATTGCCAGCCCATCGAGGCTTGCTCGCAACCAATCGTATCGGGTGCTCTGAAGGCAGGCTGGGTGCACGTCCCTGCCGGTCTCTGCGACGTAACGCTGGCGAGCTTCCGGCTCAAGTTCGGTGCCGCGAGCCATCGCGGCGTTCTGGCCGAAGTCGCGTGCGGGGCCGCGCTTCTCTCGCAGGAGTTCTGCGGCGCTCTTGAAACGGTTCTCGCCCATGACGGTGGAGGCGTCCGACGCCCCGATTCCGTTATGACGCCATCGGCGCCAAGCGTCGGAGCCTTGCCTGTGAGCGACGATTGTGAAGTGAGTCATGTTCATTGGCTTCCACGAAATGGTGCAAGCAGAGGCGCATAACAGGTATTGGGCCGACCAGCCTTTGCGGCTCGGTCCAGCGACCCCTGGCATTCTCCACCCGCAAACACTGCGGTGCAACGAACGATTTGCGTTGTAAAGGGTGCGAGGGCCCTTCTGGTTGCGTCGGCCACAGCCTGTTTTGAATGCAGCGGTTGTCGGTGCGGGGCCGCGGGGACGCCGCCGCGGCGCCGTCGCGCGCAGGGGTCGCTATCGTGTGCGCACTTTTTCGGAGGCTTCGTGGAGCGCGCGGACGACGGCTACGACGTGGTGATCGCCGGCGGTGGCGTGGGCGGTATGGCGCTTGCGGCGCGGCTCTCCGAGCGCGGCTACCGCGTCGTAATGGTGGAGAAGAAGCCGCCGCCGGAGTTCCGGCTCGGTGAGTCGCTCGACTGGGAGGCGCCCGTCTACCTGAAGCGCCTCGGGTTGCCGGTGGACCAGTGGGTGCCGCAGCAGAAGGCGACCTGGAAGGCGGGCGCGGTGTGCACCTCGTCGGCGCAGCCTGGTGTCGAGGCCGAACTGGGCTTCCACCCGTTCTTCAAGTTCCTGATGACTCTGGTAGGCCGCGGCAATCCCACGTTCCACGCCAACCGTGAGCTGATCGACATCGACCTGCTGGAAAACGCGCGCAAGGCCGGCGCCGAAGTCATCATTGGGAAAGTCAGCGCGGTCGAGGCCGACGGCGAGCGCGTGAGTGGCGTGAGACTCGAAGACGGCCGCACGCTGCACGGCAAGTTCTACATCGACGCGACCGGCGCGGCGGCGATGTTCCGCAAAAAGTTCGGTATCGGCTTCGATTCGATCGGGCCGCGCAAGGTCGTGGTGCGCGCGCGCTTTCCGCACCCGTACGACGGCATGGGTACGCGCATTCGCACCGACGACACGCTCGGCACGGCGGCCTGGATGTGGGACATCAACGTCTCGGACGACGTCACGGACATCGGCATCGTGGTGGCCGAGAGCGACTTCGTGAAGCTGCGCCGGCACTACAAGTCGCTGCACGAGATCCTGCTGCACCAGGTGCGCAAGCACGACGACCTTGCCTGGCTCGTGCCGCTGATTACCGCCGAGACGCCGATGTGGACGTGCGTATTCCAGTGCGGCGTCGGGCAAGGCAGTACGGGCCCGAACTGGCTGGCCGTTGGCGAAGCCTTCGTGGTGGTGGACGGCATTCTGTCGAGTGGCTTCACCACCGCGCTGCGCACCGGCTTCCTGGCTTCCGACATCGTGGCCAAGGCCCTAATGACCGGCGCCTCTGATCTCGACCCGAAGTGGCGCCAGATCTATCACGGCAAAGTCTCGGCGCACATCACGACGATCGACTCGCTGATCGATGTGATCTGGTACGGCGCGAAGCTGCGCGAGCACTACCCGCTCGTCTTGAACGTGGTGTCGATCCTGTTCTTCAACTTCAATCTGAACCACCTGCACACGCGCTATTGCCCGACGACGCTGTTCGGCCTGCGCATGCTGCGCGGCTTCCACAAGGGCATCGACGCATTCGTGCGCGGCTACGCCCGCACGCTGATCGGCCTCGCGAAGCTCACCGGCAAGCGCAACAAGAACATGCGGCCCGAGCGCGTGGCGCGACTCGCGGCCCAGACCCCGGCGTAGCCACGACCATCCTGGGTTCGCGCCGCTAACTCTCGATCCGAATCGAGAGCCGAAGTGTCGCCGCCGGGATCCGCAACCAGTCGAGCCGCACCTCGCCAACCAGCGCTCCCGCCGCATCGAAGTGCGCCTCGCTCGTGCAGCCGAGCCGGAAGCGCACGCCGCGGTAGACGAGCCAGCTGCGGAAGCGCAGGAACCGAAACCCGTCGCTCGTCAGCACCAGATCCGCCCCGAGCGGAATGTCATCCGCGGTCGCGCGCACGCGATCGGGCGCGACCCGCTCCATGAACATGCGGCGCTCGAAGCTCCAGCCCGACGCCATCTCGAAGCGCTCGCGCACGCGCCAGAGCGAAGCCGTCAGCCACTCGCCATCGCCTGATACGGCCACCGCCTCGCGCCGCAGCACCAGCCGCGCCGGGCCGTGCGGGATCAGCTCGCCGGTTCCGCGCCACGTCCCTGAGAACACGCGCCGCGGGTCGATCGGCGCGGGCGCGTTCACGCCGCGGCACTCTCGCCGCTGATCGACACCGGACGCTCCTGCCCGCGCGTGAAGCGGCGAATCAGCGGCGTCGCGATGAACGTGCTCGCGATCGCCATGATCACGAGCTTGGTGAACATCGATGGCGGCAGTACGCCGAGATCGAGTCCGATGTTGAGTGCGACGAGTTCCATCAGCGCGCGCGTGTTCATGCAGGTTGCGATCGTGAAGGCCTCGCGCGGCGGTTCGCCCATCGCGCGCGCGCCGACGTACACGCCTCCGAGCTTGCTCGCGAACGCGACCGCGATGACGGCGGCGCACAACAGCCACTCCTGCGCCGAATCGAGCGAGCCGACGTTCGTGCGCAGGCCGGTGTAGGTGAAGAACATCGGCAGCAGCAGCGTGTTCACGAGCGGCGACATGCGGCGCTTCCATTCCGCGACGAAGCGGCGGTCGTCGTGGAGCGCGACGCCGATCACGAAGCCTCCGATGATCGCGAACACGTGCAGGCTGCTGGTGATCGAAGCGGAGATGAAGATCGCGACCAAGACGAGCGTGAGCAGGTTCGGCCCGAGCGCGCCGTGCTTCGCGAGGCTGCGCGCGACCAGGCGCTTCAGCAGCGGGCGCACCGCGAAGAACACCGCGGC
This sequence comes from Deltaproteobacteria bacterium, assembly GCA_031387905.1. Taxonomy (GTDB): domain Bacteria; phylum Myxococcota_A; class UBA9160; order UBA9160; family UBA6930; genus VGRF01. Next base: position 4,368 of record JANNDT010000461.1, read on the forward strand.
GAGATAAACGGCGAGGCCGGCCAGCCGCGTCGCGATCCAGGCCGCATCGAACTCGCCCGCGACGAGCAGCGAGATCACGCCGAGCAGCAGCCAGCCGCACACGTCGTCCACTGCCGCCGCGCTGATCGTGAGCGCCGCCAGCCGCGTGTGCGAGAGCCCGAGTTCCATGAAGATACGGCCGAGGATCGGGATCGCGGTGATCGACATCGCCACCGCGAAGAACAGCTTGAAGCCGAACGCGTCGGGCTTCACGAGTTCGGGGAGCCGCGCGTGGAAGAAATCTGCGCTCGCGTAGCCGAGCGCGAACGGCACCGCGATCCCGACCAGGCTGATCACGACGACCTTCTGGCGCTGCGTCTTCAGCACTTGCCCAAACTCGAACTCGAGCCCGATCTGGAACATCAGCAGCACCAGGCCGAGCTGCGAGAGCCCGGTGAAGACGGGCGCGGTGAGGGGCGGGAACAGCCAAGCGAGCGTGCCCGGTGCGAGCGCACCCAACAAGCTGGGCCCGAGCAGCAACCCCGCGAGGATCTCGCCGGAGACGTCGGTCTGGCCCAGCCGCCGCGCGGCTGCCGCGACCACGCGCGTCGCCGCCAAGATCACGATCAGCTGCAGGAGGAGCCGGAGGACGAGTTCTTCGGCGGACGCCCCGGTCGGGCTGGGATTCACGCTGGCCCCTCACAAAGGGCGCGCAGCCTACCAATGTGAGCCCCGGTCAGGAAGCGGCGGCCGAGGGTCTCCAGAGCGTTCGGCTCCGGCCGATACGGAGCCATGGCTGACCGCACGGGCGACACGACTCGCACTTTCGCGATCGAACGGCAGTTGGATGACTCTGCGGCGCCTTGCCTGGTGCAGATCCGCGGCGCGCAGCTCGGCCGCAGAATCTCTCTCGACAGGCCCGAGCTGACGCTCGGGCGCAGCTCCGAATGCGACATCGTGGTGCCGCTCGACGGCGTCTCGCGGCAGCACTGCGTGTTCTTCGTGGCAGAGCGGCGCGTACGGATTCGCGATTTGGGCTCGAAGAACGGCACCTGGGTGCAGGGCGACCGCGTGCCGAACGGCGCGAGCGCCGTCCTCACGAACGGCGACGTGATCCACATGGGCGACGCCAGCTTCAAGTTCCTCGCCCACGCCGACACCGAGGCCGCCTACCACGAAGCCGTCTACAAGATGCTCACCGAGGACGCGCTCACCCAGGTGAAAAACCGGCGCTTCCTGATGGACGTGCTCGAACGCGAGGTCGCTCGCGAACGCCGGGGCACGGCCGGGCTCGCGCTCTTGTTAGTGGACGTGGACGAGTTCAAGCGCATCAACGACGAGGCGGGCCACGTGTTCGGCGATTACGTGCTGCGCGAAGTCGCTGCGCTGATCGCGCGCTCGGTGCGCCGCGCAGACTGCATCGCGCGCTATGGAGGCGATGAGTTCGCCGTGGTGCTCACCGACAGCAATCGCGCCGGCGCCGAGATTTTCGCGGAGCGGCTGCGCGGGCAAATCGAGCACGAGCGCTTCGAGCTCGATGGCAAGACGGTTCCCGTCACCCTCTCGATCGGTGTCTCGATCTGGAGCCCCGAGCTCGGCTCGCCCGCGACCTTCGTGAACGCCGCCGACGTCGCGCTCTATGCGGCCAAAGCCGCCGGGCGCAACCGCGTCGCGTCCTGAGCGCTCAGCTCGCCGCGGCTGCGCGATGCGGTGAATGGGAAGCAGTGTGGCCGCCCGTAACGACTCGAGGGCGATCGCCAGCGCGGATGGCGGGGCTGCTGTACGCATGCGTGTGTCGCGCGCCCAGGGAGAGAGAGAGATGTCCGACCGCAGCTACGTCCCGGCGCTCAGCTTCGACTGGTTGACGCGCTTCTACGACCCGCTGATCGCGCTCTCGCTGCGCGAGCGTGCGCTCAAGGGACGCCTAATCGATCAAGCGGCGATCGCTCCCGGGCACGCTGTGCTCGACGTCGGCTGCGGAACGGGAACGCTCGCTCTGCTCGCAAAAGCGCGGCAACCGAGCGCGCGCGTCGTGGGCATCGACGGCGACCGCGCCGTGCTCGAGATCGCGCGCAAGAAAATCGCGCGCGCGGGTGTCGACGTGGAGCTGATCGAAGCGCTCGCGAACGCGGATCCGACCTTCGCGCCGGCATCCTTCGACCGCATCCTGACGAGCCTCGTGCTCCACCACCTGACGCTCGACGAGAAACGCGGAGCGCTCGCCGCGATGCAGCGTTGGTTGCGCCCGCAGGGCGAGCTGCACGTTCTCGACTTCGGCCCGTCAGACAACCCGGTCTTGAAGCTTGTCGCTCGGGGGATCAGCTGGCTCGACGGCGCAGAGCGGCTGCAGGCGAACCTCGAAGGGCAGCTCCCGCAGCTCATGCGCGAAGCAGGCTTCGCCGCCGCCTCCGAACTCGGCCGCGCGTTGACGCCGTTTGGCAGCGTCTCGTTTTACAAGGCGACGCTGGCGCCGCCCGCCTGACTGTTGCGGCTGTTACGGCGGCGTCTCGCGTAGCGCGGTCACGCTGTACGCGCCCTCGGCGTGGACGAGGTGGAACTCGACCGTGTCGCCCACCGCGACGCCCCCGAGCAGCTCCGGCTTCGCAACCGCGTACTCCATCGTCATCGCTTTCATCAGGCCGGGAATGTCGCCGTGCTCGAGCGTGATCGTCGATTGGTCTGCGGCGATGGCGCGCACGCTGCCGGCGCCGTCGCCTGCGTTCGCCTTGCCGCCGCAAGCGGCTACGAGCATCGCAGTCATTAGGGATAGTGCGATCGCTGGGGTGGCGCGTGGCATGCTCGTGGCTCCTGGTCGAAGTTGCGAAAGGTTAGGCGACCGCTGCGGCATCTCCGAGTGAGCGCCGCTTCCACACTGCGAACAGCGCGGGATAAACGAGCAGCTCGAGCGCGAACGAACTCACCAGCCCGCCCACCATCGGCGCCGCCACACGCTTCATCACGTCCGCGCCGACGCCGTCGCTCCATAGCAGCGGCATCAGGCCTGCGATCATTGCCGCCACCGTCATCAGCTTCGGCCGCAGGCGCCGCGCGGCGCCCTCGACGATCGCTTCCTCGAGATCAGCGGGGCTCCGCATCGCTCCGCGCGCCGCGCGTTCGCCGTGGGCGAGCGTCAGGTAGAGCAGCATCACGACGCCGGTCTGCGCGTCGAGGCCGAGCAGCGCGATCACCCCCACCGCCACCGCGGTCGAGTAGTTGTAGTCGAGCGCCCAGAGCAGCCAGATCGCGCCCACCAACGAGAACGGCACGGCGAGCAGCACGATCGCGGTCTCGACCGCCGAGCCCGTGTTCCAGTAGAGCAGCAGCGCGACCAGAAAGAGCGTGAGCGGCACGACGAGCAGCAGGCGCTCGCTGGTCGTCTCGTAGGCCTGATACTTGCCGGCCCAGGCGACGCGCGTGCCCGGCGGGAGCTGCACGTTCGCGGCGAGCGCTCGCTGGGCGTCTTCGACGTAATCGACGATCGGGCGGCCCGCGACGCCGACCGCGACCGTGCCGAGCAACTCGCCTCCTTCACTGCGCACGAAGGCCGGCCCCGTCGCGAAGCGAATCTCCGCGAGCTCGCCGAGGGGGATCTGGGCGCCGCGCGGCGTCGCGACGAGCACCCGCGCGAGTGCCGCAGGGTCTTCGCGGAAATCGCGCGCGTAGCGAACTTGCACCGGGTAGCGCGCGCGGCCTTCGAGCACTTGCGAGACGACCGCGCCGCCGAGCGCGAGCTCGACCGCCTCGTTCACCGCCGCGACCGAGAGGCCGTGGCGCGCGAGCGCGTCGCGGCGCAGCGTGACGTCGAGGTAGAGCCCGCCTGTTAGGCGCTCCGCCACCGCGCTGCGCGTCCCGGGCACGCTCACGAGCGCGCGCTCGATCGCGACGCTCGCGGCTTCGATCGTCGCGGCATCGGGCCCGAACACCTTGAGGCCGACTTCGCTGCGCAGCCCGGTCGAGAGCATCTCGGTGCGCGTCTGGATCGGCATCCAGAACAGGTTCGGCATGCCGGGGTAGCGGAGCTTGTCCTCGAGCTCGCGCACCAAGGCGTCGAGCGTTAGGCCCGCCCGCCACTCGGCGCGCGGCTTCAGCGAGACCACCGTCTCGAACATTTCGAGCGGCGCCGGATCGGTCGCGCTCTCGGCGCGGCCGGATTTACCGAACGCGCGCGCCACCTCGGGAACCTCGCGCAGTTCGCGGTCCATCAACTGGAGCACGCGCGCGGCCTCACTGGCCGACATGCCGGGCGTGCCGGTCGGCATGTAGAGCAGGGTGCCCTCGTCGAGCGGCGGCATGAACTCGCGGCCGAGCGAGAGCAGCGGAGGCACGCTCGCGGCCATCAGCAGCAGCGCGCCAGCAATTACGGCGCGACGGCGGCGCACCACGAAGCGCACCACGCGCGCATAGCCACTCGCGAGCGCCGCCTGCGCGCGCTGATCCTGCTCGTGCGGAATGCGCCCGCGAATCGCGAGCACCGCGAGCGCTGGCGCGAGCGTCACCGAGAGCAGTGCGGCGAAGCCCATCGCGTAGGTCTTCGTGAACGCGAGCGGTTTGAAGAGGCGGCCGGCTTCGCCGTCGAGTGCGAAGATCGGCAGGAACGAGACCGTAATCACCAGCAGCGCGAAGAACAGGCTCGGGCCGACTTCTTGGAGCGCGCGCACGATGACGGCTTGGCGCGGCCCCGGTTCGCCCGCGTGTTCCCACTCGGCGAGCCGGCGATGCACGTTCTCGACGCCGATGATCGCCGCATCCACCATCGCACCGATCGCGACCGCGACGCCGCCGAGCGACATGATGTTCGCGGTGAGGCCTTGGGCCAGCATCGGCACGAAGGCGAGAGCGACGCCGATCGGGATCGTGACGATTGGGACGAGCGCGCTGCGCGCGTGCCACAAGAACAAGAAGATCACGAGCGAGACGATCGCCATCTCTTCGAGCAGCGTGCGGCGCAGCGTGCTGACCGCGCCTTCGATCAACTCGGAGCGGTCGTAGGTGGGGACGACCTCGACGCCGGGGGGCAGGCTCGCGCGCAGGTCCGCGAGGCGCGCCTTCACGCGCTGGATCACGGCCAGCGCGTTCTCGCCGCTGCGCATCACGACGATGCCGCCGGCGACTTCGCCCTCGCCGTCGAGTTCCGCTATCCCGCGGCGCGGCGCCGGCGTCCACGCGACCTGCGCGACGTCGCGCACCCGCACCGGCGTGCCGTCCGCGCTAGCGCGAACCGCGAGCGCTCCGAAATCGTCAAGGGTTCGCGCGTAACCCCTAGTTCTTACAACGACTTCGTGCCCCGCGACTTCGAGGCTGCCAGCGCCGGAGTCGGCGTTTCCCGCCCGCACCGCGGCGGCCACCTCCTCCCCCGCAACACCGAACGCCCGCAACCGGGCAGGATCGAGCTGGATCTCGAGCTGACGCACCACGCCGCCTAATGAGGCGACCTCGGCGACGCCCGGCACGCTCGCGAGTACGAGCCGCAGCCGGAAATCCTGCAGCGTGCGCAGCTCGGCGAGATCGTGCGCGCCGCTGCGATCGACGAGTGCGTACGAGAAGACCCAGCCGACTCCCGTGGCGTCGGGGCCGAGCACCGGGCGCACCCCGGCCGGGAGCGCCGCGGCGATCCCTGATAAGCGCTCCAGCACCCGCGTGCGCGCCCAGTAGAGGTCCGTGCCGTCCTCGAAAATCACGTACACGAACGACGCGCCGAAGTAGCTCTGGCCGCGCACGGCGCGTGCGTTCGCGACCGAGAGCAGCGCGCTCGAGATCGGCGTGGTGACTTGATCCTCCACCAAATCCGGGCTGCGGCCGGGCCAGTCGGCGGTGACGATCACCTGCACGTCCGAGAGATCGGGGATCGCGTCGAGCGGCGTGCGCGCGACGCTCCACGCGCCGAGCAGCGCGGCGGCGGCGGCGAGTACAAGCGTGACGCCGGGCCGCCCGGCGCAGGCGGCGATCACGCGCGCGATCAGCCCGTCGCGCGGCGAGGAGTTGTTGGGGTCTACGCCTAGTGACACGGTCGAATCTCCATATTCATCGCCCCGGGAAAGCTGCAAGCGCGACGCAGTGGAACCCAAGCCGGGCGGGCCCCGATGACGAACCCACCTCCGTTTGTGGCGCCGAGGCCGCAAGCGAAGCGCGCAGCGAGGCGAAGTCTTCGGAGCCGAGCGAAGTCAACAAGGAGGACTTCCCAAGGTGTGCGTGAGGCTTGTAGGTCGGATTGCCCAAGGCGCAGGGACATCACCACTGCTCCAGAGCCGCGCGCAGGCGGCTCTCCGAGGCGATTAGGTAAGTGCCCTCGCTGACGACTTCTTCGCCCGCGCTGAGCCCGCTGCGGATCTCGACCGCATCGCGCATCTCGAAGCCGAGCGCGACTTCGCGCGGCTCGAAACGCCCGCCGCCGAGCGCGACGAATACGAAGCTGCGCTCGCCAGCGCGCAGCACCGCGCCGCTGGGGACCACGAGGCCTTCGCCCGCCGCGGCGTTGAACTCGACGCTCGCCCAGCCACCGGGGCGGAGCGCGACGCTCGTCGCTTCGAGCGCAATGCGCGCGGTCGCAGTGCGCGACTCCGCGGCGAACTGCGGCGCGATGCGCACGACGCGTCCCGCGAGCAGCTCGCCGTCGCCGCTCGCGAGCGTCACGCGCACGCTCGCGCCTTCGCGCACCAGTGCGAGGTCGCCCTCGGCGATGCTCGCTTCGAGCCAGACACGGTCCGCAGGCGCGATCCGTAACAAGCGGTCGCCCGCGTTCACGGCAGCGCCGAGCACCGCGTTCTTCTCGATCACGACACCGCTCGCCGGCGCACGGATCGGCAGCGCTTCGAACGGCTCGCTGCGCTTCGCGAGCGCAGCGATCTCGACCTGCGCGATGCCGAGCAGCGCGAGCCGCCGCTCGGCGGCGCGCACGAGCGCATCGGCACGCTCGGGCCGCGCGCTCGTCGCGGCGCGCGCGCGGCTCGCCAGCGCCTGTTGGTACTCGAGCTGCACGGCGTAGAGCTCGGGGCTGTAGAGCGTGAAGAGCGTTTGCCCGCGCGTGACGGGGTCGCCGGGCGCCGCCACCGCGAGCGACTCGATCCAGCCCGCGACTCTGGGCGAAACGTCGACGAGTGCGCTCTCGTCGAAGGCGACGCGCGCGCTGGCGCGCACGCTGCGCGCGAGCGGGCGCAGTTCCGCGCGCGTCGTGCGCACGCCGATCTTCTGGAGGCGCTCGGCCGGGAAGGAGAACGCGGCCGGAGAGGCATCCCGCGGCGCGCTGGGGGCAGTCGCCGCTTCGGGGCCCGCTGCCGCGCCGGCGACTCTCAGCCGAACGCCCTCCGTCCCCACCGCGAGCGAGCCCTCGGCGCGCAGGCTTTCGCCGTTCGGCGCCTGGGCGGTGATTTCGACCTGCCACGTACCCGCCATGTCGAGGCCGAAGTCGGCCTGATAACGCCCCTCGCCAAGCTCGCTGACGGATGCGGCGCCGCCCATCGCGGGCATCGCGCCCATCCCGTGCATGCGCACCGCGGCGTCGATGCGCGCGCCGGTGACGGGCTCCCCGTTCTCGTCGCGCAGCAGCAGTCGAAGTGCGTTCTCGCCCACGCGCAGCGCGGCGGGCACGACGCGAACTTCGAGCGCGAGGCGGTCGCCGCGCACCTGGCTCGGCGCCG
>JANNDT010000464.1:0-7722 GCA_031387905.1 Deltaproteobacteria bacterium
GCGCGCGGCGTTCGCCACGCTGCGCGGTGCGGCGGTCGACTTGCGCAATCACAGCGCCGCGCGCGACGCGGCGTTTGGCCTGCACGCGCGCAACCTCGCGGACGATGCGCTGATGGCGAGCGGCGCCTACGCGCTCGGCGATGCCGAGGAAGCGCGTTTCGCGTTCAGCCTGATGACGCAGCAGTGCATCGACTGTCACACGAGACTGCCCGATCTCGAAGATTCCGCGCTCGCAGAGCGGCTCATCGCGCTGCCGGAAGTGAGTTCGCTCGCGCCGCTCGAGCGCGCGCGCTTCGACGTTGCGCTGCGGCGCTTCGATGACGCGCTCGCAATCTGGGAGACGCAGTTCGCGAACCCGGTGAGCGCGCCTGGTGAACTCGACCGCGACGGGACGCTCGCCCACTACCTGACGATTGCGATTCGTGTGAAGGGCGACGCTGAGCGCCCGCGTGCGGCCCTCGCAACGTTCGCGAAGCGAGCCGACGTCCCGGCCTACCTGCGCACGCGGCTGATCGCCTGGCTCGTCTCGCTCGACCGCGTGAGCGCGTCCGTCGCGCAGTCCACGCCGTCAATCCGCGGTGCGCGCGAACTCGCGATGATGGCGCGCAACCTCTCCGACGTGCCGACCGCGCGCGATGGGCTGGTCTTCGACCTGGCCGCGTCGAGCGTGCTGCTGCGCTGGATCGACGCGCGAGAGAAGGGAGAGCGTAGCGCCGACGATCTCGAGCTCGCGGCGGCTTATTACGAGCTCGGCGTGATCGAGGACCGCACGGCGTATTCCGCTTGGCTGCCCGAGACCGATGCCTACATGGAGGCCGCCCTGCGCGCCGCGCCGAGCGGGCCGCATGCGAGGCGGGCGTACGCGAGAATCGAAGAGCAGCTGCTCACAGAACTCGGCGCATCGAGCCCGGAAAATTTGCCCGAAGCCGAGCGTGCGCGGCTCGCCGCGCTCCGGGCCCTGCTCGATGGCGCGCGCCCGGCGACATCCGCTCAGTAGCGAGGGACGGCCCCTGTCGCACATCAAGCTTCCTTTCACCGACCCGGCCCGCGCGATCGAACGAGCCGGGCACCATCCATCCAGGAGCGCGCAGTGGAAATTCGTTGGCGGAATGCACAGGAGATCCCGGACGCCGAGCGTGCAAAGGCGGAGGAGCAACTCGGCAAGCTCGCGGAGCATCACCGCGACCTGATCGACATTTCCATCGACGTCGAGCGGCGCAGCGCGCATCACCGCGGCGGTCGTCGACGCGTCGAGATCCGCTGTCAGGCGCGCGGCGCCGACCTCGTCGCAAGCGGCGAGGCGGACGAACTCGGTCCCGCTCTGCGCGATGCCACGCGCACCTTTCGCCGTGAGGTAGAGCGCCTGCGCGACCGCCGGCGCGACGCGCGGAGCGAACTGCCGGCCAGTCCCCCCCTGCGCGGCGTGATCGATCTCATCGAGCGAGAGGGCGGCTACGGCTTCCTGCTCACAGACGCCGGCGAGCGCGTCTACTTCCATCGCAACGCGGTGGCCGGTGGCCTCGAGTTCGAGAAGCTCGAAGGCGGCGAGGCGGTCGCCCTGAACTACGAGGCCGGAGATGACGGGCTGCAGGCCACCTACGTGCGGCCACTCGGGTCGATCTGACGGAGTGAGCGGCCGGCGTCCCCGAACTGAGGCACGCCGCCCGCGTTGGCTGCGCGCTGCTCGGCTCATTCCCGCTTCGCGAGCGGAAGGAAGCGAGGCTTCGCGAGGCGCGTCCAGTCCGCGCGCCGCATGCGGATCGCCTGCTCGTGGGTGCCGCCGTTGAACGTGATCTCGTCGTCCTTCTCGAGCGCACGGCTCGCGAAGACCGGGAGGTCGTAGAGCACGCCAAACGGGGGCGCGGCGCCGGGCTCGCAATCGGCGCAGAGCGTCTTCACTTCCGTCTCGGTCGCCACGCGCACGTGTTTTGCGTGCAACGCCTTTCGCAGCTTCGACGGCGACAGCTGCCGGTCCGCGGGCACCACCGTCATCGCTGGCGCGCCGTCGATCCACACGAACACGGTTTTCGCGAACTCGGCGGCGGGTGTGAAGGTGTCGAGCGCCGTCTGCGTGGCGTGGAAGTCGCGACGATGCTTGATTTGCGTGTAGTCGACGCCCGCGGCGTCGAGCAAACCCTGTAGACGTGTGATTCCGGCGTTCATCTGGCGTCCTCCCGAGCGCTATCGCTCTAGTAAATCGACCAGCGTCGTGTCGCCATCGCACTGCGCACTCGCGTCAGCGCGAACTCCTCGGCCGCAGCGCGTGGCGTGATGTGCAGGGCGCGCGCTGCCTCGAGCACGGCCTCGGTGTTGGCGCGGATGCGCTCCGCGATTGCGCTGAACGCGTCTTGCTCGCCGGCGCCGCGCCACTCCGCGGCTGCGCAGATCACGCCGCCTGCGTTCGCGATGAAATCGGGCAGGCAGAGCACACCGCGCGCGGCGAGCAGCTCCTCGGCATCGCGCGTGACTGCGATGTTCGCGCCGGGGATCACCACTCGAGCGCGCAGGCACGGCACGTCGGTCGCGCAAATCGCGTCGGGCCGCGCTGCGGGAATCCAGATCTCGCAGTCGGCGGCGATCAACTCCGCCGCCGTCACACGCGCACCGCCTTCGTAGTCGACAAGATTCTTGCCAGAGCGCTTCCAGGCGATCAGCGCGTCGGGGTCCAGCCCGTCCGGGTTCACGATCGCGCCTCGCGAATCGGCGGCGCCGACGAGCACCGCGCCTTCTGCCGCGAGCAGGCGCGTGGCGTGGATCCCGACGGAACCGAAGCCCTGCACGGCGAAGCGCGCGCCCGCGAGCGGGAAGCCTGAGAACTTGGCGGCGACTTCGGCGGCATGGCGCAGCCCAAAGCCGGTGGCGCCGAGCTCGTCGAGCGGGATGCCGCCGAGTTCCCGCGGCAGACCGACGGCGCGGCGGATCTCGTCGTGCACCCAGGCCATACACGACTCGTCCGTGCCCATGTCGGGTCCGAAAATATAATCATCGGCGCCGCGCAACGCGCAGGCGAACGCGCGGATCAGGCGTTCCTTCTCCGTGCGCGACATGTGCGGGTCGCCCACGAGCACCGACTTGCCGCCGCCGTGTGAAAGGCCGGCAGCCGCGTTCTTCAGCGTCATCGCGCGCGCCAAACGGAAGCATTCCTCCGCGCTCACATCCGGCGCGATGCGCAGGCCGCCGATCGCCGGCCCGCTGGCGACGTTGTCGACTACGAGAATCCCGCGCAGGCCAATCGACGGCTCCCGCACATGGATCACTCTCGCGGGCCCTAACTCGTCCCCGAGTGTGAACGGATCGCTCACCGCGGCGGCCTCCTAGGCAACGAATCAGCAAGCTTCGTTCCAGCGCGCGGCACGCTCAGGCCGCTTCTGGGATCGAGAGCAGGGCGGCGAGCCCCAGCGGGCGTATCCGCGTCGGCGCGGTGTGCCCCAGCGGGTGTGTCGCGCTGCGCTGCGCACAGCGTCGAGGCGGCACGCGGGTTGCACAAATCGTGTGCGCAACTCGAGAGGAGGATCACCGATGGCGGACCGAGACAAGCGCAACCTAGTGACTCGAGACCCGTTCTTTGCCGACATGTTCGAGGGCAACCCAGCGTTTCCACGCATCTACTCGCGCGATTTCTTCGACTCGTTCTGGGGCCGCCCCGAAACCGCGAAGCAGTTTCCTGCGATCGACGTCAGCGAAGACGACGCGCACTACATCGTGGCGGCGGAGTTGCCGGGCACGAAGCGCGAAGACGTGACCGTCGAGCTTCACGAAGGCGTGATCACGATTCGCGGCGAGAAGAGGAGCGAGCGCGAAGAGACGAGCGAGCGGCGGCGCTACGTGGAGCGCAGCTTCGGCGCGTTCAACCGCACCTTCACGCTGCCGATCGACGCCGACCCCGAGCACGTGCAGGCGTCGTTCAAGGACGGCGTGCTCACGGTTTCGATTGGTAAGATGGCCGAGAAGAAGCCTCGCACGGTGGACGTGAAGGCGGCCTAACGCGCGGCACGACTGCGCACTGGAGGATGCATGCAATCCCAAGTCTTGCTGGCAGTCGTCGCGAGCGCCTTGCTTTGGATCCCAGGCGCCGCGTTCGCGGAACCGGCGTCGTCGCTCGAACAACTCGTCGTCGAGATGGCGGACGCGCCCGCCGAGCACGCCGCGGTGGCGAAGCACTTCCGCGCGAAGGCCGCAGACTTGCGCGGCGAAGCGAGCAAGCACGAGTCGATGGGCCGCGTCTACGGCGGCGGCAAGCTCGGCACGCGCATCAAGATGCGCGGGCACTGCGACAAACTCGCGGAGCTCTACGCCGCGCAAGCGGCCGAGTACGAGGAGCTCGCGAAGCTGCACGAGGCGGCTGCGAGCGCAGCGCCGTAGCGGGCTAGCGATTCGTTGGCGCGCGCGGTCTAAGCTGCGCGCGTGCCGACACCCATCCACGCGTATCTCCCGTTCAGCAACGCTGGCCTCGCGCCACTCGAGAAGCACTTCCCCGGCCGCGAGATCGTCTACTGGAGCCAACCCGAAGAGTTCGTCGCGGGCCTTGGCGACGCGGTTTATCTGTACGTGCTCCACCCGCCGCGCGGGCACTGGGCGAAAGCCGAGAAGCTGCGGCTGATTCAGGCGCTCGGCGCGGGCGTCGACTACTTGCTGCCCGCGGTCGGCCTGCGCCAAGAGGTCGTGATTGCAAACCAGCGCGGGATGTCGGCGGAACCGATGTCCGAGTGCGGGCTCTCGCTCGGGCTCGCGCTGCTGAACCAACTGCCGTTCTGCGTCGCGGCGCCGCGCGAGCACGCCTGGCGGCGGCGCCTGGCCGAGCGCGCAGCGGGCAAGACACTCGGCATTCTCGGCCTCGGCGCGATCGGCCTCGCGCTCGCCGAGAAAGCGCACGCGCTCGGCATGCGCGTGATCGGCACGCAGCGCACGCCGAAGGCGCATCCGGCGGTGGCGCGCATCGAGCCGCAGAGCGAGACGCTGCGCGTACTCGCCGAGTCGGACGTGGTGGTGATCCTCGTGCCGCTGACCGAGGAGACGCGCGGCAGCATCGCCGCGCGCGAGCTCGCGCGCATGAAGCCGAGCGCGTACCTCGTGAACCTCGCGCGCGGCGGCATCGTGGACGAGGAGGCGCTGCGCGAGGCGCTCGCCGCGGGCCGGCTCGCGGGCGCGGCATTCGATGTGTTCGCGACGGAACCGCTGCCGCCCGACAGCCCGCTCTGGGACGCGCCGAATTTCTGGGTGACGCCGCACGCCGCAGGCGGCTTCCCCGAACTGGTCGACGTTTCGATCGGGCTGTTCGCGGAAAATGTCGCGCGCCTCGAGCGCGGCGAGCCGGTGTTCTCGGCCGTCGACCGCGGGCGCGGGTATTAGGGACGGGTAGGGCGCAAGATGGCGGCGAACGACTGGTTGCTCGGTTTCGATCTCGGCGGCGGGAGCGCGCGCGCGCTGCTCGTCAACGTGGCGAGCGGCGTTCAGCACGCGCGGGCGAGGCCGTGGCCCGCGCCGCTCGGCCCGGAGCTCGAGCTCGAGGCCGCGTTTGCGGCGCTTGCGTCGGCGAGCCGCGCGGCGCTCGCCGCCTGCGGGCCCGGCGCGCGCGTGGTGGGCATCGCGGCAACCGCGCTGCGCTTCGGTAGCGCGCTGCTCGCGCGCGATGGCCGCGCGCTGCTCGGCGCGACGAATCGCGACGCGCGTGGGCTCGTGGCCTCGTTCGCGCTCGCCAGTTCGGAGGGCGCGGCGCTGCACGCGCGCACGGGCCACTGGCCGATCCCCGTGCTGCCGCTCGCTCGCTTCGCCGCGCTGCGCGAGAACGCGCCCGCGCTGTGGGCCGATGTCGCGCACGTGCTCTCGCTCTCGGACTGGCTCGCGTTCCGGCTGTGCGGCGAGATCGCCAGCGATTTCTCGCAGGCGGGTGCGAGCGGGCTGTTCGATCTCGCGACAGGACGCTGGGCCGACGACCTCGCCCAACAAGTCGGCCTCGCCGCTGCGCAGTTGCCGCGCCTGCGCTCGGCGGGCGAACGCTTAGGGACGCTCGACGCGAATGCCGCCGAAGCACTCGGCCTTGCCGCGGGCATTCCGGTCGCAGTTGGCGGCGCGGACACGCAGTGCGCGCTGCTCGGCCTGGGCGTCACCGAACCGGGCGAGACGGGCGCGGTATGCGGCACGACGCTGCCGCTGCAGCGCGTCGTGGCCGTGGGCTGCGCGGACCCGGACGGGCGCGTGTGGCGCGCTCCGCACGTCGTCTCCGGGGTGTGGGTCGCGGAGTGCAACGCGGGGCCGGCAGGCGAGGCGCTCGAGTGGCTCGGCCGCGCACTGTTTCCCGAGGCGCGCAGCGGCGCTGCGCGCGCGCTCGCGGAAGCCGCGGAGGCGGAGCCGGGCGCTGCGGGCATGCTCTCCACCTTCGGCGCACAGGTTGCGGATGCGCGCGCGCTCGCGTTGCCGCTCGGCGATCTCACGCTCACGCACTTGCTCGGGGCGCCCGAGCGCGGGCGCGCGCGGCTGTTGCGCGCAGTCGCCGAGGGCATTGCCTACGCGGTGCGCGCGAACCTCGAGACGCTGGATGCCATCGCTGCGGCGGCGCCGACTGCGCCGCTCGCGATCTCGGGCGGCCTTTCGCGCAGCGCGCTGTTCGCGCAGACGCTGGCAGATGTTACGGGTCGATCGATCCGCCGCGGCGCAGCCGAAGCGAGCGCGCTCGGTGCGGCGGTCTGCGCCGGCGTCGGTGCGGGCGTGTTCGCGGACCTGAGAACTGGCGCGCGGGCGCTCGCCTCGCGCGACGAGTTCGCGCCGAACGCGGAGCGCAGCGGCGCTTACGCCGCGAGCTACGGGCGTTGGCGCGAGCTTCGCGCCAAGCGCGCGCCGGGCGACGCGGTGGCTCAAGGCCACGCAATTCAAGGCATGCTCGGCGCGATCACGGCGAGCGGAGGCGCGGCCGCAAAGCCACTCGCGCGCCCGCGCATCCTCATTACGGCCGAACTCGACGAGACTGCGCTGGCTGCCTTTCGCGCGCTCGGCGAAGTCGAGTACGCGAGTTATCGCGCGCGGGGCAGGCTGCTCTCCGGCGACGCGTTGATCGAAGCCCTGCGCGGCTTCGACAGCTTCGTCACCGAGATCGACTTGGTGGATTCGCGCGCGCTGCTCGCGCTGCCCGAGTTGCGCGTGGTCGCCTCCTGCCGCGGAGATGCGGTGAACGTCGACGTCGCCGCTGCCAGCGCGCTTGGCGTGCCGGTGCTCCACGCGCCGGGCCGCAACGCAGAGGCGGTCGCGGACCTAACGCTCGCGTTCCTGCTCGCGCTCGCGCGCAAGCTGCCCGCGGCGAGCGCGTTCCTGCGCGATCCCGCGCTCGAAGCGGGCGACCTCGGCGCGATGGGGCGCGCTTACGGGCAGCTGCGTGGACGCGAGTTGTGGGGCAAGACGGTCGGCATCGTGGGCCTCGGCGCCGTGGGCCGAAAAGTCGCGCAGCGGCTTGCACCGTTCGGCGTGCGGCTGCTCGCCGCAGACCCGGTTGTTACGCCCGAGGCTGCGCTGCGCGCCGGCGCCGAGCTCGCGCCGCTCGCGCGCGTGCTCGCCGAGAGCGACTTCGTGACGCTGCACGCCGCGGTGAGCGACGCGACGCGCGGCCTGATCGGCGCGCCGCAGCTCGCGCAAATGAAAGCTGGCGCGTGCCTCGTGAACACCGCGCGTGCGGCGCTGGTGGACGAGGACGCGCTCGCGGCGGCGCTAAAGGGCGGCCACCTCGCAGGCGCG
>JANNDT010000473.1:0-3434 GCA_031387905.1 Deltaproteobacteria bacterium
GGCGCCTGCCCGGCGCGGGCGATCTGCCGTGTTTGATTACGGCGCTCGCGGTGGGCCTGTTGCCCGCGCTCGCGCTCGGCTGGTTCGGCGGGCGTGCGGCGCCGTTCCGTCCACTCACGGTCGCGCTCGCCGCCGCCGCGGGCGCCGCGGCGCTCGGCGGCAGTGTGGCGCAAGCGACGTGCCCCGCGACTGACGCGATGCACCTGATGCTCGGTCACGTCATCGTGCCTGCGCTCGGCGCCTTGGTGCTCGCGCTGCCGCTGCTGATCGCGATGCGGCGCAGCGAGCGCAGCCAGGCCTAATCAGCGCGGGCGCGAGTCAATCCGGCAGGACGGCCTGCGTGATCTCGGCGCTGTCGGCGCCTCCGGCGGGCGTCATTATGCGAGCGTCCCGCCATCCATGCGAATCGATTCGCCGTTGATGTGGATGCCGTCGTCGGAGCAGAGCATGGCGATCACGCTCGCGACGACTTCTGGGCCGCGCGCGGTGTCGAGCGGCATGGCGCGCGAGACGAGCTTCCAGTCCGCATCCTTGGGCAGCAGCCCGCCGCCGCTCATCGCGGTGGTGATGGAGCCCGGACAGACCGCGTTGCAGCGCACTCCTTGCTTGCCGAACTCGACCGCGAGCGTGCGCGTCAACGCGAGCACGCCGCCCTTGCTCGTGCCGTAGGCGGCGGCGTACGGCATGCCGGCGAGCGCGGAAGTCGAGGAGGTGTTCACGATCGCGCCCTTCGTCATCAACAAGTGCGGGATCGCCGCTTTGCACATCAGGAACGTGCCGGTGAGGTTGATGCGGATCACGCGCTCGAAGTCGGCGAGCGTGATCTCGGCGAGATGCTTCAGCAGCAGGATGCCCGCGATGTTGACGAGCGCGTCGAGCTTGCCGAAGCGGTCGACGCAGGCCTGCACCGTCGCCTGCACCTGCGCCTCATCTCCGACATCGCAGCTGCGCGTCGCGACCGCCGCGCCGAGCGCGACGCAGCGCTGCGCCGTCTCCTCGAGCCCCTCGCGCGCCACGTCGACGAGCAACAAGCTCGCGCCCTCGCTCGCGAGCCGCTCCCCCGTCGCACGCCCAATGCCGGCCGCCGCGCCCGTAATCAGCGCGACCTTCCCCTCGAATCGCCTCATCGCGCTGCTCCCCCGCCAATAAGGCAAGGCGGGGACGTTGTTGCCTTTTCCGCGTTCCCCGCGCGACCACGCGAAAATGCCAACAACGTCCCCGATTGCCTTTTGGGCGGCGCAGTCTGGCACACTCCGGCGCGATGCGGACTCCGCTTGCGAGCTTGCGTGTGCTCGATCTCAGCGAGGAGATCGCGGGGCCGTATGCGACGAAGTTGCTCGTCGATGCGGGCGCGCGAGTCATCAAGGTCGAAGACGTGGCCGGCGATCCACTGCGGCGTTGGAGCGCGTCGCACACGCCGATTCCGCACGGCGAGGACGGCGCGCTGTTTCGCTTTCTGAATGGCGGCAAACTGAGCGTCGTCGCGGATCTCGCGAGCGAGGCGGGGCGCGCGCGCGTGCTCGCGCTCGCGCGCGACGCGGATGTGCTCATCGAATCGCGCGGGCCGGGCGGCCTCGATGCGCTCGGCGGCGTCGCTGCGCTGCTCGCCACAAACGAGCGCCTCAGCATCGTGTCGCTCTCGCCGTGGGGGCTCGAAGGCCCGTGGGCCGCGCGGCCCGGCACGGAGATGACGCTGCAAGCCGCGAGCGGCGCCACTGGTTATCGCGGCTTGCCGGAGCGTGGGCCAGTCGGTGCTGGCGGGCGCATCGGCGAGTGGGTGGCCGCGCCCTTCGTCGCGCTCGGTGCGCTCTCGGCGTGGCTACACGCGCGGCGCAGCGGGCGCGGCCAGCACGTCGATGTGTCGCAGTTCGAGTGCGTGCTCGCGTCCCTAACAACATTGCACGATCTCCAGGGCCAGTTCCTGGGCGTGCCCGCCGCGATCTCGATCGACACGCCCTCGATCGAGCCGGCGAGCGACGGCTGGGTCGGCCTCACCGCATACACCGGCCAGCAGTGGAAAGATTTCTGCTCGCTGATCGGGCGCCCCGAGCTCGCTGACGACGAGCGCCTCTTCGAAGCGCGCGTGCGCATGCAGCACTTGGGCTTCGTGCAGGCAGCCATGCACGCCTTTACCAAGCAGCACACCGTGGACGAGATCATCGCGCTCGCGAACGAGCTGCGGATTCCGGCCGCGCCGATCGGCGACGGCAAGCGCGTGCTCGAGTTCGACCACCTGCGCGAGCGCGGCGTATTCGTGCGCTCGCCGCACGGCGATTTCATGCAGCCGCGCGTGCCGTATCGGCTGAGCGCGTGCGCGCCGCGCCCGTTCGAGCGAGCGCCGAGGCTTGGCGAGCACACGCAGAGCGCGCAGTTCGAGGCGGCGGCGCCTGAGAAGTCTCCCGAGCGCGCAGGGCGGAACGGCGGCCGCGGCGAACTTCCGCTCGACGGCCTGCGCGTCGTCGACCTCACCGCATTCTGGGCGGGCCCGATCGTGACCAGCGTGTTCGCCGACCTCGGCGCAGACGTGATCAAAGTCGAATCGATCCAGCGCCCCGACGGCATGCGCTTCGCTGGCGCAGTGCGCAAAGAGCCGCTCTGGGAGCGCTCGGCCGTGTTCCACGGCGTCAACTGCAACAAGCGCGGCATCACGCTCAACCTCGACTCGCCCGAGGGCCGCGCGTTGTTGTTACGGCTGATCGACGGCGCCGACGTGCTGATCGAGAATTTCTCCGCGCGCGTGATGGATCACTTCGGGCTCGCGTGGGAGGCCTTGCACGCGCGCAATCCGCGGCTCGTGATGGTGCGCATGCCGGCGTGGGGGCTCGACGGCCCGTGGCGCGACCGCGTCGGCTTCGCGCCGAACGTCGAGCAGGTGAGCGGCCTCGCCTGGCTCACCGGCTACGAGGATCTGCCGCTGGTCGTGCGCGGCGCCTGCGACCCGTTCGGCGGCATGCACGCCGCGTTCGCAACGCTGCTCGCGCTCGAGCAGCGTATTCACTCGGGCGAGGGGCAGCTCGTCGAGTTGCCGCTGGTCGAACCCGCGCTGAACGCGGCCGCGGAGCAGGTGATCGAGTGGACGAAGAATGGTGTGCTGCTGCCACGCCTCGGGAATCGCGGCCCGTACGCGGCGCCACAGGGCGTGTATCGCTGCGCGCAGGCGGAGGGCGAGCCCTTCGATGAGTGGCTCGCGATTGCGGTGGCGAGCGACGCGCAGTGGCAAGCGCTGCGCCGCGTGCTCGGCGATCCGCCCGCGTTGCGCGAGCCCGCGCTCGCTGCCGCTGCCGGGCGCCGCGCCGCGCACGACGCGATCGACGCAGTCATCAGGGATTGGTGCGCCACGCGTGCGAGCGCTGAAGCCGAAGCCGCGCTGCTCGCCGCGGGCATCCCCGCCGCGCAGTGCATCAACGCACATCACCTCTTGCCGAACCCGCAAC
>JANNDT010000481.1:0-7095 GCA_031387905.1 Deltaproteobacteria bacterium
GAGGCTCGTTTCGCTCGCGAAGGCGAAGTGCTCCGACGCTTATGTGCTCGCGACGAACGAGGGCGTGCAGATGTTCGGCGGCGTCGGCATGACCGACGAGTACGACATCGGCCTCTACATGAAGCGCGCGCGCGCCGCGGAGTTGACGTTCGGCGATGCCGCGCACCACCGCGCGCGCTGGGCTTCGCTCGGCGGCTACTAGTTCGCGCATGACCGCACCGCCGGCGCTTGATCGCACCACGCGCATGTTGCGCGCGTGCCGGGGTGAGCCGGTAGATCGGCCGCCCGTTTGGTTGATGCGCCAAGCAGGCCGCTATTTGCCCGAGTACCGCGCCGCGCGCGCCGGGCAGGCGTTTCTCGATTCGTGCCGCGACGTCGAGCGCGCAGCCGAGATTTCGCTCCAGCCGCTGCGTCTCGTCGGCACCGAAGCCGTCGTGTTCTTCTGCGACATCTTCGTGCCGGTGCTCGGGCTCGGCATCGACGTCGATTTCGCGCCGGGCCCAGTGATTACGCCGCCGCTGCGCACGCGCGCCCAGGTTGAAGCGCTCGCGCGCCGCGATCCGCGCGAGGCGGTGCCCTACGTGTTCGAGATTCTGCGCCGCTTGCGCAAGGAACTCGCCGCGACGCAGACGCCGCTGATCGGTTTTGCCGGAGCGCCGTTCACGCTCGCGACATATTTGGTCGACGGGCGCGGCGACCCGACGCGGCGCTACTCGGCGCTGCGCGAACTCGCCGCGCGCGAGCCAGCGACGTTCGCTGCGCTGCTCGAGCGGCTCGCGGAGATGACCGTCGCGTATCTGAATGCGCAGATCGAAGCCGGCGCGCAGGTGGTGCAGCTCTTCGACACCTGGGCGGGAGCGCTCAGCGAGGACGAGTATCGCCGGCTCGTGCTCCCGACGACGCGTGCGATCGCGCGCGGAGTCGAGCGCGCCGGCGCTCCCCTAATTCTCTACATGAACGACGCGCCGCACCTGCTGGACGCGATGCTCGAGGTGGGCGCCGACGTGATCTCCGTAGGCGGGGCGGTGAACTTCGCCGACGCCGCGCGCAGGGCCGGCGCGCGCGCGAGCGTGCAGGGCAACCTCGACCCGCACGAACTCGCGAGACCGCGCGAAGAGATCTTCGCGCGCGTGCGCGAGATCGCGGCCGCGGGCCGTGCGGCACGCGGGCACATCATGAACCTCGGCCACGGCTGCCTGCCCGAGACGCCCGTCGAAGGCGTGCGCGCATTCACCGACGCGGTGCGCGCGCTAGCGCCCGCGTGAGCGCGAGCACGCGCGACGCGGTCGTGATCGGCGCGGGCGCCTCGGGCCTCGCTGCAGCGCACGCGCTGCGGAGGCGCGGGCGCGACGTGCTCGTGCTCGAAGCGCAGGGCGCGCCGGGCGGCGTGATGCAGACCGAGACGCGCGATGGCTTTCGCTTCGAGCGCGGGCCGAATTCGTTTCGGATCGGAGCGCCGCTGCTCGGCCTCCTGCGCGAAACCGGCGCGGAGGCGCTGCTCGAGCAAGCCGGGCCCGCGAGCCGCGACCGCTTCTTGTTACGTGCTGACGGCCTCGTGCCCGTACCGCTCGGGCCGCTGGCGTTCGCGACGTCGCCGCTGCTCTCGGCGCGCGGCAAGCTGCGCCTGCTCGCGGAGCCGTTCATCAGTCGCGGCGACGGCGCATCCGAAAGCGTTTCGCAGTTCATTTTGCGGCGGCTCGGCCGCGAAGCGCTCGAGCGACTCGTCGCCCCGTTTCTCACCGGCGTATACGCGGGCGACGAGGCACAGCTTGGCGCGGCCGCTGTGTTCCCTTCGCTCGTGGGTTTCGAACGCGAGCGCGGCTCGATCGTGCTTGGCGCGCTCGCCTCCGCCTTTGCGCGCGCGCCGCGCGGGCTCGCGGGCAGCTTCTCGGCGCGCGGCGGGCTCGGCGCGCTCGCGGCGGCGATTGCGCGCGGGCTTGGTGACGGCACGGTGCGCTGCAGCACGCCCGTGCGCGCGATCGCACGCGACGGCGCGGGCTGGCGCGTCGCAACGGAGCGCGAGGAGATCGCCGCGCGAGCACTCGTGCTCGCGGTGGATGCGCCCGCAGCGGCGAAGTTGCTCGCGCCGCTCGACGCCGAGGCCGCGCAGCTCGCCGAGGGCGTCCGCTACGCGCCGATCGCGAGCGTCGCGCTCGACGTGGATCCGCGCGCCGTGCGCCGCGCGATCGCCGGGTTTGGCTTCCTCGTCCCACGCGATCTCGGCATCGACTTATTGGGCGCGCTGTTCATGAGCCAGCTGTTCTCGGACCGCGCGCCCGCGGGCCGCGATCTCGTCACCGCACTGATCGGCGGCGCGCGCTGGCCGGGCGTCGTCGATGCGAACGAGGACGAAATCGTGCGCCGCGTGCGCGCCGGTCTCGACCGCGCTCTCGGCCTGATCGCCGAGCCGCGCGCGCTCGCGATTTCACGCTGGACGCACGCTGTGCCGCAGCCGGGCGTGGACCACGTGCGCCGCATCGCTGCGTTGCGCGCGCGTTTCGCGGGCGCCCCGCGCATCGCACTCGCCGGTGGCTGGCTCGACGGCGTCGCGAACAACGACGCGTTCGCATCCGGCCTCGCCGCGGGCGCCGAACTCGCCGCTTGATTCTTCGGTACGCGCGCGTGCATGATCACACGCCAAACCGGAGGATCCCCAATGCCCGAGATCTCTTGGCTCGCCACTCTCGTCGCCACGCTGCTCGCGTTCGCGCTCGGCGGCATCTGGTACGGCCCGCTCTTCAGTAAGCCCTGGATGGCAGAGCACGGCTTCACCGAGGAGCAGCTCGCGAAGGACTTCAATCCCGCAAAGACTTACGGGCTGACCGCCGTGCTCGCGGCGCTCTCCGCGATCGTGTTCGGAATCTTTCTCTCGATGCTCGGCGAACACTCAGCGCTCTTCGCCGCGGGCTTCGGCTTCACCGCCGGCCTGTTCTGGGTGGCGTTCTCGATCGGCACCAACTACCTGTTCGAGCGCAGTTCGCTGAGGCTCTTCCTAATCAACGGCGGCTACCACGTCGTGCGCTTCACTCTGATGGGTGCGGCGTTCGGGTTGTTGGGTTGAATAGGGCGGCGTCGGCAGGCGCAATGCCCACGGTGCGCTGGGCGCACCCGCTTTGCGGGCGGCGGGCGCCCGCGACCCCGAGAGGTGGAACTCCGGGCCGCGCCGAGCAGCGCTTGAATCCCCAGCGTTTGGGCGCTTCCCTCTGCCCTGGCGCCCGCGAGCGCTAGCGAGGGATGGCATGCGCCTCGATGCCGATGAACGCAGACGGCTCGCCAAAGACGGCTTCCTGGTGCGCGCCGACGTCTTCCCGGCAGGGGACATCGCCGCGATGATCGACGCGTCCGAAGCGCTGGTCGCGGAGCTGGTGCAGGGCCGCCGTGGTCGCCGTCTGAAGGTCGGTAGCTACGTCTTCGATCCCGACATGACCCGCGGCGTGATGATCAAGTGGGAGGGCGAGAGCGACATCGTCCACGGCATCGAGCCCTTCGCGCACCTCTCACCCGCGCTGCGCGCCTGGGCGCTCGACCCGCGCTGCAGCGAGCCGATCAAGGACTTGATCGGGGACGAGCATCCGATCCTGTTCACCGAGAAGCTGAACCTGAAGCGGCCGCGGCACGGCGGCCCGAATCCGCTGCATCAGGACTATCCATATTGGGAGACCAGCGCGGGCGACGCGAAGCGAGTAGCCACCGCCATGGTCTTTCTCGACGACGCGACGCTCGAGAACGGCTGCCTGCAGGTGATCCCCGGCAGCCACCAGGCCGGAACCTGGAAGCGACGCGAAGACGGCGACGAGTTCGGCCGCAACGAGATCGATCCGAACGCCTATCCCGACGCGAAGCCCGTGCCGCTCGAGGTCGGCGCCGGCTCGGTGGTGTTCTTCGGTCCCTTTCTCGTGCACCTGTCCGCGCCTAATCGCTCTGAGCGCGACCGACGCGCGCTGCTCTTCAGCTATCAGCCGCCCGGCCATCTGCACATGCTCGAGCTGCTGCGCCGCGACGCGGCGGCCCACCGGGCGAAGCGCACGTGACGACGTCTTCCAGAAGGCGAGGAGAAACGCCCGGTGAAGGCGCCCGCCGCGCAAAGTCATGCGGAAGCAGGCTGCCTCGCCTTCGAACGCAGTTCGCGCGCGAGCAAGTAAAGCAACGGACCGAACGAGCCCAAAAACAACGTGACGACGATGAAGGGCCAGGCGGGCAATCCGCGCTCACCCGCGTCGTTCCACATCCAGATGCAAGCCAATAGCGCCAAGATGACCAAATCCGTGAACACCTGAGCGCCGCCCCAGCTGCGGAAATGCGGCGCAAGGATGCCGAAGTAGCCGACATCCATCATTGCCACAGCGGAAAGCACGCAGAAACTCGCGGTAACGACAAGAAGCATCATCAAACGGCCAGACATGTGGACCTCCTGTGATTGTCCGCCCACAGAGTGACGCTGCGCTGTGAGGCCCCGCAATTACCTCCGAGGTCATTGAACGGGTTCTTCCGGCCAGCGAGAATGCGCGTGAGATCGGGAGCCTCGAACGTGTCGTCATCGACTTTGGAACGGCGTACGGACGGGGGCAGCGGTTTCCCGCTCTTGTTGAAGACATGGCGCCAAAGGCGCCGCCTCTCGCAGCTCGATCTCGCCTTGTCGTCGGGCGTCTCGCAGCGACATGTCAGCTTTCTCGAATCGGGCCGCGCCAAACCCAGCCGCAGCATGCTCTTGCAGTTGAGCGAAACGTTGGAAGTGCCGCTGCGCGAACGAAACGATTGGTTGACCGCCGCCGGCTTTGCGCCCCTGTTCAAGGCAAGGCCCCTCGACGACCCGCAAATGGCGCAAGTGATGAACGCCGTGCGGATGATGTTGACCAACCATGAGCCATTCCCGGCCATCGCCATCGATCGCGCCTGGAACATCCGCATGTCGAACGCGCCTTTCGATCGGCTGAGCGCGATGCTCGGCGCCGACCTCTGGTCGCGCGTCGGCGGAACGCAGCGCAATCTCATGCATCTCTTCTTCCACCCGAACGGCATCAAGCCGCTCGTCACCAATTGGAAGGCGATCGCACCGCTGCTGTGGCGCCGCGCGCAGCGCGAGGCGGACGCGCTCGGCGGCCAAGAAATGCAGCAGGTCCTCGCCGAGTTCAGCCAATACCAAGATGCCGATACGCTCTGGGCGGCCGAGGACGCGGGGCTGGTTCCCGTCTTGCCACTCGAAATCGAGAAGAACGGCGCGCGCATCTCGCTCTTCACCGTGATCGCGACTTTCGGCACTGCGCAGGACGTAACCGCGGACGAGTTGCGGATCGAAAGCCTTTTCCCCGGCGACGCAGCAACGGAGAAGCTCTTCCGCAGCGCGGCCAAGACTTAGGCGATGAGGCGCATCGGGCGCCCGTTTGTCCTTGGCGCGCGCGAGATGGATCGAGCACGCGCGAAGTTGCAATGACGCCCGTGCTCGGATCCTCGAGAGGGCGTTTGTTCTTTCGACCCCCGCGATCCCCGCCGTATCATCTCGCCATGCGTGCAGCGCTCGATCTCTCGCGAAGGGCGACACCGTGAAGTGGGTCACCCGGAGGCGGCCTCGCGTGAACCGCACCGCGACGGCCTGGATCGTTCGCCGCTTCGTGGACCCGGATGCGAAGTTCGTGTTCGTCGACCCGGCCGAAGTCGCAGGCATCCAGCAACGCGAGGGAGCGATCGGCTTCGACGCCCCTGGCGCCAGCTATCCGCACCGGGATGCAGCTGGACGCTGCTCGTTCGAAGCGCTGGCCGAGGCACACCGGCCCGACGACGTCGCGCTTCAACTCCTCGCCCGGATCGTCCACGGCGCGGATTTCGCGGACGAAGTACACACGACGCCGGAATCCGCGGGTCTTCGCGCCATCTCGCAAGGCTTCCCGCTCGTCGCGACTGACGATCATGAACTCTTGGAGAAAGCATTCTTTGTCTACGACGCCCTTTACGCTGCCCTGCGCGAGCGTTCCGAGAGCGAGAAGCAGTAACCCCGTCGCCCAAGCGGTCCTAGCGCTCCTGCTGACGCTCATAGCCGGAGGCTCCGGAGCAGCCGAGTCCGCTGCGCCGCTGGTGCTCGAACGGACGATCGCGCTCCCCGATGTCGCTGGTCGCATCGATCACCTGAGCATCGACCTCGCCCGCAAGCGTCTCTTCGTGGCCGAGCTCGGCAACGGCAGCGTTGATGCGATCGATGTCGAAACGGGCAAGGCAGTGGCTCGGATCGACGGGCTCAGCGAGCCGCAGGGCATCGCCTACTTGCCCGCGTTGGATGCGATCGTCGTCGCGAGCGGGGGAGACGGCACGCTTCGCATGTTTCGCGCCGGAGACTTCTCGCCCATTGGTCAGGTCGTGCTGGGCGGCGACGCAGACAACGTCCGGCTGGACCGACAGACCGGCCACGTCGTCGTCGGCTATGGCAGCGGCGCGCTCGCCGTCATCGACCCGGTGCGCGCGACCCAACTCGCCGACATCAAACTCGCAGTGCATCCGGAGTCTTTCCAACTCGACCCTGGAACCCGCCGCATCTTTGTGAACCTGCCAGACGCGCGGCAGATCGGCGTGGTCGATCTCGAGTCGGGGCGGCAGACCGGCGCATGGACCGTCCCTGATCTGAAAGCGAACTTCCCGCTCGCCATCGACAACTCGGGCGCGCTGCTCGCCACGGTGTTTCGAAGTCCGGCGCGGCTCGTGCTGCTCGACACGAAATCAGGCGCCGTCGTCGCGAATCTTGCCAGCTGCAGCGACGCCGACGACATCTTCTTCGATGCGAAGCGCGAGCGGATCTACATCAGCTGCGGCGCTGGGGAAGTGGATGTGTTCCAGAGCGATGGCGCTGAAACCCATCTCGTGGCGCGAGTCAGCACACCGCCCGGCGGTCGCACAGCGCTCTTCGTGCCGGAACTCGATCGGCTCTTCGTCGCCGTTCGCGCTCGGCTGACGCGTTCCGATGCGTCGATTCTCGTTTTCCGACCCACGCCCTGATCGCGAGCTCCCAAGCGCACACTACGGAGAGTCCAGCTGCGCGCGCTGATAGACTCGCCGCGTGACTGAGCTGCGACCGGAACAACTCGATCTGACGCGCCGTGAATTCTCCGC
>JANNDT010000507.1:0-5554 GCA_031387905.1 Deltaproteobacteria bacterium
CGGTACTTCATCAACGCATCCGGATTGCTCGGCGAACTCGCCCCGCGCTGCGGCAACGGCATCGATGACGACGGCGACGGGCGGACGGACGCAAAGGATCCCGGCTGCTCGAGTCCGAGCGACACGTCCGAGAAGGAAGCGACGCTCGCCTGCGACGACGCCGTCGACCAAGACCTCGATGGAGCGATCGACTTCCCCTTCGACCCGGGCTGCGCTTCGCCGCGCGCGCAGCTCGAGAGCCCGCAGTGCAACGACGGCCTCGACAACGACAGCGACGGGAAGATCGACGTCCTCGACCCAGACTGCCCAGGCGCGTGGGGCAATACCGAGTCGCCGCATGCGCCAGCCGGCGGCTGCGGAATAGGTCCGGAGCTCGCGCTCGTCCTCCCGCTGTTGGGCTGGCTCCGGCGGCGGCGGAGTTTGTCCCGGTGAGTCGCAACCGGCACGCCGCCTGTCTTCTAACTCAACTCGAGAGGAACTCGACCATGCGCTCGTCGACTGGAACCGCGCCCGTTCGCTGGCTGACGGCTGGCGTGGTCGCGCTTGGGTTTGCCTTTTGCCTGGGCTCAGCGGCGCAAGGCGCCCCGGTCACGTTCGTGTTCACGGGTGCCGTCTACCGAGTGCCCACCGGCGCGAACCTCGGGATCGCGGTCGGAATGCCAGTCGCCGGATACTTCACTTTCGATGACGCCTCCCCCCCAGACCCGAACGGCTGCGGGGCATATTCGTGCATCTACCCAGACGCGGTGACTGCCTTCTCCGTTGAAGTCCGGCAAGCGAACTTCTCCCTCGCGGAGAATCTGCTCGGGGCCGGAACCTCCGAGATTGATCTCGGCCCCGTGGGCCTGTCGAGACGAAACGGGTTTGTGGTAGGCGCAGCCGGCAACACCGGTGGGATCTTGCTGTTTCTCGAGGATCTCTCCGGGGCGGCGTTCAGCTCTGCACTGCCCTTGGTACCTCCGAGCCTGTACGCAGGGAAGATCCACGTGCACCGCGGGGTCGCATTTTCTGCGACGCTCACTTCCCTCACGTTGGCGGTGAGCCCCACCGACTACGACGGGGACGGCGTTCTCAACACCAGCGACAACTGCCCGATCGACGTCAACCCCCTGCAAGAGAATGCGGACGCTGACTTGTTGGGGGACGTCTGCGATCCGTTCCCGAACGAGGCCGACCATGCCAAGGCGCAGTGCTTCGTCGACCTGGGAACTTCGAATGCGTTGCTCTTCCAATCGCAGCTAGACCTCGCGCAGTCACAGCAAGACCTCGCACAGTCGCAGGCCGGCCTCGCCGCGTGCCAAGCGCAGCGCGTGTTCGCCGACTCCGACGGCGACGGCGAAGACAACGCGACCGATCAATGTGGGAGCACGCCCGCCGGATCGCCCGTGGATGGAGATGGTTGCTCCGTCGTGCAGTTCTGCGCGCCGAGGGCTGCGACCTGCAAGCGGAACGATTGGATGAACGACGAGCCGACCAGCAAGAAACCGGGCGACTGCAGCTACGACAAGAATCTGCGGAGCTGCCGCTGAGGCCGGCCGGTGGGTCGCGGCGGCTCAGGCTGCCGACCCAGGCGAGCGCGCGCGGCGCCGCGCTCGCGCCGCACGCGCCGGGCCCACTGCGAGTTGTTACGCCGAGGCGCGCCGCGCCAACGCCTCGCAGAAATCCAACAGGTCGTCGAGCCGGGTCGAGGCAATCTCGTGTACGCGAGCCCAGTCGAGCACGCCATAACGGTGAGCGATCAGGTTGCGAAGGCCGGCGGCCGCTGCCAGGCGGCCCGCCAAGCTCGTCGAGATCACGCCTCGTTCGCCGAGTTGCACGAACACCTGGGCATAGCTCTCTGGAACGTCGAGTCCCGCGTCGGAGAGCCAGTGGGCCGCCAGCGAGAGACATTCCTGCAGAGCGACGAACAGATTCATGACCACGACCTCACGCAGTGTGCGATCGGCGGCCAGCACCGCGCTCGACGCGGGTAACACGGTCCGCACCCGCGCCACGGCGTCGCGCACCGCGGCGATCTTGTCCGCGAGGACCGCTCTATCGACCATGCGCAGCGGCCGCGAGCGCGCCGCGGGCGCACAGCTCTTCGATGGGCTGGAAGTCGAGGTACTCCAAGATCGCGCGCGCCTTGCGCTCCGCGAGCGCGCGCGGATCGCGGCTCACCAGCACGTCGCCGTCGCGGAACACGCGATAGGCGAGCCCAGGCGGCGCCTCGTCCAGCAGCACGAGATCGACGGACCGGCCAACGACCGCTTCGAGTCTCGAGGCGAGCGCACCGAGTTCGAGCGCGCCGAGCCGCACACCCGCCGCGAGCCCGATCGCCACGTCCACATCCGAGTGTGCGTTCCCGGAAGCGCGCGCGAGCGAGCCGAACACGAGCGCGAAGGCGATGCGCGGATCCTCAGCGAGATGAGTGCGGAGCGCGTCGAACATTCGCGCATTGTATCGGCTGTTCGACGTGACAAGTCGCTCGCGGGTGATCCGATTCGCATCGACGGGCCGACCTGAGAGATACGGGCAAGAGTCGCCACTTCTGAGGGTCGGATTCATGGCGAGAACGGCTCTCGTGCGTTGGTGTCCGCTCTCGGCAATGCACACGACCGCCGCGGCGTGAGAAGATGAGTTCGCCGTGAGCACCCTGCACTACCCCATGTCGCGTTGGCGGCTCGCTCCTGGAGCCGCGCTCGCGCTGTGGATCGGCGCCACTACGGCGCGCGCGCAGGCCCCGCCTCCGCCACCTCCTCTCCCGCCGGCGCATTCCTTCGACTCCAGCGAGCGCCCCGCCGAGCGCGCGCTCGAGACGCCGTCGCCCGCTTCGCCCGAGCGCGAACACCCGGGCCCCGCACTCGCGCTCCCGCCCCTCCCTGCGCCGACCGAGGCCGAGCGCGCGCAGCTCTCGCAGCTGCCGCGCGTGGTCGTGCGCGTGTTTCGCGTCACGGGCAGCACGATCTTCTCGGAAGCGGACGTCGCGCGCGTGACCGCGCCGTACCTCGGTCGCCCGCTCGGCTCGGAGACGCTGATCGAACTGCGCGATCGTCTCACCCAGCTCTACGTCGACGCCGGCTACGTGAGCTCTGGCGCGCAGCTCCCTGATCAGGAGGTGCGCGAAGGCATCGTCGAGTACCGAATCGTCGAGGGCCGGCTCGCGGATGTCGGCGTCGAGGGAAACCGTTGGTTCCGCGACGGCTACCTAATCAGCCGGCTCGAGCGCGGCGCGCGCGAGCCGCTCGATGTCGCGGCGCTCGAGCGCGAGCTGCAGCGGCTGCAAGCGGATCCGCGCATCCGCCGCGTGGATGCCGCGCTGCTGCCGGGTGAGCGGCCCGGTGACGCGCGGCTGCGCGTGCGCGTCGAGGAGGAGTCGCCCTTCTTCGCGGCGCTCACGTTCGACAACCACGAGTCGCCGAGCATCGGCGCCTACGTCGGCCGGCTCGATCTCGCGGATCGCAACCTAACAGGCAGCGGCGACGAGCTGCGCGCGTCGGTCTCCGGCAGCGCGGGGTTGCTCGACTACGAGGTCGGCTACGAGCTGCCGGTGACGCGCTGGGGCACGACCGTTGGCGCCTGGTTCCGCAGCGGCGAGAGCGACGTGATCGAGGAGCCCTTCGACGCGGTGAACATCGCGAGCGAGTCGCGCACGATCGGGCTCGCGCTGCGCCAGCCGCTCGAACTCTCGCGCGAGAGCCAGCTCGAGTTCGCGCTGCTCGCCGAGTACCGCGAGAGCGAGACGTTCCTGCTCGGCGAGCCGTTCCCGTTCTCGCCCGGCACCGACGACGGACACAGCAAAGTCGCGGTCCTGCGCTTCCGGCAGGACTACGTCTACCGCGATCTCGCGCAGGTCGTCGCGCTGCGCTCGCAAATCAGCTTCGGGACGAAGGCGCTCGGCGCCACCCATAACAGCGGCAGCGTGCCCGACGGCCAGTTCTTCGCCTGGCTCGCGCAGCTCCAATGGGTGCGGCGCTTCGGAAGTGTCGAGCTGCTCGCGCGCACGGATCTGCAAGTCGCGAGTTCTGCGCTGCTCTCGCTCGAGCAGTTCTCGGTGGGCGGCCACGCGAGCGTGCGCGGCTACCGCGAGAGCCAGCTCGTGCGCGACAACGGCGTGCTCGCCTCGCTCGAGCTGCGTGTGCCGCTGTGGCGTAATCACTCGAGCGCTGTCCAGCTCGCGCCGTTCGTGGACATCGGGCATGCGTGGAGCGCGAGCAGCGGCGGGCTCGGGGCGCGCACGCTCGCGAGCACCGGCGTCGGACTCCGTGTCGCGTTCGGGCGACACCTGCGCGGCGAGCTCTACTGGGCCGAGGCGCTGAATGCGGTCGCCCAGCCGGCCGACCGCGATCTCCAAGACTCCGGCGTGCACTTCCAAATCGTCGCGAGCTACTGATGGCCGCCCAACACCAAGACTGGGCCGCTGTGCTCGAGCGCATGATCGCTGGCGATCGCCTCGCGCTCGCCCAACTGATCCGCCTAATCAACGGCTTCCTCACGCGCTGGAACGCCTATGACTTCCGCGACGAGTGGGACGACTTGATCCAGGAGGTCGTGTTCGCGGCTGCGCTCGCATTGCGCGAGGGCCGCTTGCGCGAGCGCGCGGCCGCGTTCGGCTACCTGCGCAGCCTCGCGCGCTTCAAATACGTCGATCGCTTGAAGAGCCACCTGCGCGTGCGTAACGGCGCGACGTTGCCGTGGGCGGACGTGCTAGCGCGTATCGACGGCCCCGCCGCGAGCGGGCTCGGTGAAGAGGCGCGTGAAGACCTGCGCCGCGCGCTCGAGCACGTGCCGGAGAAGCAACGCGCGCCGCTGCTGGCGGTGTACGTCGGCGGACTCACGTACGAGGAGGCGGCGCTCTCGACGGGAATCCCGCTGGGTTCGCTCAAGCGATATCTGCGGGACGCGCTGGCGCAGCTGCGCAGCGAACTCGCGGGGTTGCTCGAAGGTGAGTGATCCAAAGCGAATTGGCGGGGCGACTACCTAGAACAGGGGATCGTGAGTGGGAACGAGAGAGGTGGAGAGCGGCTGCACTCGGGCGCGCGAGGTGGACCTCGCCGCGTTCGCGCTGGATCGCACGAACACGGAGTGGGCGGAGTTTCGCGCGCACTACCCGGGCTGCGCGGAGTGCGCGGGCGAGGTTGCGCGCTACGCGCAGCTCGCGGCCGTGCTCGAGCGCGAGGCGACGCCGGCGAGCGGGCATCCGCTGGAGCGCGAGCTGCTCGCCTTCGCGGATTCGCGCGCTGCGCTGGGCGTGGCGGCGCGCGAGCGAGTTGCGCTGCATCTCGCGGGTTGCGCGTCGTGTCGCAGCGAAGTGGCGGTGCTGCAGCGCTTCGACCTCGCTGCGCTCGCGCCGGCGCAGAGCGCTGCGAGCGCGAGCGACTGGGTTCAGCGCGCGCTCGCTTGGTTTGGCGACCCGCTACGTCCGACGTTGCGCCAGCCGGGGCTGGCGTTCGCAGCTGCGGCGTTCGCGCTCGCTGTCGTCGCGGTCTGGGCTTGGCGCGTGCCAGGCGGCGCGCCGGCCGACACTTCGGCGCCGCCGCTCGCAACGGCAACGCTGCCCGCGAGCAGAGGCGCC
>JANNDT010000518.1:0-6985 GCA_031387905.1 Deltaproteobacteria bacterium
ACGGTGGAAGCCAGCGCGGCGAAATTTCTCGAGAAGATCATCGGGCCGATCGGCATCTTCCTGTCGTTCCTGGTGGCGCTGCCGTTCGGCATGAACCTGCTCTACGACCACACCGAGATCTTTCCGACGCGTGGCGCCGCGCAGGCTGCGGCGCTCGCGGGCGCGGGCGTTTCGCTCGCGATCGTCAGCGTGCTGCTGGCGGTGCTCTGGTTCCCCGGCCTCGTGCAGTGGGGCATCGAGCGGCTGCCGCTGCCGGGCAAGGCGCGGCTGAACAGCATCGTCGGGCGCGTCTCGAACGCCGCGGCGGCTTACAAGAGCCACAAGCTGATCTTGTTACAGGCGCTCGCGCTCTCGTTCGTCGTGCACTTCACGACCGCCGCGATGTACTACTTCACCGCGCTCGCGATCGGCGCCGTCGGCGCGCAGTTCTGGCCGGTGGTGCTCGGCTCCACCGTGCAGATCCTCGCGACGGTGCTCTCGCCCATAACAATTGCCGGCGAGGGCATCCGCGAACTCGCGCAGCTGCTCGTGTTGCAGCACATGATCGGCGCGGGCGCGGCGGTGGCGTCGGCGGCGCTCGGCTTCTGGGCCGCCGAGGGACTCACGCTGTTCGGCGGAATCTTCTGGTGGATTCGCCCGGCGTCGTACACGCCCGCCTGGTGCCGCGTGAACGGCGTGCAGGTGGACTACACCGAAGCCGCGCGCGCTTCCGCCTCGCTCGAGACACCGGAGGATCGCGCGCAGCACGCCGCCGCGAGCGCCGCAGCGAGCCCGGCGCCGCCGTTCGCCGCGCGCGCGCGCACCGGCGCTGCGTACGGGCTCGGCGCGGGCATGATCGCTGGGCTCGTGCTCGCGGCGGGCGAAGCCATCGCGATCGCGCAGCAAGGCTTCGGCACCGAGGCGCAGGTGCTCTGGTACGGGCCGCTCGCTTACGCCGCGTTCTTCGGCGCACTGTGCGCGGCCGGCGGCGTCGTGCTCGCGGCGTTCCCGATGGACGCCGCGGAATCGCGCGGCTGGACGCCTTCGCTCGCGCTGCTCGCGACGCTCGTGCCCGTGGGCCTAGCCATTGCGGTGTTCCGCCTGCGCCGCGACGTCTACCTCGAGCAGATGCCGCCGCTGCCGGTGCTCGCTGCGCTGCTCGGCGGCTTCGGCCTGCTCGCGGGGCTGCTCTTCTTCGCCGGGCCACGCGTCTTTCGCAGCGCCGCGGGCAAACTCTTCAGCCCACCCGTCGCGATCGCGCTGCTCATCCTCGTCGCAGGCGGCGGCTGGCTCGCCGCGGGCCAGCTCGCGCGTTCGACCAGCACGGGCGCGCCACCCGCTGTGCCGGCTGAACTGGCGAATCGCCCGAACGTGATTCTCGTGATGGTCGATACGCTGCGCGCGGATCACTTGTCTTGTTACGGCGGGAAGTTCGTCGCGACGCCCAACTTGTGCCGGATCGCCGCCGACGGCGGCACGCTCTACGACGGCTTCTCGCACGCCTCGTGGACGAAGCCGGCAACCGCTTCGCTGCTCACGTCGCTCGTGCCGAGCAGTCATCAGGCGATGGCGAAGCCGGCCGCGCTGCCGAGCGAGATCGAGACGGTCGCCGAAGCGTTCCAGGCGCACGGCTACTCGACGGGCGCGTTCGTCTCGAACACGAACCTCACCGAAGCCTTCGGCTTCGCGCAGGGCTTCGACGATTTTCATTACCTCGGCCCGGATTATCTGTTCGGCGCGGTCGAGTCGTCGTCGAAGCTCGTGCTGTACCAGATCTTCCGGCGCGTCTACTTCATGTTCGTGCCGGGCCTGCGCTTCGGAGATTTCTATCAGGACTCGGAAGTCGTGAATCGCAACGCCTCCGAATGGCTGACGCGCTACCAGGCCTCGCGCTTCTTCTTGTTCCTCCACTTCATGGACCCACACGATCCGTACTTCGAGCACCCCTATAACGGCGTCGGTATCGCGCGCGCGGCTTCTCAGGAGCCGCCAGCCGAGATGGCCGAGCGCATGCACGAACTCTACGTCGGCGAGATCGCCTACCTCGACGCCAACTTCGGCGCGCTGATCGCAAAGCTCGAAGCGCTCGGTCTCTACGATGAGAGCGTGATCGCACTCGTCGCCGATCATGGCGAAGAGTTCCACGAACACGGCGGCTTCTGGCACGGCCTCACGCTGTATGACGAGCAGATTCACGTGCCGCTGATGGTGAAGTGGCCGAGAGGCGCGCCTGCCGCGCCGCCGGATGCGCGCGGCGAGCCGGCGCGCCAATTGTAACGGGAGCCCACGCAGCTCGCGCGCTCGGTCGCGCCGATCCCGCCGCGCATGCAGGGCATCGACCTAACGACTCTGCCCGCGACGCGCGCGCCCGCAGACCAGCTCGTGTTCTCCGAAGAGAACCACGAGGGCAATGTGCTGCGCGCGGTGCGCACGAAGACGTGGAAGTGGATCGAGGCCAACGAGGGCAACCCGCGCGGACTCGCGGCTAGGGAGTTGTTCCGGGTGGAGTCGGACCGCGGAGAGACTCACAACGTGGTGGACCAGGAACCTGGGACGGCGCTGGAGCTGTCGCGGCAGGCGGGTGCGCTCGAGGCGGCGGCGAAGTCGGGGAAGATTGGCGAGGCGAGGAAGGCCGTGATTTCTGCTGAGGAGTGCGAGCAGTTGAAGCAGCTTGGGTATGTGAGTGGGGATGACTGCTCGGGGACCCCGGCTCCGCACTGACGTCTGTTGCGCTTGCTCGTTCGTTGCTTCGGGCTCGGGGGGCGGCGGGGGCTGCGGCGCCTCGTGGGTCGGCGCGGCCTTTGGAAGGAACTGGCGCTTTCGGTTGCCGCGTACTCGGGTGGGAAGGCGCGCACTGCGTTGGGCCGCGGCTGCGCTTTTACCTCGGCGCCGCAGCCCCCGCCGCCCCCGAGCCCTACCCGGTTCGCGCGGCGCGAATTGCGGGGTGCTTCTTCAAATCAAAATTGGGTGGTGGATCGAGCGCGCCGTCGAGGCGCGCTCGAGCCACTGCATGACTGCATGGCAGCGGCCGTGGGGCGTGACTAACTTGCGGAACTGTCAGGGGAAATTGGGTTTGGCATGAGTGACGACAAGAAAGTTCTTGGCGAGTCGACTCGGTCTGTTCACGGCGGCGAGCGTGGGCACAAAGAGAGTTCGGCGCTGACGACGCCGATTCATCAGACGTCGACGTTTTGGTTCCGAGACTCGGCGGAGGTGCGGGCTTACGCGGAGGGGCGGCTCGAGCGCGATGAGTACGGGCGCTACTCGAACCCGAGCTGGCGCGCGGTGGAGCGGAAGCTTTGCGAGCTCGAAGGCGCCGAGGCGGCGGTGCTGTTCGCCTCGGGGATGTGCGCGGCGACGACCACGTTCCTGGCGCTGCTACCGCGGCGCGGGCACATCGTGGTGACGAGCGATTGCTACCGCCGCACGCGGCAGTTCATTCGGCAGTACCTCTCGAAGCTCGAGGTCGAGGCGACCGTGATCGAGCCGGCGAACACGATCGCGCTGAAGGACGCGCTGCGCGACGACACGGTGTTCTTCTTCACCGAGTCGCCGACGAACCCGTACCTGCGCGTGATCGACTTACCCGAGGCGGCGCGCATTGCGCACGAGCGCGGCGTCAAGGTGATCGTGGATTCGACGTTCGCCTCGCCGGTGAATCACGCGCCGCTGGCGGACGGCGCGGACCTCGTGATTCACAGCGCCACGAAGTACCTCGGCGGCCATAATGACTTGATCGCGGGCGTGGCGGCCGGCTCGGCGGCGGAGATCAAGCCGATCCGCGACGCGGTGGGCGTGCTCGGCGGCATCCTCGATCCGGGCGCGAGCCACCTCTTGTTGCGAGGCATGAAGACGCTCGCGCTGCGCGTCGCGCGCCACAACGAGAACGGCATGGCGGTGGCGCGCTTCCTCGAGGCGCACCCGAAAGTGCGGCGCGTCTGGTACCCGGGCCTGCCTTCGCATCCGGATTACGCGGTGGCGACGCGCCTAATGAAAGGCTTCGCGGGCGTCGTCACGTTCGAGATCGCGGGCGATCTCGACTCCGCGATTCGCTTCACCGACGCCTGCCGCATCCCGTACATCGCCCCGAGCCTCGGCGGCGTCGAGTCGCTGGTCGAGATGCCGGTGCTGATGTCGTACTGGGATCAGCCGAGAGAAGAGCGCCTGCGCTGGGGCATTACGGACAGCCTGGTGCGGCTCGCTTGCGGCATCGAAGACTCGGACGATCTGATCGCGGATTTGGAGCAAGCGCTCGCGAAAGTGTGAATTGCGCCGCTTCCCGGCTGTATAGACGGACAGCAGTTTTACCGTCATTCTGCTGGCCATGTATACACGCCTCTTGCCGCTGCCGGAGCGCACCTTCTTTCTGTTTGGGCCGCGCGGCACCGGCAAGACGACCTGGCTCCAGCAGGTGCTCGGCAAGGCGCACCGGGTCGACCTGCTACTGGAGCGCGAGTTCGTGCGCTTCGTGCGAGACCCGGGCCGCTTCGCAAAGGAAGTCGAAGCGCTGCCGGCGAAGAGTTGGATCGTCGTGGACGAGGTGCAGCGGCTGCCCGCGCTGCTCGACGAGGTGCAGAGCCTGATCGCGCGCCGCGGCGCTCGCTACCGCTTCGCACTCACGGGTTCGAGCGCACGCAAGCTCCGGCGAGGCGGCGCGAACCTGCTACCGGGCCGCGCGATCAACCGGCGCTTCTTCCCATTGACCGCCGCCGAGCTTGGCAACGCCTTTCGGCTCGAACATGCGCTGCGCTTCGGCACGCTGCCGGCGGTCTGGTCCGCGCGTCTCGAGGCCGACCGCATCGATTTGCTCGAAGCCTACGTCGAGAACTACGTCGCGCAGGAGATCCGCCAGGAAGCCGTCGTGAAGAATCTCGACTCGTTCTCGCGCTTCCTCGAAGTGGCCGCGACGGTGAACGCGCAGGTGGTGAATGTCTCCGGCGTTTCGCGCGACGCAGCCGTCGCTCGCCCCACCGTGCAGGGCTACTTCGAGGTTCTCGTCGACACCTTGATCGGGAGTTGGCTCCCCGCTTGGCGCCCGCGCGCGAAGGTGAAGGAAATCGCGCACGCGAAGTTCTACTTCTTCGATCCGGGCGTCGTACGCGCGCTCGCCCGTCGCACGCACGAGCCGCTCGCTGACGAAGAGCGCGGCCACTTGCTCGAGACGTACGTGCTGCACGAGCTGCGCGCCTGGATCGATCGCGGAGGGACGGGCGGCGAGCTCTCGTATTGGCGAACGCCGCACGGTTCCGAGGTCGACTTCGTCTGGACGCGCGGGGCGCGCTCGGTCGGCATCGAGGTGAAGGCCGCGACAAAGTGGCGGCGTGAGGATGGCGCCGCGCTCGTGGAACTCGCGGAGACGAAACGCATTCAGCGCGCGTTCGGCGTGTATCGCGGTGAGCAGGCGCTCAAGATCGGCAAGCTGCTCGTGCTGCCAGTGGAGGAGTTTTTGAGGAGGCTCGCGGCGGGCGAAGTGCTGCGCTGAAGCGCTTCGGCTCGCATCACGGCACCGTCTGGGCCTCGCCCGAGAGGATCGCGCGGCGCGCCTTTTGCCTCGCCGACGAGGCAGGTGCGGCCTCAGGCGCAGCGCTCAGAGCAACTCGCCCTGCGCCGGGTGCGTGCCGTGCTCGAGTGCGAGCAGGCGCTTCTTCAGTGCGACGCCGCCGCCGAAGCCGCCCAGCTTGCCGCCGGCCGCGATCACGCGATGGCACGGGACCACGAGCGGCAGCGGGTTCGCGCCGTTCGCGGTGCCCACCGCGCGCGTCGCGCCGGGCTCGCCGATGGCGCGCGCGATATCGCCGTAGCTGCGCGTCTCGCCGTACGGGATCTCGAGCAGCGCGGCGTACACGCGAATCTGAAAGCCCGTCGCGCGCAAATCGAGCTCGAGGCGAAACTCTTCGCGCTTGCCCGCGAGGAACTCCTGGATCTGCGTAATCGCTGGCCGGTTTGGCGCGTAGCCGGTGGTGACTCGCGCTTCGGGTGCGAAGCGGCGCACCCAGCCCGCGATGCCGCGCCCACTCGCGCGCGGGAGTTCGATGAAGCACACACCGCGCTCGGTCGATGCGCAGGCCATCGTGCCGAAGGGCGTCTCGAACTCGGCGCTGTGGACGACTTCGATCACACGCGCAAACTAACACGCACGCGGGATTGGCACGCGCTCCTGAAACCCACGAAGTCTGGAGGATGATCTGGCTCGTTTGCTCGTGACCGGAGGCGCGGGATACATCGGCAGCCACACGCTGCGCGCGCTGCTACGCGCCGGCCACGAGGCGGTGGTCGTGGACGACCTGCGCGCGGGCCGCGCGGATTTCGCGCAGAGCGCGCCGCTCGTCGTGGCGGACATCGGCGATCGCGCGGCAATGGCGCGGCTCTTCCGCGAGCACGGCCCGATCGACGGCGTACTGCACTTCGCGGCCTCGCTCTCGGTCGCCGAATCGGTCGCGAAGCCGCTGCTCTACTACCGCAACAACGTGGTGGGCTCGGCGAACCTGATCGCCGAGAGCCTCGCCGCCGGCGTGCGCGCGTTCGTGCTCTCCTCGACCGCCGCGACCTACGGCCACCCGGAACGACAGCCGATCGCCGAATCGACGCCGCAGGCGCCGATCAACCCGTACGGCGCGAGCAAGCTGATGGTCGAGCGCATGCTCGCCGACGTGGAGCACGCCCACGGCCTGCGCTGGAGCGCGCTCCGCTACTTCAACGCGAGCGGCGCCGACCCGGACGGCGGGCTCGGCGAATGCCACGAGCCGGAGATCCACCTAATTCCTGTGGCGCTCGAAGCCGCCGCCGGCCTGCGGCCAAAACTCTCACTGTATGGCGCCGACTACGCGACGCCCGACGGCAGCTGCGTGCGCGACTACATCCACGTCACCGATCTCGGCGACGCCCACGTGCGCGCGATCGAGGCGCTGTTATCAGGCGGCCCCGGCGGCGGTTACAACCTCGGCTCTGGCATCGGGCGCAGCAACCGCGAAGTGATTGCGGGCATCGCGCGGGTGATCGGGCGCCC
>JANNDT010000541.1:0-3030 GCA_031387905.1 Deltaproteobacteria bacterium
GCCTCGGCGAGATCCGGTACATGGGCCGCGCCAAGGGCGAGCTCGCGTCGAAGATCGAGGCGAGAGCGGCCCAGCAGCTCGCCGCGTGGCAGCGCTGGCTCACCCAACAACTCGGTGACGCCGAGTGGTTCGGCGGTGCGAGCTTCGGCTGGGCGGACCTCTCGGTGATCCCGTACATCAATGGCTCTGCGGGCTTTGGTCTTGTGCCGGCGGCGGGCTCGAGGCTCGCGGCGTGGGCGAAGCACGCGAACGCGCGGCCGTCCGTCGCGCAGACAGCGAAGGAAGCGACCGCCTCGATCGCTGGCATGGACGCCGTCGGCGATCTCATCGAGAGAGGTCTCTTCAAGCGCGAATACCGCGATCACCGGCTCGAGTGGATGATCAAAACGGGCGGCCTGCAGGTGGTGCTCGACGGGCTCGCTAAGGACAACATTCGGTTCACGCCGGAGTTCGAGTGAGGCTCGATCCGATCGAGGCGGTGAATCCTATTAGGGTCTCGATCGCGATCGCGAGAGGTGCCCTAGCTTGATCGCATGTCGCTTCTCGACCGCGCCACGATCACGACCGCTCTCACGGCGCTGAACGATCGCCTCGCGTCGCGCGGCCGGCGCGCGGAGTTGTTCCTCGTGAGCGGCGCAGTCATGTGTCTCGTACACGAGGCGCGGCCCGCGACGAAGGTCGTGGATGGTTGGTTCACCGACCCTGAGGCGGTGCGCACTGCGGCGCGCGAGGTCGCACGCGACCTCGGCCTTCCAGACGACTGGCTCAACGACGCGGCGAAGGGCTTCGTGCCAACGAACGCCGGATACGAGAACTGGGCGCCGTTCTCGAACCTGACGTTTTCGACGGTCGACGCCCGCACGCTCCTCGCGATGAAGGCGGCGGCTGCACGCACGACTGAGGACGCGGACGACATCCGATTCCTCGCTGATCACCTCGGGCTGCGTTCCGCGAATGGCGTTCTCGATGTCGCGCTCAGCTACTTCCCGGCCGCGCGCTTGCCCGTGCGCGTGCGGCTCCTGCTCGTGGATTTGTTCGTTGGGGGTTACTGAGCTGCTCGGGGTGTGCGCGCGAGATCGCGCGCACTTCCAACTGCACGTGAACACGTTCGTCGATGCTTTTCGCCGCGCGAGCTCGGCGGAGCGCGCCGGGCTGATCGCCGCCGGGCCGTTCGCGACGGGCGAATTCGAGGGACTCGTCGCCGCTGTGGTGAGCGCGCTGTGCCGTGAGCTAGGCGATCCCGCGCCCGATTGGGTCGCGCGAACCGCGAGCCCGACGCCGTTCTTCGTGCTGCCCGCGCGCGGCTTAGCGCTGCGCCTACGCCTCATGCTCGAGTCGCCGCCGCCGTTCCGCGCGCGCAACGTCTTCGTGCCTGAGAACTACCTCGCGCGGGCGTGAGGCGACCGCGTCGAGCGAGCTTCACGCCAACTCCACCGCCTCCCGCCCCGCGCACTTCCCTCGGAGTCGCCGCGTTCCGCGTCTACTTCTTCGCAGGCTCCCAGCCGAGCACCGACTTCGTCTCGAGGAACTCATTGAAGCCCTCGAGGCCCCACTCGCGGCCGTTGCCGGATTGCTTGTAGCCGCCGAAGGGCGAGTTGAAGTCCATCTGCGCGCCATTCAGGTGCACGTTGCCCGTGCGCAGCCGCGAGGCCACCCGCCGCGCGCGCTCGAGGCTCCCCGACTGCACGTAGCCCGAGAGGCCGTAGGGCGTGTCGTTCGCGATGCGGATCGCATCCTCGTCGTCCTTGTAGGGCAGGATCGCGAGCACCGGGCCGAAGACTTCCTCGCGCGCAATCGTCATGTCGTTGCGCACGCCGCCGAACACGGTCGGCTTCACGTAACAACCCTTGCTGAGACCGGCCGGCCGGCCGGTGCCGCCCGCGACCAGTTTCGCGCCTTCATCGATGCCTTTCTGGATCAGGCCCTGGATCTTCTTGAACTGCGCCTCGCTCGCGACCGGGCCGATTACGGTGCCTTCCGCGAACGGGTCGCCCACCTTGATGGTTGCCGCCGTCGCGCGGGCGATCTCGCAGGCTTCGTCGTGGCGGCTCGCCGGCACGAGCATGCGCGTCGGCGCGTTACACGACTGGCCGCTGTTCATGAAGCATTGGCGCACGCCGCCGGAGACGGCTGCCTCGAGATCCGCGTCGTCGAGGATGATGTTCGCGGATTTGCCGCCGAGTTCCTGTGAGACCCGTTTCACGGTGGCCGCAGCGTTGCGCGCGACCGAGATGCCTGCGCGCGTCGAGCCCGTGAACGAAACCATGTCCACGCCTGGGTGCGACGAGAGCGCTTCGCCCACGGTCGGGCCGTCACCGTTCACGAGATTGAAGACGCCCGGCGGAACGCCCGCGTCGTGCAGGATCTCGGCGAAGATCAGCGCGTTCAGCGGCGCGATCTCGGTCGGCTTCAGCACGATCGTGCAGCCTGTCGCCAGCGCGGGCGCCACCTTGCAGGCGATCTGATTGATCGGCCAGTTCCAAGGCGTAATCATCGCGACCACGCCGACCGGTTCCTTCGCGATCAGCGAAGTGCCGCGCTGCTCCTCGAACGGGAAGTCCTTGAGGATGCCGAGCGCGGTGTTGAAGTGGCCGAGGCCGGTAGCGGCTTGCGCGGCCTTCGAAAGCCAGATCGGTGCGCCCATCTCCTGAGAGATCGTCGTTGCGAGTTCGTCGTAGCGCTTCTGGTACGACGCCATGATGCGCTGGAGCAAGTCGATGCGCTCTTCGCGGGTCGTGCGCGAGAAGGTCTCGAACGCCTTGCGCGCCGCATTCACGGCCCCGTCCACGTCCTTCGGTCCGCCGAGCGCGACCTGCGCGATGGCCTCGTCCGTCGCCGGATTCATCACGTCGATCAGCCTGGGTTCCGCCGAATCGACCCAGCGGCCGTCGATGTAGTGCTGCAGATACTTCTTCATGGGTTCCTCGCTTGGCGGCTCTGGGCCGCGGTATTCCCGATCGAGAATAACGCACACCGCACGAACAAAAGGCAAGCCGGGGACGTTCTTGCCTTTTCGCACGCCGGCGTGCG
>JANNDT010000068.1:0-5449 GCA_031387905.1 Deltaproteobacteria bacterium
CGCACAGCGAGCTGGCGGCGCACCCTAATCGATCGAGCCGTGCGCGCGCAGCGCCGCCGTGCGCGCGCTCGCGTCCGCTGCGCGCGGCTCGGCGCGCTCTGTCAGCTTTTGCCGCGCAGCTTGCGGTTCGCGATCAGCAGCACGAGCGCGCCAGCCGTCGCGATCGCGAGGCTCGGCAGGCTGAAGCCTGTCACCACGCCGAGCCCGAGCTTGGTGCTGACCCAGCCTCCGATTACCGCGCCAGCGATCCCGAGCAGCGTCGTCATTACGAGCCCGCCTGGGTCTTTGCCCGGCATGATCACTTTGGCCAAGATTCCGACGACGAGCCCGAGCGCGATCCAAGTCAGCCAACCCATGAAAGTCTCCTCTCGA
This sequence comes from Deltaproteobacteria bacterium, assembly GCA_031387905.1. GTDB lineage: Bacteria > Myxococcota_A > UBA9160 > UBA9160 > UBA6930 > VGRF01. Next base: position 373 of record JANNDT010000068.1, read on the forward strand.
GAATGCGCGCACCCTATCACTGCGCGAGAGCCCCTACGCGGCGAAGCCGGTGTCGCTGCGAAGCCGCGCGATGCGCTCTTCGAGCGGAGGGTGCGTCATGAACAAGCGCGACATGCCGCTCTTGCCCGGCGAGATGCCGAAAGCGGCGAGTGCTGCGGGCAGCGGCGAGCTCTCGCGCGACTGCAACCGCTCGAGCGCGCCGATCATCTTGGCCGGGCTCGCGAGGCGCGCGCCGCCCGCGTCGGCGCGGAACTCGCGGTGGCGGGAGAACCACATCACGATCAGCGAGGCGAGCATGCCGAAGAACATCTGCGCGGCCATGCGCACAAAGAACGAACCGATACCGCTGCCGCGCGACTTCTCGTCGCCGCGGCGCAAGAACGAATCGACCAGCATGCCGACGATGTAGGACAGGAAGATCACGAACGTGTTCAGGACGCCCTGGAGCAAGGTCATCGTGACCATGTCGCCGTTCGCGACGTGGCTCAGCTCGTGGGCCAGCACGCCCTCCACTTCCTCGGCGCTCATGCTCTGTAACAAGCCCGTGGATACCGCGACCAGTGCCGCATCGCGCCGCGCGCCCGTCGCGAATGCGTTGGGCGAGGCGCTCTCGAAGATCGCGACCTCGGGCATGCCGACGCCAGCGGCCTGCGCCTGGCGCGCCACTGTCTGCACGAGCCACTGCTCCGTCTGCGTGCGCGGTTCCGTAATCACTCTCGCGCCGACCGAGCGCTTGGCGACCCACTTCGAGATCGCGAGCGAAAAGAACGAGCCGCCCATGCCGAACAGCGCGGACATGATCAGCAAGCCTTCGAGGCGGACGCCGATGCCGCGCGCTGCGAGCATCTGCGGTACGCCGAGCAGCTGCATGGCGACGCCAGCCACGAGCAGGACAGCGAGATTCGTCATAAGGAACAGAAACACGCGCTTCATCGATGGACTCCTAGTCGAACGATCGAGTCCGCGAGCTTGGGAGACGTTCGCGCAGCGTCAAGTAGCGGCGCGGCGTGGCGAGCCGCTCAGGCGGCAGTGCTGCCCGTGATCCAGCGGCGATACGCAGCCGGCGGGAGGAACGCGAGCTGCATCGCGATCGCGCAGGCGAGACCGCCGAAGCCGGTGCCAAGCCGCGCGAACACGCTCGTCGTGCCATCGCCGCCGGCGAGGCTGATGAAGAACGCGGGCGCGACGCTGACGAGCGCGAACGCGCCGATCCAGCCCCAGAGCAGGAAGCGATTCACGACGAGCGGATCGGCGAGGCCGAGCGCGAGCCGGCGGCGCGCCTGCTCCCAGCAGCGGAAGCCCTCGTACGCGGTCCAGGAGTAAACGAGGATCGCGGCCGCCTCGAGCCAACGGACAGGGTTCTCCGGCGCGCGCAGCGTCGCGAGATCGGGCGCGGCCAGCGCGAAGCGCACGCCGGCGATGGTGCCAAATGCGAGCAGCGCGAGGCCGGCCGCGGTGAGCGCCTGCGCCCAGCGGTCGCCGGGGCGGAACACGCGCAGCGTGAAGAAGAACACGCCCGCCCAGCCGGCCGCGAGCGCGCTTGCGGATGCGGCGAAGACTCCGCGCGCTGTGTCGATCGGCAACTCGCCGAGGCCGCCGAGCAGAATCAGCGGGTACGCAACCGCCGACAGAACGAACAGCGAGAAGCCGACGATGAAATCGACGAGCTGACGCGTTCGCCACGCCAGCAGCAGAAGCCGCGCGCCGACTACGCCACCGGCCGCGATGAAGGCCGCGGTCGAGACGAGCAGCAACACGTCGAGCACGCGCGTCCGCCCTAACTTCCGAGCCGGCGGAAGACGGCGTCGGGCGTCTCTGCGCCGGCCGTGCCGGCGAGGCGGCGCGTCTTGCGGGCAAGATCCGCGCAGATCGCGGCGGCGTCGGCGACGCTGCGGCTCGTGAGTTCCGCCTGCAGCAGCTTCTCGACCACGACCGCCATCTGCTCAGGTGTTACGGAGCGCGCGTCGAGGCCCGCTTGCTTGAGGGTGATGCGCACGGTGCCGCGCGCAGCCAGCCGATCGAGCGACGTGCGCGCTTCGATCTGGCTGCACACGAAGTCGAACGCCTCCGCGTCGGCCATGGCCCCTCCCCTCCGCGCTCACTTCGGCGCGATCCGCCGGGCACTTGAGACTGCTCCTGCGCAGTCGGGATATGCTGAACAACGCATGCGGCGCGCATTCTTCCTCGCTCTGTCTGCCTTCGCGTTGGCCGTCGGCTGCGCGGCGCCTGCGAAGACGCCTCCGCCAGAGGCGACCCCACTGGCGCTCGAGCCGCTTGGGCGCGGCCAAGCGCGCGTCGAGAACGTGCGCGAGATCGGGCCGTACCTCGAGGCGCAGCTCGCCGGCCGCGCCGGGCGCCAGGGCTTTCTGTTCGTGACGAGCGCGACTTGCCGCAGCGTGATCGCAGAGGGAGCGCTCGTGCGCATCGCGCCGGAGAAGCCGTTGGTGCGCGTCACCTCTGCGAGCGGCGGGCAGTGCGCGGCGCGCGGGCTTGCGAGCCTCGCGGTCTGGCGCGACACGCTGCCGGAGCGCCGCGCCTCGTACCTCGTGCTCACAGCGCCCGCCGAGTTGCACCTCGACCTCGCGACGCCGGGCTTCCTGCTCGCGAGTGGAAAACTCCCGCTCGCGCTCGAGCTGCGCTGGAGCACGCCGCTCGACATCGCAGCCGTGCTGCCCGACACGCCCGCCTGCCGCGAACACCTCGCGCGCGGTCGCACCAAGATGGAGTTCCGCCCGCGCGGCGAACCCGTGCTGTTGCTGCGTGGCCGCCTCGAAGAATGCCCCGTGCTGGCGATCGCCGAGCCCGTGTTTTTGAATTGAACCCGCGGCGCTGCATTACAGCGCGCTGCACCCAACAAGGAGTCCCGCATGCGCCTCCGCCAGATCGCCCTCGCCGCTCGCGACCTCGCCGCCACCGTCGACACGCTCTGCGAGGTGCTCGGCATCGAGGTCGCGTTCAACGATCCCGGCGTCGGCGTGTTCGGCCTCGAGAACGCTGTGATGCCGCTCGGCGAGACGTTCCTCGAAGTCGTCTCGCCGGCGCGCGCCGACACGACCGCCGGCCGCTGGATCGAACGCCGCGGCGGCGACAGCGGCTACATGGTGATCTTCCAGGTGAGCGAACTCGCGAGCGCGCGGGAGCGGCTTGCGAAGCTCGGTGTGCGTGTCGTGTGGGAAGGCAAACAGAAGGGTGCCGCAACGCTGCACCTGCACCCGCGCGATGTCGGCGGCGCGATCGTCTCGCTCGACACGATGGAAGAACCTGGCGCGTGGGAATGGGCGGGGCCGAAGTGGCGCGAATATGTGAGAACCGAAGTGACGCGCGCGATCGTCGGCGCGGAACTCGAGGGCCCCGAGCCTGAGAAGCTCGCCGCGCGCTGGAGCGAGGTGCTGGCGCGCCCGCTCGCGCGCGATACCGAGGGCCGCAGCAGCATCGCGGTCGAAGGCGGCGTGCTGCGCTTCGTGCGCGGCGCGAGTGACGGCGTCGCGGGCGTGCTCCTCGACGTCGCGAACCGCGAGCGCTTCCGCGCCGCCGCGCAAAAGCACGGCGTGCTCGAACCCGACGGCGCCGCCTGCATCGCGGGGACCCGCTTCATCGCCGCCTAAGCAAAAGGCAAGAACGTCCCCGCTTGCCTTTTCGCCGAAAAGGCAAGCGGGGACGTTCTTGCCTTTTCGCGGCGGGGTGGCGCTCGGTCGATAAGCTGCGCCGCCCGCTTGGAGCCGCACATCGACGCCGCTGCCGACACTGCTGAGGACCCGCTCGCGTCACCGGACGTGCGCGTCGTCGCGAGCGCGGGGCGCGAGATCGTGCTGATCGGCACCGCGCACGTTTCGCGCGAATCGACCGAGCTGGTGCGGCGCGTGATCGAGGCCGCGCAGCCCGACGGCGTCTGCATCGAGCTCGACGCCGGCCGCTACGAGGCGCTCTCGAAGCCGCAGCGCTTCGAGCAACTCGACCTCCGCCAGATCCTGCGCAACCGCCAGGTGCCCACCTTGTTCGCGAACCTGCTGCTGGCCGCGTTTCAGCACTCGCTCGGCATGCAGCTCGGCGTGCGCCCCGGCGCGGAGCTGCTCGAAGGCGCGCGCACCGCCGAGGCGCTCGGCAAGCCGTTCTACCTGTGCGACCGCGAGGTGCGCATCACGCTGCGGCGCGCCTGGGCAGCGCTCTCGTGGTGGAAGAAATCGGAGATGGTCTCGACGCTTGCGGCGAGCCTGTTCGCGCGCCCCGAGATGAGCGAAGACGACCTGCGCGAACTACGCGAGCGCGACGTGATGACGCAGCTGCTCGCAGAACTCGCGAAGGAGTTCCCGGGCCTGAAGGCCGTGCTGATCGACGAGCGCGACGCGTATCTCGCCGAGAAGATCCGGCAGGCGCCCGGCGCGAAGCTCGTGGCGGTGGTGGGCGCGGGGCACGTGGCGGGGCTCGCGGCGCATCTCGAGCGCGGCGAGCCGATCGCGCTCGCACCGCTCGAGTCGATTCCAGCCCCATCGCGCTGGACCGGCATCATCGGCTGGACGATTCCCGCGCTGATCTTGCTCGCGCTGGTGTGGCTCGGCTTCGAGCGCGGCGCTGCCGAGGTCGAAGCCAGCGCGCTGCAGTGGATTCTCGCGACCGGCACGCCCACCGCGATCGCCGCGGCACTTTCCTTCGCGCATCCCGCCACGATCGTGGCCGCGTTCCTCGCCGCGCCGATCACGACGCTTTCGCCGCTGATCGGCGCCGGCCACGTCACCGCCTTCGTGCAGTCCTACTACCGCCCGCCGCTCGTGCGCGAGCTCTCGCACGTACTCGACGACCTCGGCAGCTGGCGCGGTCTCTGGCGCAATCGCCTGCTGCGCATCCTGTTGGTGTTCGTGACGACGTCGCTCGGCGGGATGCTCGGCATGTGGTTCGGCGTCAGCCAGATCGTGAGCCGCGTGATTCATTGAACTTGCCGAGAACTTCGCAGCCGGCGCCGCCGTAACATCGGCGCGAAAGCGAAGGGGACTCGATGGCGATCTCACGACCTGGACTCAAGCGCTCGCGCGACCAGCGCATCATCGCGGGCGTGTGCGGCGGCATTGCGGAGTGGCTCGGT
>JANNDT010000083.1:0-3445 GCA_031387905.1 Deltaproteobacteria bacterium
GCGCGTCGGCACGCGCATTCGCAGTAGGCTGCGCCGCGTCGAGAGGCTCGCATGCGCCGCGCGTCTCTCATGCTCGCTTTGCTCGCCATCGCAGTCGCCGCGCTCGTGCGCATCGCAGGCAGCGGCGCTCTCGGAAATCGCTGGCACGTCGCGGATCCCGCCCCGCGGCCGCGCGCGTGGCCGCGGAGGCGAGCGCCAACAGCGCAGCCGCACGAGACATCGGCGCACCCGAATCGAAGCAGATCCTGTTCGGCGACTAGCACGTTCACACCGCTTTCTCGCCCGACGCGTTCATGATGGCTTTGCCATCCTCGGGCGGAGAAGGGGCGCATCCCGTGAGCGACGCCTGCGACTTCGCGCGCTTCTGCTCGGCGCTCGACTTCTGGTCGATCAACGACCACGACGTCGGCCTAACACCCTGGCAGTGGCGGGAGACGATTGCCTCGATTCGCCAGTGCGACGCGGTGGGAGGCGGCGGCGCCTCACCGGACTTGACCGCATTCCTCGGCTGGGAGTGGACGCAGATTGGGTCGACTCCACAGAATCATTACGGCCACAAGAACGTGGTGCTGCGCGGGCTCGGCGACGACGCGGTTCCCACGCGCCCGATCGCGGCGAGCACCGAGTCGATTCTCGGCGAAGAGGGCTCGTCCGGCATGGCCGGCCCGTGGACGCTCGGGATGCTCGGCCTGCTAAAGCCGGGCGAGGAGTCCTTCGACTTCATTCGATTCTGGAACGACCTCAACGTGCCCGCTTGCCCCGAAGGTGTGCCGGTGCGCGAGTTGCCCGCGGACTGCCGTGAGTCGGTGCGCGATCCAGCCGGATTGTTCGCGAAGCTCGACGAGTGGGGCTTCGATTCGATCGTGATCCCGCACGGCACGACCTGGGGCATCTACACGCCGGCGGGATCGGCGTGGGACAAGCAGATCGTTGGCGCGCAGTACGACCCGAAGCGGGAGACGCTGATCGAGGTGTTCTCAGGGCACGGCAACTCGGAGGAGTTCCGCGCGTGGCGGGAAGTTGAGATCGCAGCGGACGGCACGAAGAAATGCCCACCGCCGAGCGGCGGGTTTACGCCGTCGTGCTGGCGCGCAGGAGAACTGATTACGGAGCGCTGCCTTGCGGCGCGCGAGAGCGTGGACGAGTGCGCAAAGCGCGCGGAGGTGGCGCGCGCGAATTACGTGGCCGCGGACCTGCCGGGGCATCTCACGGTGCCGGGCGCGAAAGTGGAAGACTGGCTCGACTCGGGGCAGTGCCCGGATTGCTTCCAGCCCGCCTTTAATTACCGGCCGCGGAGTTCCGTGCAGTACATCATGGCGCTGCGCGACTTCGAGAACCCCGAACAGCCGCGCCGGTTCAACTTCGGCTTGATGGCGTCGAGCGATAATCATTCGGCGCGGCCGGGCACCGGCTACAAGGAAGTCTCGCGCGACCAGTTCACCGAATCGCGCTTGCCGCTCGCAGCGAGCCAATTCTTCCCGCCGCGCAAGGCGCCGGAACCGATCGCGAACTCCGTGCCGTTCGATGCCAAGGGCGGGAACTATCAGTTTTTCGATCTGCGCGAATCCGAGCGCGCGAGTTCGTTCTTCCTGAACGGCGGCTTGATCGCGGCGCACGCGAACGGTCGCGGCCGCGACGCCATCTGGGATTCGCTGCAACGCCGCGAGGTGTATGGCACCAGCGGCCCGCGCATCTTGTTGTGGTTCGATCTGGTGAACGCGGCGAGCCGAAGCAGGAGCGCAATCTGTGGCGACAGCAAAGAGTGCTCGGATCTCGTCTTCCGTCTCGCGTCGACCCTCCCGATGGGAACCTCGCTTCGCTTCGACGCGGAGCCGAGGTTCTCCGTGCGCGCGATCGGCTCGTTCGAGCAGAAGCCCGGCTGCCCCGACGACTCCACGCAGGCATTAGGGACGGAGAAGCTCGCGCGCCTGTGCCGCGGCGAGTGCCATCACCCGAACGACGTGCGGCGGCGCATCACGCGCATCGAGGTCGTGCGCATTCGCCCGCAGAACGCGCCGGGCGAGGCGATCGAGCCGCTGATCGAGGATGCGTGGAAGACGCTCGCCTGCGAGCCGAGCGAAGCCGGCTGCGCCGTCACGTTCACCGATCCCGAGTTCGTGAGCGCGGGCCGCGACACGCTCTACTACGTGCGCGCGATCGAAGAGAAGAGCCTCGCCGTGAACGCGGATCTGCTGCGCTGCGAGCGCGACGGCTCCGGCAAGTGCGTGCGCGTGAAGCCGTGCATCGGCGCCGCGCCGGACGACGAGTGCCTCGCGGAGACCGAGGAGCGCGCGTGGTCCTCTCCGATCTTCCTCGAGCACACCGCCTCGAAGCGGGACGTTCCTTGACGAAATGGACGTGACCGCGCGCAAGCGGGCACCAGCCGGAGCGTCCGCTTTCGTCCGCCTGCGTCCAACTCGTCGAGGAACGTCCCCGGTCAGCGCCTATGCTGCGCGGCCCACGAAGTGAAGGAGCCGCCGTGCCTGAGCTGCCGAGCAAGACGAACTCGCCGAGCGAGTACCTCTAGGACTGGTTGCCGCGCGCTTTCGCGGAGGCGGGCCTACCGCCGGGCAGCGCAGGCCTCGATGTTTCGCTCGGGCTCGTGCTCGAAGGCGAGGGCGGGGGCGAGTGGATCGTGCGCATCGCCGATGGCGCGGTCAGCGTGATACGCGGCCCGCGCGGCGAGGCGCCCGTGACCTACGTACAGCGCGTCTCCGATTGGCGCGGCGCGATCTTCGACGGCGCGGGCGGCGCGATCGGCGAAGGCGCCGCGCGTTTCTTCCGGCCGAGCGCGCTGCGCAGCGTGCCCGATGCCGCTGCCCAGCAGATCGCCGCCGCGCCCACACCCGCCGCACTAGGCGAGCTCGCCAAGCTCGAAGGTCTCGTGCGCATGGAAGTCACCGGCGGCGCGGGCGGCGACTGGAGCGTCGCCTTCAAGTTCGGCCCCGGCGCGATTCCGGCGGAGGCGACCGCCACGCTGCGCATGACCGCCGCCGACGCGGCCGCGCTCTCGAGCGGCGCGCTCGACCCGATGCAGGCCTTCCTCGGCGGCAAAGTCGAAGTGCTCGGCGACATGACGATCATCTTGCAGATGCAGGCCGCGCAGATGGTCGCGGCAGAGGCTGCGGGCCGCGCGTAGGCCTCGTTCTCGCCTAGCGGCGGCCGAGGTCAGGCGCTAATCAAGTGCGCCGCCGCGGGGTGGTAGTTCAACTGGTTAGAGCACCGGCCTGTCACGCCGGAAGTTGCGGGTTCGAGTCCCGTCCACCCCGCCAGTATCTCCTGATAGATCAGGCACTCGCGGCCCCTCCGAGGTGACCGGCGACAAACGGGTGCCGGGGTTCGCCGCTATCAACGCTTCCCCCTGAACAGGTCCTCGTCCTTGGCCACGTCTGCGAGCCGCGCGTAGCGCTCGGTCGAGCGCTCGTTGGATCTGCTCCATGCGCCG
>JANNDT010000109.1:0-6637 GCA_031387905.1 Deltaproteobacteria bacterium
CGCGCCGTCTCGCAGTACGCGGGCCATTTCGTCGCCTCCGTCGGGGAGGACGGAGGATTGCAGCGCGCGTCGCGGAGCGGAAGAGTGGCCGGTGCGTGGCGGCGGCGAGCCCGCCGCCACGCCGGGCCTCGGATCAGGCGACTGGGTTCGAGAGGTCCGGCCGGTAGCCGACGATCGACCGCTCGATCTCCTCGATCGCTGCGCCGCCATTGCGGAAGATCAGTCCTCCCTCGGACGCACCGAAGGCCTGGATCAGCAGCTGCTCGGGGGTGCGATGCGCGTCGAGCTCCCGGAGCTCACGCAGCGGACGGATCGAAACGTACTCGGCCACATTGCCGACGATCGTCTGCCGGACCATGAGCTGCGAGGGGTCGTCGAGCTTCGGGATCGCCTCGGAGAGCTTTCGGAGCAGCTCCTCGTAGCTCTCCCGAGCGCCGGGGCGGATCCGCGTCCGCGTGACCGCGGCCGCCTTGAACTCGCCGGGCTTGAATGGGCTCCTCAGGTAGCTCAGATCAGGTCGGTCCGCGGCCACCGTGAGGCTCTGGCTCGCGATGCAGGCACCGACCTCCTCGAGGAAGCGAGGCGCATCAGCTGCGCCGAATACCCGCGCGACGAGTTCGGGGACGCTGCCGCGCTTACCGAGCGCGTCGAAGGTTTCAACGCTCGACACGTACCGAATCGGCCCCTGCTCGCCGTAGAGAGTCTCGAACGCGCCCCACGTGAAGGGCTCCTTCTTGTTACGCGCCGCCTCGGCGAGGCGTTGGATCGCAGCGGTGTACCGCAGGATTGCACCGGGAAGGACTTGGGCAGAGAGAACAGTATTGAGCGCCACGATGGGCCTCCTTTGACTGGGGGGGTGGAGAGTTCGACCACGCTTGCTTGGTCGACTAGGCAGACGGACGCCGGAATTCCGTCGGGGTCCTCGAGAGTACGCGCAGCTGCTAGGCGAACCCCTAGCAGGCTGCGGAAAAACCCCTGGTGCCGCAAGCCAGCTGTGGTAGATGGGTGTTAGGGGGTGTTGAGATGCGCGGAGACGACGCCGAGCCTTCTTCGATGTTCAGCTACGTGCCGCTGGAGGAGCGGATTCCGGCCGATCACCCGCTGCGGCCGATGCGCGCGATGACGGACGCGGCGCTGCGCGGGTTGTCGCGCAAGCTCGGCAAGCTCTACTCGCACACGGGTCGGCCGTCGATCGCACCCGAGCAGTTGTTGCGCGCGCTGGTGGTGCAGGTGCTCTACTCGGTGCGGAGCGAGCGGCTGCTGATGGAGCAGCTGCAATACAACTTGTTGTTCCGCTGGTTCGTCGGGCTCGCCATGGACGACCGCGTGTGGGACGTGACGGTGTTCACGAAGAACCGCGAGCGGCTGCTCGAGGGCGAGATTGCGCAGGCGTTCTTCGCCGAGGTGATCGCCCAGGCGCGCACTGCGCACCTGCTCTCGGACGAGCACTTCACGGTGGACGGGACGCTGGTCGAGGCGTGGGCGGGTCACAAGAGTTTCCGGCCGAAGGGCGAGAAGCCGGGCAAAGGCGAGAGCGAGCGCGACTTCCACGGCGAGCGGCGCAAGAACGAGACGCACCAGTCGACGACGGATCCCGAGTCGCGGCTCTACAAGAAGGGGCCCGGCAAGGAGGCGAAGCTGTGCTTCATGGGCCACGTCGTGTCTGACAACCGGCACGGTTTGCTGGTCGCGGCCGAGACGACGCTGTCCACAGGCACGGCAGAGCGAGAGGCGGCGGAGCGCCTGTTACGGAAAGCGCTGCGCCGGCGGCGCGGCACGGTGGGCGGCGACAAGGGCTACGACTCGCGCGCCTTTGTCGAGGCGACCCGGGAACTCGGCCTCACGCCGCACGTGGCGCAGAACACGTCGAACCGGACGAGCGCGATCGACGAACGCACGACGCGGCACGCGGGCTACGAGATCAGCCAGCAGAAGCGCAAGCGCATCGAGCAGTCGTTCGGCTGGATGAAAACAGTCGGGCTGATCCGGAAGATGCGGCACCGCGGCAAGCGGAGAGTGGGCTGGATGTTCACGTTCGCTGCTGCGGTCTACGACATGGTGAGGATGAGGAATCTGCTATGCGCGACCTAATCGCTGAGCGGGCCGGCCGACCGCCCTCCGCCTCACCCGAGCGAATCGCGAAACCGCCTATTCAACTCACGAGAAACGCTTCGTGGAGCCCGGATTTCCTCTGCGGCCTGCGTTTCTCCGCAGCCTGCTAAAGCCCGTACCGGACAGTCGAGAGGGCGCTTATTTTTCCTACCCTCTGGAAAAGTGTTTCCCGCTGGTCGCTCCTCTGACCCCTGCCTCACCTGATAACCGGCTGATTTTGCAGGGATCGCGACTTGCTCGTATGTCACCAAATCTTCGGCATGGATCTTGCGATGGCTTTCGAAGATCGTCGTATTTCATTCGCCACTTCCGACACAGGGAGCTTCAAGTGAGCAACCGATCCAGCGCAACGGTAACGCGATGCGCAATGGCACTGCTGATGGGGATAGGAATCGGAGACAGCGCATCCGCCGCTCTGCTAGATCGCGGTCCCAACATGGTCTACGACGACGTCCTCGACATTACCTGGACGCGCAATGCGAATCTGGCGGGCAGTTCGGGACTCACCTGGGATCAGGCGAACACTTTTGTAGCCGGCTTGGTCGTCGACGGTGTGTCGGGATGGCGGCTGCCGTACACCAGCGTGATTGCGGGTGTTGGGCCTACCAGCGCGCCGGCTTTCGGATTCGCCTGCGTGGGAGGCGGCGGGGCCGACGAAGTTGCCTGCCGCGACAACGAGATGGCCTACATGTTCTACTACAACCTGGGTGGGACAGGTGGCGGCATCAAGTCCGGCAATCAGACCGCCATAGGCGGCCAAGAGCTCACAGACATTCAGCCCGTCTACTGGTCCGGCACGGCGCATGATCCCGACGACGCGTACGACTTTCGCTTCAACACGGGCATCCAGGGCTCCTTCGAGAAGTTCATCCTGCTGTCGGCGTGGGCTGTCCATCCGGGCGATGTTCCCGAGCCGGCGAGCCTGCTGCTGGTCGGAACGGGGATGCTGGGGCTGGGATGGAACCGGCGGAGAGGGCGGCGGCGTTGATCATTCCTCGAGCGCGCGAGGGATCGGTCGCAGCGGTCTGAAGTTGTCATAACGAAACTCTGGCTCGTCTTGCCTGCCTGCGACCGCTGGGATCTCGTCGATCCCGTCGCTCGACCTCAACAACGTCCGGCCATTCGCCCGCGCCGCCTTCGTCGTGCTAGTGCGGGCGATCGAGGAACAGGCCGCGTTCGGCGCCTAGTGCCAGCGTGCGGCTCACGTCGATCTGCCACGCGCCGTCGCGCACGACGCGCAGGTCGGCCCGCTCGCCGGCGGCGACCACGCGCTCGCGGTCGCCGTCGAACTGAACGATGCTGGACCTTCAACAATGACCAGCTCGCCGAGCGCGACGCGGCGCGCGTCGGTGACGAACGGCGTGCGGTAGGGCCCGGGTGAGACCGGCACGAGCAGCGCGGCCGCCTTACCGCGGTGCGCAGGAAAGGGCGCTTGTTTTCCCATCCCCTGGCGGCGCGCCGATGGTGGGCTAGCAGGCTGCCAACAGCGCGCCTCGGCGTGCAAACCGCGGAGATTCCATGCCTGTCGAGATGAACGGCATCGCGCACATCCAGCTGAACGTGAACGACGCTGCGCGCTGCCTGCCGTTTTGGGAACGTTTCTGTCATTTCCTGTCGATGACGACGCTGATCAAGAACGCGGACACGCTCTACTGCATTGGCAGTCGCACCGGGATTCTCGTGCGCGCCTCGGCGCCCGAGCAGCGCGCCACGAAGTTCGAGCAAACGCGCGCCGGACTCCACCACTTCTGCTTCCGCGCCCGCAGCAACGAGGACGTGACGGCGGTGCACGAGTTCCTGCGCGGCGAGCCAGGCATAACGATTCTGCGTGCCCCCGAGATCGGGCCCTGGGCGCCGGGTTATTACTCGATTCTGTTCGAGGACCCCGACGGGCTGCGCGTCGAGGTGAACCACGTCCCCGGCCGCGGGCACTTCGGGCCGGAGGGACAGCTCGGCGGCGGCAAGGGGCCGATGGGGAGGCTCGAAGGGACGTGAGCGGCGAAGCGCACTAGAACAGCGGCCCCGGCTCCTCGTCGTCCTCGGGCTGCGGCGGCGGGATCGGCGGCAGCTCGGGCTCGCGCTCGAGTTGGTTCACGAGCAGCCACACGCCGAACGCGACGGCGAGCGTGGCCGGAAGCATTACGGCGAGCGGCGTCGTATCGCCGGGCGCATTGAAGCCGGGAACTCCGAGGCGATCGGGGAACGCCCCCGCGGCGAAGCCGAGCGCGCTGACGCAGCAGCTGAGCGCGATGCCCGGCAGCAGTGAGCCCGTCGCGAGGCGCAGCAGGCCTAACAGCACGCCGAGTACGAGCGTGCGCGCGCCTCCACTCGCGATGGACGCGAGCTGTGACTCGTCGGCGAACGCTTGGATGAGCAGCGAGCTCGGTAGCAGCACGATTTGCAGCGCCGCGACGAGAATCAGTCCTCGCCAGCGCCCGAGCGTCGAGACGCAGCCCTGCAAAAGCACGCCGCGAAAGAAGAACTCCTCCAGCACGGGCTGTAACAAGACCGCGAAGACGACCGCCTCGAGGGCTGCGAACTGCGGCTTGCCGAGGCTCTCGCTCTGGCCCGCCGCGAACGCGAGGCGGATCCAGTTGTCGAGCTCGGAAACCACGAACGCGGCCGGAATCAGCAGCGCGACCGGCGCAAGCGCTCGCAGCGGAAACGGCGTCAGGCCGAGCCGCGCTGCGACTGGCTCGGGCACCGCGCGAGCCGCGAGGAAGCCGAGCCCTCCGAAGCCGAGCACGCTGCCGACCGCCATGGCGGCGATGCCGCCGCCGAAACCGCTGGCGAGCACGAAGGCGATGAACAACGCGGCCGCCGCCAGCGTGAACGCCGTCGACGGATTCGGGAACGGATTCCCCACGGGCCGCCCGTTCATCCCAACAACTCGGCGAGCGCGCGGCCGGTGTGGCTCTCTGCGCAGCGCGCAACTTCCTCGGGTGTGCCGGCCGCGACGACGCGCCCGCCCTGCTCGCCGCCGTCGGGCCCGAGATCGATCACGTAGTCCGCCACCTTGATCACGTCGAGATGATGCTCGATCACGAGCACGGTATTGCCACGCTCGACGAGGCGCTGCAAGACGTCGAGCAGGCGCTCGATGTCGGCGAAGTGCAGGCCCGTGGTGGGCTCGTCGAGCAAGTAGAGCGTCTTGGCGTCGCCGCGGCGCGAGAGTTTCACGCGCTGCGCTTCGCCACCCGAGAGCGTTGTCGCGGGCTGCCCGAGGTGCAGGTAGCCGAGGCCAACATCGCGCAGCGTCTCGAGCGGGCGGCGCACCTTCGGGACGTTCTCAAAGAACGACGCCGCTTCCTCGATCGGCATTTCCAGCACCTCGGCGATCGTCTTGCCCTTGTAGCGGATCTCGAGCGTCTCGCGGTTGTAGCGGCGCGTCGCGCACACCTCGCAGGGCACGAACAGATCCGGCAGGAAGTGCATCTCGACGCGCAGCGAGCCGTCACCCTGACAAGTCTCGCAGCGCCCGCCTTTCACGTTGAACGAGAAGCGCCCGGGGCCGTAGCCGCGCGCGCGCGCTTCGGGCACGGCGGCGAAGAGCGCGCGGATGCCGTCGAAGACGCCCGTGTAGGTGGCCGGGTTCGAGCGCGGCGTGCGGCCGATCGGCGCTTGATCGACGTCGACGACGCGCTCGAGCGCGTCCGCGCCTGTTAGGGACGCGTGCTCGCCGGGCTCGGCTTGCGCCCGGTGCAGCCGCTTCGCGAGCGCCCTGTGCAGCGTGTCGTTCACGAGCGTCGATTTGCCGGAGCCCGACACCCCGGTGACGACGGTGAAGCGGCCGAGCGGAATCTCGACGCGCACGTCTCGCAGATTGTGTGCATTGCAGCCGCTGAGCACGAGGCGCGCGGCGCTCGCGAGTTCGCGACGCCGCGGCACGCGGATGCTGCGGCGCCCGCTCAGGTACGCGCCCGTGAGCGAGCGCTCGTCGGCCATGATGGATGCGGGCGTACCCTCGGCGACGATCGTGCCGCCGTGCACGCCGGCGCCGGGGCCCATGTCGATCACCCAATCAGCGCGGCGAATCGTCTCCTCGTCGTGCTCGACCACTACCACGCTGTTGCCTGCGTCTCGCAGCTTCTCGAGGCTCGCGAGCAGGCGCGCGTGGTCGCGCGGGTGAAGCCCGATCGAGGGTTCGTCGAGCACGTACAGCACGCCCATTAGGTGCGAGCCCACTTGGGTGGCGAGCCGGATGCGCTGCGCCTCGCCGCCTGAGAGCGTGGTGGTGGGGCGCGCGAGCGAGAGGTAGTCGAGACCGACGTCGCACAGGAAGCGCAACTGCTCGCGGATCTCTTCGAGAATGCGATCGGCGATCGCGCGCTGGTTGGGCGAGAGCGCGAGCGCTGCGAGCCAGGCGCGCACCGCAGAGATCGGCAGCGCCGCGATCTCAGGGAGCGTGCGGCCCGCGACGCGCACGTGGCGCGCAACCAGCCCGACGCGCGCGCCGCCGCACTCGCTGCACGGCGCGGCGTGCGAGTAGCGCGCGCGGTCTTCGTCCGAGAGCTCGCCGGCCGAG
>JANNDT010000124.1:0-9128 GCA_031387905.1 Deltaproteobacteria bacterium
CAATTAGGGCCGAGATCAGCTCGGGCATGCGCTTGCGGGGGAACTGCACGTCGCCTTGGCCCCGAGGCGTCGCCGTGGGCAGCTCCGTGCAGCCGAGCGCGAGCAACTCTCGCGCGCACTCCGCCTCGCGCTCGCGATCGCGCCAGACGAGCCGCCTCGCGGCCGGATCCGCGACGCTCGTGCGCGGGTCCCCCTGCGCGACTCGCATGCCGGCGTAGGCGAACTGCACGCGCGCGTAGAGCAGCGTCGCCTGCGCGCCGGGCCGAGGCTTGGCGATCCGAAGCTGCGGTTCCGGCGCGCCCGCTTCGTTCGACCAGCCCAAGTCTTCGAGGCCGTCGACCGCGCGCACCGGCAGCGAGGAGAGCCAGACGAGCAGCTCCGGCAGGTGCCGCGATCGCACGATGACCGGGCCTTTCGAGCGCAGCCCATCGATTAGGCCGCGCAACTCGGGCTCGGCCAGCCGGATGAAGCGCTCCTCCACGAGCGCAAGCCCGCTCGAGAACAGCAGGCGAAGCTGATCCGGTCTGACGACCGAGGCGCCATGCAGCTCGCCTTCGAGGAGAATGCCGCTGTCCACCCCGCGGAGCTGGAGCTGCAGGCGGTGCGGCGGTCCGCCATCAAAGGAGAGCGCGCGGGGCTCCCCGCCGGGCGCCATCTGAGCCAGGCGACCGGTCTGCGCGAGCAGCGGCAGGATCAACGCCTGGAGGCCGGCAGGAATTAGGCGCGTCGAGAGCGACCCGCCATGGGAATCGTAGTAGTGCTCGCCCGGGCAACTCGCGAGCGCGGCAAGCGCGCTGCGATCGGTCTCGCCCTCCGATTCCTCGATCTCGTGAAGCTGCAGCGTAACGGGGCGCAGGCGGTTCCAGGCGCCGCTCTTGTTACGGTCGCGCTGCATCAGGTTGATGCGGACGCTCTCGAAGCGCGCGGCTGACTGTTGCGAGAAGACGTACCAGAGCTCGCGACTCGCGTGCGCAGCGAGCGGCTGTAGCCCCGACGACAGATCGCGCAGCCAGTTCGGGATGCCGCTCTCGGCGCGCGGAATTTGCTCCGGCAGGTCGGGCGCCGAAGCGGCTGGGGCGGGGCTCGCGGCGTCAACCGCATCTGTCAGAGCGGGCCAACGCTCGTTTCGCACGAGCTGGATGCGCGCCTCGCCCGGCGCTTCGAAGGGCGGCTGCGTTTCGAGCGCCAGGAGCAAGGCGAAGACATGTTTGCAGTAATAGCCGTCCTCGAAGCGCCGGCAGTCGCAGACGACCGCGAGCTTGGGATGCACGACGCTCGCGATCACGAAACGAGCGCGCACGTCGTAATGCTGGCCCTCGCTCCCGCGCACCCACGCCACGGCCTCGGCCAGCGCGACGCGCCGCAGCGTGACGCGCCCCTCGCGCAGGTAGCGGAGGCCTCGCTCGCGCGAGTTCGCGTCGAAGGCATGGCTACAGCGGTCGATTAGACGCGACGCGCTGACCACCGCCTACTCCCAAGAAGTCGACGAAGCTAACTCACTTCGCGCATTCCGGGACTTCGGCATCTTCGTGTACTCGCAGCGCTTTCCTGCCGCGCGCTCGTCCGGTATGAACCTCGCGCCACTCCTCGTCTCACCCCGTCGGGCGAGCGGCCAAGCAGGCGGATTCGGCCATGACGGCAGCCAGCGCAGCTCCGCGCGGCGAAGTGGTTCTCTACGAAGCGGATGACGGTGAGTTGCGGCTCGAGGTCAAGCTCGAGCGCGACAGTGTGTGGCTTACGCAGGCGCAGATGGTGGAGCTGTTCCAGCGAGATCAGTCGGTCGTATCGCGACACCTGAACAGCGTCTTCGCGGACGGGGAGTTGGACCGGGAAAGCAATATGCAAAAAATGCATATTGCTTCTGCTGACCGCCCGGTCGCGCTCTACAGCCTCGATGTAGTCATCTCGGTCGGCTACCGCGTCAAGTCCGCCCGCGGCACCCAGTTCCGCATCTGGGCCACGCGCACCCTTCGCGAGCACCTGGTGCGTGGCTTCACGCTGAACGAGCGCCGCCTGCGCGAGCGCGGCCTCGGAGACATCGAGCAATCCCTCGCGCTGGTGAGCCGCACGCTCGAACGCAACGCGCTCGCGACCAGCGAAGGCCGGGCGGTGCTCGATGTGGTACGGCAGTACGCGCGAACCTGGCAGCTGCTGTTGGCCTACGACGAGGATCGGCTCGCGGGCAGGCCCCCGGGCGCGCGGATGCCCAGCGCGTCGCTCGGCCCCGACGAGGCGCGCGCCGCCATAACACGCCTGCGCGCGCAGCTCGCCGAGATCGGCGAGGCGACCGAGCAGACTTTCGGCGGCGAGCCTCTGTACCCAAGTGTCGAGGCGCGTGCCGCGCACGTCCTCTATTTCGTGATCAAGGACCACCCGTTCGTGGACGGCAACAAGCGCGTCGGCGCGCTCTTGTTCCTCGAGTATCTCGCCCGCAACGGCGCGCTGCTCGGCAGCGGCGGTGTGCCGCGTTTTGCGGACAACGCGCTCGTCGCGCTCGCGCTGCTCACGGCGGAGAGCGAGCCCGCGCAGAAGGACCTAATGGTTCGCCTCACGATCAACCTGCTCGTCGATTCGGGCGCAAGCGCATGACGACCGCGCTCGAAGCGCGCGTCGAGGCCATCGGCCGCGAGCTGTTCGAGCGCACGCGCGGCGAGACGCCCGGCGTCTTCTCCTCCGCGTATTGGGAGAGCCAGCTGCTCGCGTGGGCGATGCGCGATCCCGTCTTCAAGGTGGATCTGTTCCGCTTCGTCGACGTGTTCCCGATGCTGCGAACTCGCGAGCAGGTGTCGCAGCACGTGCAGGAGATGTTATTGCGCGGCGGGCGCGAGCTGCCCGCCGCGATCGCGACCGCACTCCGCGCGACGACGGCGCGGCTCACGGGCGGCATCGCGCAGGCGGCGCTGCGCAAGAACATCGAGGCGATGGCGTCGCGCTTCATCGTGGGCCGCGATTCGCGAGACACGCTGCCCGCGCTGCGCGAGCTGCACGACGCCGGCATCGGCTTCACGGTCGACTTGTTGGGGGAGGCGACGCTCAGTGAGCCCGAAGCGGAGGCGTACCTCGCGCGCTACCGCGATCTGGTCGAGAACCTCCCAAGCCAGGTCACCGCGTGGCCGGAGGACGAGGTGCTCGACCGCGGTGCGAACGGCGCCATCCCGCGCGCGAACGTGAGCATCAAGCTCTCGGCGCTCTACTCGCAACTCGATCCGGCGGACCACGCCGGCGCGGTGGCCGCGCTGTTGCGCCGCGCGCTTCCGATCTTCCTCGAGGCGAAACGCCGCGGCGTGTTCCTCAACGTCGATCTCGAGCAGTGGGCGACGCACGGCATCGCGTACGAGTTCTTCGAGCGCATCGCGCTCGAGCCGGAGCTGCGGAGCTGGCCCCACCTCGGCGTGGTGCTTCAGGCGTATCTGCGCAAAGCCGAGCCGATCTATGAGCGGCTGCTCGAGCTCGCTCGTAAGCGCGGCGCGCCGCTCACGATCCGGCTCGTGAAGGGCGCTTATTGGGACACCGAGACGGTGCAAGCCGACCAAAACGGATGGCCGCCGCCGGTGTGGCGTACCAAGGCCGAGACGGATGCTTGTTATGAGCGCCTCTCGCGCCGGCTGCTGGAAACGTACGCAGAGACTTCGCCGGCGTTCGGCTCGCACAACCTGCGCTCGCTCGCCCACGCGCTCGCCGTTGCGGAGGAGCTGGGCGTGCCGGCCAATGGCTACGAAGTGCAAATGCTCTACGGCATGGCGGAGCCCGAGCGCGCGGCGCTGCGTGCGCGCGGGCAGCGCGTGCGCGTCTACGCACCAGTGGGCGAGCTGCTTCCCGGCATGGCGTACCTCGTGCGCCGCTTGCTCGAGAACACTGCGAACGCGGGCTTCTTGCGGCTCTCACATCACGAGCACGTCGATGTCGCGGCGCTGCTCGCCGCGCCAGCCGCGCGGCCAAGTTCGGAGGCTGCGCGTGGTCCCCGGATGCGGCGCGGCGAACTCGCGACGCCATTCGAGAACTGCCCGCTCACCGACTTCGCCGATGTCGCGCAGCGCAGTGCATTCGCGAGCGCGGTCGAGGCCGCGCTCCAACGCGGGCGCATCGACGTGCCGATCGTGATCGCGGGCCACGCGCCGCGCGCGCTTCGCACCCTCGAGCGCGCGTGCCCCTCCGAGACAACGCGCAGCGTGAGCCGCGTTGCGCTCGCGAGCGTCGAGGATGTGGACACGGCACTCGCAGTCGCGAAGCGTGCGTGGCCCGCGTGGCGCGATCGCCCGCTCGCCGAGCGCGCCGCGTTGCTCGAGAAACTCGCGGATCTCCTCGAGCGCGATCGCCATGAGCTCGCCGCACTTCAGTGCCTCGAAGTCGGCAAACCCTGGCGCGAGGCCGATGGCGATGTCGCCGAGGCCATCGACTTCTGTCGTTATTACGCCCGGCAAGCGCTCGTCGAGCTCGCGCCTCGCTCGCAAGGCGACGTGCTCGGTGAGGAGAACACGCTCTGGTACGAGGGCCGCGGCGTGTGCGTCGTGATCGCCCCGTGGAACTTCCCGCTCGCGATCCTCACCGGCATGGCGACGGCGGCGCTCGTTGCGGGCAACACGCTGGTGCTGAAGCCTGCCGAGCAGTCGAGCGCGATCGCGCATGCGCTCTACGTGCACATGCTTGCTGCGGGCTTCCCCGCGGAGGTCGTGTCGTTCCTGCCGGGCGTCGGCGAGGAGGTCGGCGCGGCGCTCGTCTCGCATCGCGACGTCGCGCAGATCGCGTTCACCGGCAGTAAAAGCGTCGGGCTCGCCATCGTTGCGGCGGCGGCGAAGACGCAGCCGGGGCAAACGCAGGTGAAGCGCGTCGTCTGCGAAATGGGCGGCAAGAACGCGATCGTCATCGACGACGATGCCGACCTCGACGAGGCGGTGTTAGGCGTTCTGCGCAGCGCTCTCGGCTACGCCGGGCAGAAATGCTCCGCGTGCTCGCGAGCCATCGTCTCGAGCGACGTGTACGACACGTTCGTTGCGCGTCTCGTCGCCGCAGCGGGCTCGCTGGCAGTGGGTCCCGCGGTTCTGGCGAGCACCGCGATCGGGCCGCTGATCGATGCGGAAGCGCAGCAGCGCCTAATCGCTGCGATTGATTCGCCCGGCGCGCGCAAGCTGTTCGTCGGCAACGCGCCCTCGAGCGGCTACTTCGTGCCGCCCGCGATCCTCGCGGTCGACGACCCGCAGCACGCCCTCATGCAGCGCGAGTTGTTCGGGCCCGTGCTCGCGGTCTTCCGTGCGCGCGACTTCGCGCACGCGCTCGACGTCGCGGCGAGCACTGAGTTCGCGCTCACCGGCGCCGTGTTCTCGCGCTCGCCTGCCCACCTCGACGAAGCGCGCCGCCGGTTCCGCGTCGGCAACCTCTACCTGAACCGCGGCTCGACCGGCGCACTCGTCGGCCGCCAGCCGTTCGGCGGCTTCGGCATGAGCGGCACCGGCGCGAAGGCCGGCGGGCCTAACTATTTGCTGCAATTCGCCGACCCGCGCGTAATCACGGAGAACACGCTGCGGCGCGGGTTCGCGCCGGAGTTGCTGGAGTAGCTCCAAGGCGGGCACTCGCTGCCGGTGCGCTCACATCGCCGAGGCGATGAACTCCGCGACGACGCGATTCCACTCCGCGGGCTCCTCGAAATACGGCGAGTGCCCAGCGCGACGAATCACCACCACGCGCGCGCGGCACACGGCCGGGAGCTGCTTCGCGCTGGCCGCAATCAAGTCGGGCGAGAACAGGCCGTCCACTTCGCCGACGATCAGCAGCACCGGGCAACGCAGGCTCGCGAGCGCCGCAGAATCGTGGCGCGCCGCGATGAGGCTGGGAAGCACGTCCGCGAGTCTCGGCTCGCCGAACGCGCCGAGTTGTTGGTAGAGCACGGCGCGCTCCGGATGGCGCTCGAAGAAGTCTGCGGCGACAGCGGGGTGACGGCCGAGTTCGGGGACCGAGAAACCGCCGCCGCTCGCGACGTTCGTCCAAGCGGCGCGTAGCTCTGGCGAGTCGATGCCGCCAGGCGTGTCGGCGAGCACGAGCGAGCGCACGCGCTCAGGCCGCGTCAGCGCGAGGCCGAGCGCGGCCCAGCCACCCATCGATTGGCCGACCACGTCGGCGCGCGAGATGCCGAGGTGATCGAGCAGCGCGGCGAGGTCGGCCGTCGCGCGCTGCGGAGTGTTGGGTCCGCCGCGCGCAGTCGAGCGCCCGAAGCCGCGCTGATCCCAGAGCACGACGCGGCGCGTTCTCACGAAGTGCGGAACTTGCTGGAACCAGACGGCGTGGTTGCCGCCGGCGCCGTGGGTGAGCACGAGCGGCGGGCCGTCGCCCGCGCACTCGAAGTAGACGCGTTCGCCGTCGCGTTCGAGAAAGCCGGATTCGCGTTTCATCGCGTCACGCTACCACGCGCGGATTGACAGCCCCGCGCTCGCTGGGCTACTCCGACGCACATGCAACGAAACGCGCAGTGCGGCTTGGCCCTCGGCCTAATCAGCCTGCTCCTAACGGGGGCGGAAGAGGGGTAGCGTCCGCAGGCGCATAACGAAGCCCTCTCCCGCCTCGCCGGCCGGAGGGGGCTTCGTGTTTCTGGGCCACGAGTGCACGAGTTCTCTCCGGCGGCGTCGCGGGCGGCGGCGAAACCACAGGAGAGACTCATGCAGTCCGACGAAGCCAATCGTTCCGGGTTCCCCAATCAAGCGCCCACCGCACCGCCGCGCCGCATCACGGTGTTCGACACCACGCTGCGCGACGGCGAGCAGGCCGCGGGCGTGTGCTTCAGCGCGCATGACAAGACGGAGATCGCTCTGCGTCTCGAAGCGCTCGGCGTCGACGTGATCGAAGCGGGCTTTCCCGTGAGCTCGCCGGAAGAGGCCGCGGCGGTGGCGGCGGTGGCGCTCGAAGTGCGCGATGCGCGGGTGTGCGCGCTCGCGCGCGCGGTGCCGCGCGACATCGCCGTTGCGGGCGAGGCATTGCGGCGCGCGCGCGCGCCGCGCATCCACGTGTTCGTGAACGCGAGCGACATGCAGCTCGCGCACCAGCTCGGCAAATCGCGCGAGCAGGTGGCCGCGATGGCGGCGGCGATGGTGCGCAGCGCGCGCGAGTTCACGGACGATGTCGAGTTCTCGCCGATGGATGCGACGCGCGCCGATCCCGTGTTCATCGCCGAGCTGGCGCGCGCCGTAATGGCTGCGGGCGCGACCACGCTGAACCTCCCCGACACGGTGGGTTGCGCGACGCCCGATCAGGTCGCAGCCATGCTGCGCGACGTACGCGCGCGCGTACCGGAACTCGAGGCCGCGACGCTCTCGTTTCATGGGCAAGACGATCTCGGGCTCGCTACGGCGAACGCGCTCGCTGCTATTGCGGCGGGCGCAGGGCAGGTGGAGCTGACGATCAACGGCATCGGCGAGCGCGCGGGCAATACCTCGCTCGAAGAAGTGGCCGCCGCGCTGCACGTACACGGCGCGCGCCTCGGCGTAACAACCGGGCTGCGCCTCGGCACGCTGCACGAGCTCTCGCGCGTCGTCGCCGAGCGCTCGGGCATCGCGATTCCGCCTAACAAGGCGGTGGTCGGCGGCAACGCCTTCCGCCACGCGTCGGGCATTCATCAGGACGGCGTGCTCAAGCTGCGTGAGACCTACGAGGTGCTCGACCCGGCGCTGATCGGGCACCCGGTGGGCAGCGAGATCGTGCTGGGCAAGCTCTCAGGGCGCGCGGGCTTCGCGAGCCGCATCGCGGCGCTTGGCTTCGCGCTCGAGGAAGCCCCGCTGGCGCGCGCGTTCCGCGCCTTCCAGCGCATCGCCGCCACGCAGCGCGAAGTGGGCGACGCGCAACTGCGCGAGTTGGTGGCAAAGCACGCAGCGTGAGGCTGCGTGAGCCGGGGCGGGCAGCGGCGCGGTAGGCTTGCCGCGCCGCTGCGTTTCCCGATTCGAAGGAGAACGAGATGCCCGCATCCCTTCGCCGTCTGCACGTCAGCGATTCGGTTGACGCTTTAGAGCAAGCGCTCAAAGACGACGGCGGCGTGATTATCGAGGGGTTCCTCGCGCCCGAAGTCGTCGCGCAGATCAAGGCCGACGTGGCTACCGCGCGTGGAGCGGCGAACCCGGCGATGAAGCACCTGAACCCGTTGATTCAGTACTTCTTCGGCGACAAGACACGGCACGTGAACGCGATGGCCGCGCGCTCGCGCGCGTTCGCGACCGAGGTCCTCATCCACCCGCACTTCTTAGGGCTGTGCGATCGCGTGCTGCTCCCGTCGTGCGCGCGCTACCAGCTGAACCTCGGGCACCTGATCGATCGCGGCCCAGGCGCCGAGGCGCAGATGCTGCACCGCGACGAGGACGTGTGGATTCACGTGCCCCGCCCGCACGGAGAGCTGCAACTGGCCTCGATGATGGCGCTCGACGACTTCCGCGTGGAGAACGGCGCGACGCGGCTGGTGCCTGGCAGCCATCACTGGCCGCGCACGCGCAAGCCCGAGCCCCACGAGATCGCCGACGCGGTAATGCCTGCCGGCAGCGCGGTGATCTACCTCGGCTCGACGATCCACGGCGCGGGCGCGAACTCGACCCGCGCTGAATGGCGCCCGGGCCTGCACATTTCGTACACGCTCGGCTGGCTGCGCACCGAGGAGAATAATTACCTCGCGGTGCCACCGGAGGTGGCGCGCACGCTGCCGCGGCAAGCGCAGGAGGTGCTCGGCTACGCGGTGCACGACGCGATCGCCAGCGCGGGCGGCTACCTGGGAATGCTCGGCCTGCGCGATCCAGTGGACCTGATGAGTGAAGGCAAGCTCTGACGGCGAAAGCGAGGAGGAGCTGGATGACGACTCTGCTCGACGATCGCGGCGTAGCGCAGCGCGTGTTCGCGCACATCGAGGCGGGTACGACCGACCTGAGTGACGAGATCTGGCGAGAGCCCGTCGCGAACTACTGCTCCGAGGAGCGGCTGCAGGCGGAGATCGTGCGCGTGATGCGCCGCGTGCCAACGCCATTCTGTCCTTCTGCCGCGCTCGCGGAGCCGGGCGCGTACCTGGCGCGCGAGGCGGCCGGCACACCGCTCGTCGCGGTGCGCGGCGGCGACGGCGTGGTGTGCGTCTTCCGTAATGCCTGCCGCCATCGCGGCATGCAGATCGC
>JANNDT010000126.1:0-9033 GCA_031387905.1 Deltaproteobacteria bacterium
CGCGCCGTCAGCACGAACGGCAGCGCGGGCGTGAGCGCGAGCCACGCGAGCCGGCGCGCGAGGCTGGCCTCGCGTGCGCGCGTCCAGCCGAACACGCGCGCGAAGGCGACGCGTTCGCGCAGCAGCCCGGCGAGCGTGAGCGCCGCGTTCGCGCCGCGCGCGGCGTCGACCACAGCGTCGGGCGTCGCCCATAACAGCGCGCCCTGCTCGCGCAGTCTCCAGTGCACGCTCGATTCGTGGTAGCGCTCGCACCAGAGTTCGCGCGTGGCTTCGAGCGCCGCGCGCTTGTAGGAGACGTTCACGTCGCTCAGCCACGCAGCGGGCGCCGCGGAGAACGGCGGCTGGTAGCGGCCGTAGTCGCAGTAGTAAACCGCGTGCTCGAGCGTGGAACCGCTCGGTGCCGCCACCGCACCGCCGATCACCGCTGCCTCGGGCTTGGCCGCGTGCGCTTCGAGCAAGCGCCGCGCCCAGTCGCGCCGTGGCATCACGCGATCTTCGAGCAGCGCGACAATGTCGCCGCGTGCAGCAGCGAGGCCGACGGCGCGCCGGCGATCGACGCGTTCGTGCAGCGCGAGCAGCGAGCTCGCCGCGTCGTCTTCGCTGCGTGCATCCGTCGGCACGATCACGTCCAGCTCGCCCGCGAGATCTTGCTCGCGCAGCGCCGCGAGGCAGCGCTCGAGCGCCTCGCCACCGTCCACGATCGCCACCACCACCGAGAGTCTCACCGCGGCGCGTCCCCCCGCCGCAACTTCGCCTAACGCCCGCGCAAGCGCACCGGCTGGCCGCTGCGCGAGGACTGATAGACGGCGTCGGCGATCTCGACGGCTTGCACACCGTCCCACACGTCCGCCACGAGTGACTTCCTGCCGGCCAGCTTCTCATGGAACTCCGCGAGTTCGGCGCGGAACGAGAGCAGCGTCGTCGTCTCCCAGCCTTTGAGCTTCTCACGCAGCGCGACATCGAGGTACGGCTTGTAGGTCCTCTTGCGCGCCGCGCCGGGCTTCGCTTGTTCGATCAACAAGTTGAACATCGGGCCGTACTGCGCGCGCACCATGCCGCGGTCGCCGTAGGCCTCGATCCACGCCTTATAACCTCTCCACTCGTTCCAGCTCGCGCCGTATTGAATGGGTGCACCGTGCGCGGTCTTCAGCACTGCGAGCGCGCGGTCTTCGGAGCCTTCGACGTGCCAGATGTTTTCCCCCGCGACGCCATATGCCTCGACCACGTCGCCCACCATGAAGCGCGCGAGGTCGGTCATGTGGATGCCGACGTCCATCATCGCGCCGCCGCCCGAGTGCGGGCGCTTGTACATCCAGTCGGCCCGGAAGTTCGCGACGCCGTCATGCCCACCATAAGTCCGGACTTCGTCGACTTTTCCGATGCGGCCTTCGTCGATCGCTTGCTTCATGAAACGGAACGCGGGATAGAAGCGGTGATTGAAGCCGACCGCGACGTGCTTGCCGCTCTGCGTCGCCGCTTCGAGAATGCGCCGGCACGATTCGGGCGAGTTCGAAAGCGGTTTCTCGCTGAACACGTGCTTGCCCGCAGAAAGCACGTCGAGGATGATGCGCTCGTGAAGTTGGGCCGGCGTCGAGACGAAGACGGCCTCCACGCTGTCATCTGAGAGGAACGCCTGATGATCCGCTTCTGCCCGCGCGCGCGTTCCCGCCGCGGCTTGCCGCGCGGCCCCGACGTTGGGATCGGAAATCGCGGCGAGTTCGTCGCCGGGGTGCAGCGCGATGGCGCGCGCACGCAGTTGCCCGATCACGCCCGCACCGATTACGCCGAATCGCATGTCGCGCTCCGCCCTTCACAGCTATCGCTAGCGGGATTGCATCGGCCGATCCACAGGCGAACCGAAGGCGTCGCGGCATGAATCGACTCGCGGTGATCGTGCCGGCGGTGAACACGCTCGGCGATTTGCTCGGCTGCCTCGCTGCGCTCGCGCGCGAACGCGAGGATGTCGAGCTCGAGGTGCTCGTCGTCAACCGGCTCGGCGCAGCAGCCGCCGCCGCAGTGCGGGTAGAGGCCCCCTGGGCGCGCGTGCTGCAAGTCGCCCCCGAGCTGGCGATTCCCCAGATGCGCGCGCTCGCCTTTCGCGAGGCGAAGAGCGAAGCGGTCGCGGTGATCGAGGACCATGTGATCGTGCCGCGCGGCTGGGCGAAGCAGCTGCTCGCGGGGCTCGCGGCGGGGCACCCCGTGGTGGGCGGCGCGGTCGCGAACGCGGCGACCGAGACGCTGCTCGATTGGGCCTGCTTTCTGTGCGAGTACAGCCACTGCTTGCCGCCGCTGCCCGCCGGCGAAGTCGAGTGGCTCACCGGGAATAACATCCTCTACCAGCGCGCACTGCTCGCGAAGCACCTCGGGCTGCTCGATGCGGGCCATTGGGAAAACTCGCTTCACGACGCGCTGCGCGCGGACGGCGTGCCGCTCTGGTGCGACCCCGAGATCGTGATCGGGCACAAGAAGCACTACACGTTCTCGGAGTATTTCTCGCAGCGTTATCTCTACGCGCGCTCTTACGCCGGCGCGCGCGTCGCGGCTGCGGGCGCGGCAAAGAAGCTCGCGATGGGCGCGGCGGCGTTCGCGCTGCCGCCCGTGCTGTTCGCGCGCACCGTCTCGCGCATTCTCGCGAAGGGGCGCCACACCGAGAAGCTGTGGCTCTCGCTGCCGCTGATCGCGCTGTTTGTGCTGGCGTGGGGTTTCGGTGAAGTAGTTGGGTACTGGTTCGGCGCGGGCGATTCGCTCGCGAGAGTGAAGTGAGCGCATGGCCGAGGCGGTGAAAAAGCGCGCGTGGCTCGGCAATCTCGTGCTGCTCGGCCTGAGCGGCGCGTTCGTGTTCGGGGCGCTCGAGGTCGCGACGCGCGTGCTCGAGAATGCTGCGGCGAGCAAGGATGTCGCGGGCGAGAGCTGGGCGATCTACGACGAAGATCTCGGTTACCGCCCGCGGCCCGGCTTCGATGGCTGGAACGGGCTCGGCCTGCGCGACGACCCGATCGAAACGCCGAAGCGCCGCTTCCGAGTGCTGTTATTGGGCGACTCGGTTCCGTTTTATGGCGACAGCGCCGCCGACACGTACCCGGGCCAACTCGAGCGCGCGCTCCAAGAGAACCCCTCGCTCGCGCCGAGCGAAGTCGTGAATGCCGGCGTGCGCGGCTACACGAACTATCAGGAAACCGTGTTCCTCGAGAAGTACGGCGTGACGGCAGAGCCCGATCTCGTGGGCGTCTCGTTCATCCTGAACGACCTGCACAAGATCCTGCACCAATTCAAAGTCGTGAACGGCGAGATCGTCGGGCAGACGTATTCGTTCTCGAGCGAGGCGCGGCAGGGAGTGCGGAGCCCCCTCTACCGAGGGCTCGCGAAGAGCCACTTCCTGGTGTGGCTGCGCGGCAAACTCTCGGTCTTCGACGATCTGATCGAGCTGTACGCCGGTGACCGCTTCAGCTTCGAGCTGCGCCCGGATTTCGGGACCGCGTGGGAGGAGGCGCCCTGGCGCGACGTTGCGGCGCAGCTCGCACGCATGCGCACGCTCGGCGAGCAGCGCGGCTTCCGCGTCTTCGTGGTCGCTTTCCCGTTCGCGGACCAGCTGCGCGAGGATTACCTCGCGCGCGATGCGGAGCGCGTGCGCTTCCCGCAGCGCAAGCTCGCGGAAATCGCCGCGCGGCTAGGGCTCCCGCTGCTCGACCTGTTCGATGAACTCGACCCCGCGCAAGACTTCGACGCGGACCGCATCCACCTAACAGCCGCAGGCCGTGCGCGCACCGGCAAGCGCATCGCGCGCTTCCTCGCCGAGCAGCGGCTCGTGCCACCCGCGAGTGCGGCGGCGGGGGCCGCCACGCCATGAGCGAGGCGCAGGCCGCGCGAATTGCGCGGATCGCGCTCGTGCTGCTCGTGCTGGGCTGCACGGCGGGCATTGCCACGCCCGCGGGCTACGGCTGGGATTTCGCGAACTTCTACGACACCGGCCGGCGCGTCGCTGCGGGCCAGCTCGCAGACATCTACGACGCGTCCACCGCCATCGCCGGAAAAGCGCCGAGCACGCACCTCGACTTCTACGGTGCGCCGATCAGCGCCTTCCTGTACGCCCCGCTCGCCGCGTTTGGCACGTTCGGCGCGCTCATCGCCTTCAAGCTCGCCGGCACGGCCGCGCTCTGGGCGGCACTGTGGTTGTTATTCCGCGCGGGCCTCGCGCGGCTGGGCGACGCGCCCGGCGCGCGCGCGCGTTACGCCGCGCGCTTCGCCGTCGCCGCTCTGCTCTTTCAGCCGTTCTGGACCGTCTACCGCGTCGGCGGCCAAACCACGCCGTTCGCATTTCTGCTGCTCACGCTCGGCCTGCTCGCGCACTCGCGCGGCCGCGTGGCGTGGGCGTCGCTGTGTTTCGCGCTCACCGTGGCGATCAAGCCTGCGTTCGTGCTCGGCTACGCCGCGCTCGCGTTGCTGGCGGGGCCGCGCTTCATCGCGATCTCCGCGCTGCACGGCATCTGGCTCGGCGCGCTCTCGCTCGCGCTTTGCGGCTGGCCGCTGCACGAGACGTTCCTCGCGAAGCTGGTGGCGAACGCAGGCGGCATCGCGCGCTGGACCAGTAACAGCTCGCTCTGGATCGTGCCGAACGAACTCGCGCGCTGGTACGCGGGGGCGCCTGTGTCGGCCGCGCTGAAACTTCCGCGTGCGCTCACGCTCGCGTTCGAGGCCACGCTCGCCGCCGGCTTTGCGGGCCTCGCCTGGTGGACTCGCCGCACAGAGTTGCCCGCGCCCGCCCGCACGCACCACCACTGGCTGCTCGCGTTGACGTTCTTCCTGCTCTTCGCGCAAACCGCGTGGGAGCACTACTTGGCCGTGCTGTTCCTGCCCGTCGCGTTTTGGCTCGCCTGTTGGGACGAGGCGCCGCGGGGCGTTCGCCGCACGGTCGGCGCGCTGGTGCTGCTCTCGCTTGCGCAGAACCTCGTGTTCACGCTCGCACTCGCTCGGCTGATCGAGGGCGGCGGTCTAGCGCCCTTGCTCGCGGCGCTCGCCCTCAAGGTCGCCCCGATCGTGGCGGCTGTGTGGCTGCTGATTCGTCACCGTGAAGACTGGGCGGCCACTTACCGGAGAGCGTCCTGGCAACCGATGTAGGGTCTCGACGGAGCAACGCGTGAGCACAGGCGACGCAACGCGAGTGCGAGTGATCGTGTTTTCCGGGGGCCGCGGCTCGGGCGCACTGGTGCGTCTGCTCGCCGCCAATCTGAACGTCGATCTCACGGTCGCGATCAACGGCTACGACGACGGCAAATCGACGGGCGAAGTGCGGCGCTACCTCGGCAACTGCCTCGGGCCCTCGGATTTTCGAAAGAACGCCTCGACGATTGCCGCCACGCGCAAATCGTGCCCGGCCGCGCTGGTGGAGTTGCTCGATCATCGCCTGCCCGAGCCGTGCTCGCGCGAGGATGCGCTGGCCGCGCTGCGCGCGATCGAGACCGGCGCGCCGGTGGTTGGAGCTGCCGCGCCCACAGTGGCGGCCTTCGCCGCGCAGCTTCCGGCCGCTACGCGCGCCGCGCTGCGTGAGGCGCTCGGCGCGTTCGAGGGCGATCTCGCGACCGGCCGCGATCAGTTCAACTTCACGGACTGCGCCGTGGGCAACCTCGTGTTCGCGGGCGCGTTCTTGCTGGCGGGCCGCAACTTCAACGCGGCGGTGGATCGCTACTCGGCGTTGGTGGGCGTGCCGCGCGGCGTGATCATGGACGTCACCGATGGCGCCAACGCAGTGCTCGTCGCGCTCGATCGCTCGGGCGCGCTGCTCGCGAGCGAAGCCGACATCGTCGACGCGGGCCGCCGCAATTACATCCAGGAGATCTTCCTGGTGGATGCGCCACTCAAGGAGACCGAGGGCAGCGAGGCGGAATTGCGCGCGGAGATCGCTGCGCACGAGCAGACGCTGCGGCTCGATCCGGCGCTGGTGGCGCGCCTCGCCGAAGCGGACCTGATCGTTTACGCGCCGGGCACGCAGCACTCGAGCCTGCTGCCGTCGTATCTGACGCCGGGCCTCGGCTCGCACATCGCTCAGAATCTGCGCGCCGCGAAAGTGCTGGTCACGAATTTGCACGAGGACACGGAGATTCCCGACGCCGACGCGGTCGAGATCGTCGAGAAGGCGCTCTACTACCTGCGCGAGAAGGGCACGAACCCGCTGCCGGCGCCGTGTCTGATCTCGCACTGCCTAATCAACGACCCGGCGAGCGCAGAGGCGGAGACGCCGTACATCCCGCTCGGCAGCCTCCAGCGGCTCGAAGATCCGCGGCTGGTTCGCGTCGCGAACTACGAGGATGCCGCGACCGGGCGGCACGACGCGGCGAAAGTGATCGGCCCGTTCGTGGAAGCGCTGGCGGCGCGCGCGCAGCGGCCGCGTGTTGCGGTGCTGCTGCTCGAAACCGACTCGCGCGACAAGATCGCGCAGACCCTGCTCGAGGCGACGCGCGCGGGGTTCGAGCGCGCGGCTGTCGATGCGACGTTCTTCTACGCGAGCGACGCCGAGCTGCCGAGCGAACTCACCGGCGCGCTGCCGTTCGCGACGAAAAACGTGCGCGCGGCTTCAGTCGCGGCGGCCGACGACGTGAGCGCATTCCGCGCGGCGGTTACTGCGGGCGAGTTCGCGTACGTCGCGCTGTTCGAATCCTCGGGCATGTACCGCGGCGAGGATCTCGTCGACTTGCTCGCGCTGCTTCGCACGGGCCGCGTCGATGCCGCGTGGGGCAGCCGGCGCCTTTCGGTGCAGGACGTGCGCGAGTCGTATCGCGTGCGATACGAGAAGAGCCCCCTGCTCGGCGCACTCTCCGCGCTCGGCAGCCAAGCGCTCTCGCTCGCAACGCTCGCGCTCTACGGCCGCTACGTCACCGACACGCTCTCGGGCGCCCGCGCAGTGCGGCGCGAGTTGCTCGAACGCGTGGGCTTTGCGCTCGCGGACAAAGCGCTGAATCAGCGCTTACTCGCGGCGCTGCTCGGCAGCGGCGGCGAACTGTTCGAGACGCCCGTGCACTTCCTCTCGATGTCGCCGCAACAGGCGAAGCGCACGACCGCCGGCGACGGCCTGCGCGCGCTGGCGGTGCTCGTCGCGGGTCGCCTCCGGCGCGCATGACTTTCCCGTTCGCGCTGGTCGTGTTCGATCTGGATGGCGTGTTGGTTGCGAGCGATGCGTGTCATGCGCGCGCGTACGAAGAATTATGGGAAAAGCTCGGTGTTGCAGGCGCGCCGCCCTACCCCGAGCTGGCGGGCCGCAGAACGCGCGACGTGGTGGCGGAGCAGCTGGCGCGCTCGGGCATCGCGGGCGATCTCGATGCGGGCGTGGGCTTCAAGCAGGAGCGCGCGCGGCAACACCTAACGACAGCGCCCGTCGTGTTCGCGGATGTGGCGGCGGCGCTGGTGCGCTTCGCGCGTGCGGCGCGGCTGGCGATCGGCACGGGGGCTTCGCGTGAGACCGCAGAGTTGTTGCTCGCGCGCTTGGGTTCGCGCGAACGCTTCGAGGTGGTCGTCGCGGCGGAGGACATCGCGCGTGGGAAGCCCGCGCCCGACGTGTACGCGCGGGTGTTCGAGCTGTGCGGCGTCGCGGCGGAGCGCGCGCTCGTGGTGGAAGACAGCGTCGCGGGCGTACGAGCTGCGCTCGCGGCGGGCGCGCATGTGGCGCTCGTGCGCAGCGCGCCGCCCACGCGCGAGTTGCCTCAGGATGCGCGCATGCGCGGCGCGTACGCCGATCTCGCGGCGCTCGCGGACGCGCTCGGGCTGCCGCGATGACGCGCGCGCTCGTGATCCCCGCCGCGGGCGCGGGCACGCGGCTCGGCAGCGATCTGCCGAAGGCGCTGACGCTCGTCGCCGGCCGGCCGATGCTCGACTGGCTGCTCGATCGACATCTCCCGCACGTGGAGTTCGTCGTGCTCGTTGCGAGTCCGGCCGCCGAGGGCGCGCTGCGCGCGCATCTCGAGCTGCGCGGTGTGTTAGGCGAAGTCGTGGTGCAGCCGTGCGCGACCGGGATGCTCGATGCAATTCGACTCGCGGAACCCGCGCTGCGCGCGCGTGCCGCGCTGCCCAACTGGGTGTGGATCACTTGGTGCGATCAGGTGGCGATCAGCGCGAACACCGCGGCCCGGCTCGCGCGGGCCTGCGACGACGCGAGTGAAGAGGACGCCGTCGTCGCGATGCCGACCGTGCTGCGCGCTGCGCCGTACATCCACTTGGAGCGCGACGCCGATGGCCGCATCGCGAGCATCCTGCAGGCGCGCGAACGCGACGCGATGCCCGCGCGCGGCGAAGGCGATGCGGGCTTGTTTGCGCTCTCGCGGCGCGCGTTCTTCGAGGAGCTAGCGCGCTTTGACGCGGAGGAAGCGGCAGCGCGCGGCGCGGGCACTGGCGAGCGCAACTTTCTGCCGTTCGTACCGTGGATGCGCGGGCGAGGCTGCGTGACGACGTTCGCGGTGTCGGACGAGATCGAGTCGGTGGGCATCAACACGCGCGAGGAACTGCTGCGCGTCGAGGCGCACCTGGCGCAGAGGAAGCGCGAAGCGTGAGCGCGAAGAAGCTGTCGATCGTGATCCCCGCGTACAACGAAGCGAAGTTCATCGGCACGCTGCTCGAGCAGATCCGCGCCGTGGATCTCTCGAGCGTCGGCGTCGAGCGCGAGATCCTCGTGGTCGACGACGGCTCGAGTGATCGCACCGCGGAGATCGCGGCCGCGGTGCCGGGCGTGCGCGTCGAGCGTCAAGTTCCGAACCAAGGCAAGGGCGCCGCGGTGCGCCGCGGCCTAAGCCTCGCGACGGGCGAGTACGTGATCATTCAGGATGCCGACCTCGAGTACGACCCGAATGATTACGTGCCGATGCTGCGGCGCCTCCAGCGCGGCGACGTCGAGGTGGTGTACGGCAGCCGCTATCTGAGGCCGCAGCTCGGCGCGCTGCGCGGGTTCATAGCGGCCAAGCACCCGAATCAATCGTGGGCCGCGTACCTCGGCGGGCGCAGCCTCTCGATCGCCGCGTGGCTCGCCTGCGGCGTGCGCATCACCGACACCGT
>JANNDT010000152.1:0-14333 GCA_031387905.1 Deltaproteobacteria bacterium
GTTGCGGCGCTGCGACGCGCTTCCCAGCGCCCGCCGGCGCAGCCACGCCCGCGCGCGCGGCGCCAGCGCTCCCGCTGCGCCTTCTCGCGCCGCTCGCGCTCGCGAGCTGCGCCTACGTCGGGCTCGAGGCCGCGCTCTCCACGCTGCTGCCAGGCTACGCGGGCGCGCTCGGCATCAGCGCTGCGCGCGGCTCGCTCGCGATCTCGGGCTTCTGGGCGGGGCTCTTCCTCGCGCGCATCGCGTTCGCGCGGCTCGCGCTGCCCGCGCGCGCACGCGAGCCCGTGCTCGGCGCCAGCTTGGCCGCTGCGCTGCTGCTCGCGCTCGGAGCCGCGGGCGCCGTCTCTTGGCTCGCGCTGTGGAGTACGGCGATCGGCTTCGCGCTCGGCGCGGTGTTCCCCGTGTTGGTCGTGCTCGCAGGCGATGCGGCGCCGCTGCGCCGCGGCACGGCGCTGGCGCTCGTCGTCGCGTTTGGCTCGCTCGGCGGCGGCGCGCTGCCGTGGCTCGCTGGCGCAGCCGGCGGCGCGTTCGGCGCGAGCGCGCTGATGTTCACGCTGGCAGCGGCGAGCGCCGCCAGCGCCGTCGGGGTTGCGCTCTGGGCGCGAGCGGTGCGCAGCTCCTCTGCCGGACAGCACTTTTGTGAGTGATTAGGATTCTCGGCCGCGCCCGAGCCACGCCCACGCTCCAGCCACAACGCCAAACGCGAACAGCACGGTTTGCCACACGAGGCCCTGTGCGAGTGCGGACGTCGCGGGCACGCCGAACGGCGCGAGCAGCAGGGCGAGCGCGCCTTCGCGCACGCCGAGACCGCCGAGCGTGAAGCCCACCATCGCGACGACCTTCGAGAGCGGCCATGCGAGCAGCCACGCGGGCGCGCCGGGGGTAACGCCGAGCGACGCTCCAAGCCACGCGTTCAGGGCGACGAAGGAGCCCTGCGTGAAGATCGCTAGCGCGAACGACGCGAGCGCCGTCGCCGGGCGATCGGCGAAGGCGCGCAACACTTCGCGCACGCGGCCGAGCACGCGCGCCGCGCGCGGCGTGAGAAGTCGATCCGGAGTGACGGTGAGCATGGCGATGCCCGCGATGGCGGCGAGCACGAACGCGAGCGCGCCGGCGCGCAGGATCGGCGCTGCGGGGCCAAGCTTCTCGGCGGGAGCGAAGAACGCGCCGAGGGCGCTGAGCGCGACCAGCGCGCCGAGGTCGAGGGCACGGTCCGCGATGCCCGCGAGTGCTGGCACTGCGATCCCGCCGTGCGCGCGCGACACCCAGGTCGCGCGCACGACGTCGCCTCCGATGATCGACGGCAGCCAGATGTTCGCGAATAGGCCCGCTGCGTGGGCGCGCAGCGCGGTGATGCGATCGAGTGGAACTCCAGCCGCGCGCACGAGCATGCGCCACTTGCTCGCTCCTACCGCGTGCACCGCACCGAACGCTGCCACCACCGCGAGCCACTGGGGAAACGGCGTGCGCGACATCGCGCTCCACACCTCCGCCGCGGGTAGCTTCCAGAACAGCGCGGCGAACACCGCGAGCGTCGCACCGACGCGCACGGCCGTGCCGAGCCAGCGGCGAGGCTTCGCGTCGACGTTCGCCGGACTCTCCGCCGTCACGCTCGTGTCCTCCGCTGCAGCTCGCATCTCGGTGCGCGCGCGATTCAGTCCTCGACGACGTGCGTCTCGAACACGCGGCGATGGTTCTCCCACTGCGCAGCGTCCCAGCTCCCGTCGTCGCCGAGACAGCGCGACGCGCACAGCGCCATGTAGAGCGCGTGGTGTGTGTTGTCGTGTGCGAACAGGCCTTGGCGCCCGTAGCTGAGCACGCGCGGCAGGCTCTCGGCCCAGCGGTCGAGCGAGGCGAAGTGCTGCTCGTAGCCGATCGGGTAGAGCGGATACGCGTGCGAGAGCCGCTTCACTGCGACGCGCCGCACGCTCGCGCGCAGCGGAACGCCCGCGCGCGCAAGATCTTCCGCAACGAGCGCGCCGAGTTCGGCCTCGCTCATCGCCCAGACCGCGTCTTCGGTTTGGCACGGCAACTCCGCGCACAGCAGGGTCGTACCGCGCGGCTCTGCGAGCGCGGCGTAGTTCTTGGGCTCGGAGAGCCGCGTGATGCGCAGGTCCGCGCCGGGGAAGTAGTGCGCGTCGTACTCGCTGAACTGGTCCGCGTCGAGCACGAGATAGACGAGCAGCATCGCGCGGAAACGCAGCGAGCGCGCCGCCGTAATCACTTCGGCCGGTGCAGCGGGCTCGCAGACGCGGGCGAGTAGAGGGATCGGCAGCGTCGACCACACGTGGTCGGCCGTGACGGAGCACTTGCCTTCGCTGCTCTCGAGTTCTACGCGGTGCGCGCTCGCGCCGAGTTCGAGCTTCACGACGGTCGTGCCGAGCATTAGGCGCGCGCCGTGTTCGAGCGCGCCGCTCGCGAGCGCCTGGCTGATCTGTCCGAAGCCGCCGCGCGGGTAGTAGAAGACGCCCTTGGTGCTCGCGCCGCCGCTCCCGCCGCCGGGCAGGAGCCGCTTCAGCATCTTGCCGATCGAGCCCGACGAAACGCGGCGGCGCGCCTGAATCGGCGACATCTCCTCCGGGGCGAGGCCCCAGACTTTGCGCGCGTAGGGGAAGTAGAACTCCTCGCAGATGGTGCGGCCGAGGCCGCGGCGCAGCACGGTCGCGAAGCTCTCGTGTGCGGGCGTCGCGTCACTTCGCGGAAGCAGCTTGCCAGCCAGGTCGAGCGCGACTCCCGCCGCGAACGCGGGGTGCGTGCGCAGCGCGAGGTCGCCCGCGCGCAGCGGGAAGTGAATCCAGCGGCCGAGCAAGCGGATGCGGCCGTGGCGCGGGCGCGTCAGCAAGTCGGCGCCCAATCGCTCGCGGATCAGCGCGAGCACTTCGGGGTCGCTCGCGGGGTGGAGGCGATGGCTTCCGTAATCGGCGCGCAGGCCCTCGAGCTCGAAGCTGCCCGAGTTGCCGCCGACGCTTTCGCGCTGCTCGACCAGCGTCACGTCGATGCCGCGGCGCGCGAGAGCAAAGGCGGCGCCCACGCCCGCGGGCCCGCCGCCGAGCACCGCTACGCGCGTCACGGCGCGCTCGAACGCGAGGCGATGCGCGAGAGTTGGTCCGAGAGCATGCCCACCGCGAGCAGCAGCACGCTGGTGAGCCACGCGAAGATCGCGCTCTCCGAGAGATTCTCGAGCGTCACGTCGTAGATGAACTTCGCGGTGCCGAGCGCGAAGAACAGACCCGACAGCGGCAAGTAGATCTTGAGCGGGTTGAAGTAGACGGTCGTGCGCAGGATCAACAACAAGAAGTCGAAGGCGTGGCGCGGGCGAATCTTCGACTTGCCCTCGCGCGCCCGGTAGTCAATCGGATCGAAGCGCACCAGGTGGTCGCGGCAGAGCGCCGCGAGCGTGATCGTGGTGGTGAACGAGAAACCCGAAGGCAGCAGATGCTCGTAGCGCTGCACCAGTTCGCGCCGCATCGCGCGCAGCCCCGAGTTGAGATCCGGGATCGGCCGACCCGCGAGGTAGCTCGCGAGCTTTCCTAGAACCCATTTCGCCGGCCGCCGCACGAGAGGGATCGCGACGTTCAATCCGATGCGCGCGCCGACCACCATCTCGAACTGCTCGCAGCCCGCGACCAGCGCCGGAATCGCGCTCGCCGGGTAAGTGCCGTCGGCGTCCGTAATTACGATCACGTCGTGCTTCGCCCGGCGGATGCCCGTCTTCAGCGAAGCTCCGTAGCCGAGGTTCATCGGCTGCTGAATCACGCTGACGCCTTCGGAGCGCGCGAGCTCCGCGGTGCGGTCTGTCGAGCCGTCGTCCACCACGACGAGTTCGTAGTCGAGCTCCGCCAGCACTTCGCGCAGTTCGCGCAGCGTGGGCACGATGCCCGCTTCTTCGTTGAAGGCGGGAATCACCACGCTGAACGGCAGCTTGGGACGCTCCGTCATTATTGCTCGCCGTTCGCCTGCATCGCCGCGATCACGCGATCGGTGATTTCTTCGACGCGCATCGAGGGTCGATAGCCGATCGCGTTTACGAGCTTCGACACGTTCGGGATGCGGCGCTCCATGTCTTCGAAGCCTTCCGGGTAGGCGTCTTCATAATTGACGTGCACGATCTTCGAGCGTCCGCCGGTCTTCTGCTTCACGAGTTCCGCGAGGCCGTTCATCGAGATCTCGTGGTCATTGCCGATGTTGAAGACTTGCCCGATCGCAGACTCCGTCTTGGCGAGCCGCACCAGGCACTCCACCACCTCGGTCACGTAGCCGAAACAGCGGCGCTGCTCGCCGTTGCCGAACACCGTGATGTCTTCGCCTGCCAGGCCTTGGCGCACGAAGGTCGGCAGCACCATTCCGTAGCGGCCAACCTGGCGTGGCCCCACGGTGTTGAAGAAGCGCGTAATCACGACCGGCAGCTTGCGCTCGCGGTGGTACGCGAGCGCGAGGTACTCGTCGATCGCCTTCGAGCAGGCGTAGGCCCAGCGCGATTTGGTGGTCGAGCCGAACAGCAGGTCGTCCTCTTCGCTAAACGGCAGCTTTACGCCCTTGCCGTAGACCTCCGAGGTCGAGGCGATGAACGTCCGCTTGCCCTTCTTGGCGGCGGCCTGGAGCACCACCTCGGCGCCGCGCACATTCGTCTCGATCGTGTGCGTGGGCCGCTCGACGATCAATTTCACGCCGACTGCCGCGGCCAAGTGAAACACCACGTCTGCGCGGTCGACGAGGGAAGAGACCAGTTCTTCGTTCGTGACCGAGCCGACCCGGTAGTGGAAGCGCGGGTTGTCGATCAGCGCGTCGAGGTTGCGCATCGCGCCGGTCGAGAGGTCGTCGAGGATCCACACCTCGCCGCCTTCCGCGATCAATTCTTCCGCCAGGTGCGAGCCGATGAAGCCGGCTCCGCCCGTAATGAACGCTCGCATGCAATCTCCTAGGCCCATGCGGACAACTCCGCGGCCAAACTCGGGTTCTTCTTCTCGGCTACCCGCCGGATCACCTCGAAGTACTTCTTCAGGACGACGCTCTCGGTCCAGTTCGCGAGCAGCGCGCGGTGGCCAGAAGCGCCCAGCTCGCGGCGTTTCTCGGGGTCGCTGGCGAGCAGCGCGAGCGCGTGTTTCAGCTCGTCCTCGGTCTCGAACAACAAGCCGCCTCCGCTGCTCTCGACAATCTCGGTGAACGGGCCGAGCCGGCGCGCCACCACCGGCGTGCCCTCGCGGAACGCTTCGAGCAGGATGATCCCGAAGGTTTCGTAACAAACCGAGGGCACGACCACGGCGAGTGCCTGCGCGTAGAGGCTGCGCAGCTGTTCGGACGAGCGCGCGCCGAGGAAGCGCACGCGCGGGCGGCTCGCAGCGAGCGCGCGCAGCTCGGCTTCGAAGTCGCCCGCGCCGACGATCCAGAGTTCGTCGCCGAGATCGCCGTTGAAGAGCGGGATCACCTCCTGGAGGCCCTTGATCTTCTCGAGGCGGCCCACGAACAAGAAGAAATCGCGCTCGCTCGGGCGGCTCGCGAGCGGCTCAGGCTGCTCGGCCGCGGAGTCGAGATCGGGCAGGAAGTAGGGGATCACCTCGAGTTCGCGCGCGAAGCCGAACTGCTTGTGCTTGTCGGCGCTGAAGCGCGAGGGCGAATAGAAGACGTCGACGTTCGCGGCCTCGCGCTCGAGCAGGCCCGTGTAGCGCCAAAGTTGTGGCGGGCGCTTGTGGCGCAGCACGCAGCGCAGGCACTGGCGCTCGTCGCAGCGCTCGCGGTTGTGGCGCCAGAGCACGTGCGTCGGGCACACCAGCCAGTGCTCGTGCGCCATGTAGAGCTTCACGGCGCTCGCGGGCCCGTAGCCGAGCAGAGCGGGGCCGCCGACCAGCGAGATGTTATGGAAGTGCACGACGTCGAAGCGCCCGCGCGCGAGGATCTCGCGGATGCGCGCGCCGTGCAGCAGCGGGCGGCCGAGTTGTTGCGTCGCGAGCGTCGAGAGGAAGCCGCCCGCACGGCTGCCGCTCTCGAGCGCGTGCACCGTCACGCCCGGCGGCTGTGTTTCCGGCTTCACCTCGCGCTCCGGCGCGAGCACCCGGAAAGCGTCCACGTCGTGGATCACCTCCACCTCGTGGCCGCGCCGCGCCAGCGAATGCACCAGACGCTTGATGAAGATCGCGTCGCCGCCAAAGTGATGTGGCGGATAGAACGTCGTGAGCATTGCGAAGCGAGTCATCGGGACGCGGTCGCCTCGAGCGCTTCGCGTGTGGCGCGCGCGGTCACGTCCCACGAGAGCACGGCGGCTCGCGCGCGGGCGGTGCGCGCCCAGCCCGCGCGCTCTTCGGGCGCCACGAGCGCGCGGCGCAACCCTTCCGTCAGCTGCGCGGCGTCGTGCGGATCGAAGAAGTAGCCGCCGCCCGCGAGCACCTCCGGCAGCGGGCTCTCGCGCGTCGCGATGCACGGCGTGCCACACGCGGCCGCCTCCACCGCGGGCAGGCCGAAGCCCTCTTCGAAGGCAGGCAACACCGCCGCGAGAGCGCCCGCATACAGGAAGCGCAGCGCTTCATCGGGCACGAAGCCGGTGAAGTGCACGCGCTCGCCGACTCCGGCGCTCGCGATCTCTGCCCGGATGCTCGCGAGATCCTGGTGGAACACGTCCCCCTGATAGTCGCCAACCAAGAGCAACCGCGCGCGCGTGCCGGCGCTTGCTTCGGCGAAGGCGCGCACCATTCCGGGCACGTTCTTGTGTGGGTTGAAGCCGCCGACGTACACGAAGTACGGATCGTCCGGAATCCCGCGCGCCGCGAGCGCTTTCGCCGGTTCGCGCGCGTCTTCGACGGGCGTAAACACCGGCGACGGCGCCTCGGGCGTCACGAAGATGCGCTCCGCGGGAATCGCAAACGTCTCCGCGATCTGGCGCCGCGCGTACTCCGAGACGGTCACGATCGTGCGCGCCTGAAAGCGTGCCGCGCGAGATTTTGCCCACCAAAGCGCGCGGTTCTTCCAGCTGGGGAAGACGATCTTGCCGTGGCGCTCCGGGATGGTGTCGTGAATCGCGACCGCCATCGGCAGGCGGCGAGGCAACGGGAAGTAACTGTAGATGGACGGGAAGTAGAACGCGTCGAGGCGCTCGGCTGCGACGCCGCGGCCCATCCTCAGGAGGTCGAGCGGGCTGCGGTTGCCGCGCGCGGAGGCGGCCTCCGCCTGGCTCGCGGCAGTCTCGAGCCGCCGCACAGGCATTTCTGGCAGCGCTACCCGCGCGGCGGTTTCCGCATCGACGAACAGCAGGTATTCGTGCGAGCCAGCCCGCGCGAGTAGCGGCGGCAACAACTCGCGCAGAAAACGCCCGTATCCCCGCCCGGAGGCGAGGCAGGTTCCGTCAATTCCAATGCGCAGCCCGCGCGGCAACTCGGCCTCCCAGTTCGTGGATCGTGAGTGAGCATCGGCCGTCCAACGTGACGGAAATATCCCGGCGTTCGCGGCGTGAACGTCGCTTCAGGCTCTCCGCAGGCTTGCCGCAAAGCTCCGAGCGTTTTCCGCGTTACAGATGCGCCGTGAACGAGCACCCACCGGCCAGATCTAGCGGCGAAGGATGCAGATGGACTGCGTGATCATCGGGGCGGGGCCGGCGGGCCTGACCGCGGCGTGGCAGCTGGCGA
Source organism: Deltaproteobacteria bacterium (assembly GCA_031387905.1). Lineage (GTDB taxonomy): Bacteria > Myxococcota_A > UBA9160 > UBA9160 > UBA6930 > VGRF01. The sequence goes on from JANNDT010000152.1 coordinate 7,611, forward strand.
AGGCCGGCAAGCGCGCCGTGGTTTTCGAGCAAGACGGCATCGTCGGCGGCATTTCCCGGACCGACGAGTACAAGGGCTATCGCTTCGACATCGGCGGTCACCGCTTCTTCACCAAGGTCGAGCTGGTCCAAAAGCTCTGGGTCGAGATCCTCGACGAAGACTTTCTGGTGCGGCCGCGGCTCTCGCGGATCTACTACGACGGGAAGTTCTTCGACTACCCGCTGAAGCCGATGAACGCGCTGCTCGGGCTCGGGCCGATCGAAGCGGTGCGCATTGGGCTCTCGTACCTGTGGGCGCAAGCCTTCCCGCACAAGGAAGAGCGCAACTTCAAGCAGTGGGTCAGCAACCGCTTCGGCAGCCGGTTGTTCGAGATCTTCTTCGAGACCTACACCGAAAAAGTCTGGGGCATGCCCTGCACTGAAATCAATGCCGACTGGGCCGCCCAGCGCATCAAGAACCTCGACCTCGTCTCGGCCGTGAAGAACGCGCTGCTCGGCGCGCGCCTGAATGCCGAAGGCGAAGTGATTACGACGCTGATCGAGGCGTTCCACTACCCGCGGCTCGGCCCGGGGCAGATGTGGGAGACGGCGGCGCGACGGCTCGCGGGGAAGGGCATCGAGACGCACCTGCATCACCGCGTCGAGTCGATCCTGCACGACGCTAAGCGCGTGACGTCGCTGCTGGTGCGCGACGCGAGCGGCGGCCTGCGCGAGGTGACGGGCGAGAACTTCCTGTCCTCGATGCCGGTGCAGACGCTGCTGCATGCGATGGACCCGCCGCCGCCGGCGGAGGTGCTGGCCGCGGCCGATCAGCTGCGGTACCGCGATTACCTGACGGTCGTGCTGATCGTGAACAAGCCCGAGCTGTTCCCTGACAACTGGATCTACATTCACTCGCCGGAGGTGAAGCTCGGCCGCATCCAGAACTACAAGAACTGGAGCCCGCACATGGTGGCGGACCCGAGCAAGACCGCGCTCGGGCTCGAGTACTTCGTGCAAGAAGGCGACGAGTACTGGAACGCGAGCGACGCGGAGCTGATCGAGCTCGGCAAGCGCGAGACGCAGAAGCTCGGCCTCGCGCAGTCGCAGGACGTCGAAGACGGCTGCGTGATCCGCATGCCGAAGGCGTACCCCGTGTACGACGGCGATTATCAGGGCGCGCTGCAAGTGATCCGCAAGTGGCTCGAGGGCCTGCCAAACCTGCACCTCGTCGGCCGCAACGGCCAGCACCGCTATAACAACCAGGACCACTCGATGGTGACGGCCGTGTACGCGGCCGAGAACATCGTGGCGGGGCGCCAAGTGCGCGACGTCTGGGACGTGAACGTCGACGCCGAATACCACGAGGAAGTTCGCAAGGGTTCTCAGCCGCAAACGGGCGACCGGCTGGTGCCCGAGCGCGCCCGCGACGCGACGATCGAGGAGTTGATCCGCGACGCCTTCGCGCGCTACGACGCGGTGGCCCTCGGCAGCGCGCTCGGCGCAGTCGCTGGCCTCGGTTTTTTTGCGGCGACCGCGATTCTGCTCCTGCAGGGCGGCGAGAATGTGGGTGCGAACCTGTCGCTGCTCGGGAACTATCTGCTCGGCTTCAAGATGAGCTGGGCCGGCGCGTTCTACGGGCTCCTCGAGACCGGTGCACTCGGCTTCGGCTTCGGCTGGTTGCTCGCGAAGTTGATCAACACGGTGATCGCTGCGGAAGAGCAGCGCATCGTGCGGCGCGCGGAAGAGGCAGCGGTCGATCCGCTGGAGGGGGAGTGATGGCGACCACGGCAATCCAGAGCGAACGGGCGCTGATTCGCGGCGCGGTCGTGCGCATGCGGGCGCGCATCATGGCGACCGTGTTCGGCACGCTCGGGGGCACGGCGGTATTCCTGGCGACGGCGTGGCTGTTGATACGCGGCGGCGACAACGTCGGCCAGCACCTGGGCCTGCTCAGGCACTATTTCCCCGGCTACTCGGTGACCTGGCTGGGCGCATTCGTCGGATTTTTCTGGGGCGCGCTGTTCAGCGCCGCGCTCGGCTTTGCGGTCGCCTGGATCTACAACCAGGTCGTCGAGCGGCGCGCCGATTAGGGCCGGCGTGTGCGGGCGATCATCACCTTTCACGGCATCGACGCGAGCGGCTCGGTGCTCTCGCTCGCGCCGGAGACGCTGCGCGGGCTGATCGCGGGCGTGCGCGACGCGGGCCACGCGATCGTGCCGCTGCGAGAATTGCTCGCGTCGCCCGCGCCAAACCGCGTCGCGCTCACGTTCGACGACGGGCTCGCGAGCGTGGCCGAGCAGGCCTTGCCGGTGCTGCGCGAGGCGGGCGTGCTGGCGACGCTGTTCCTCAGCACGGGCCACGTCGGCGGCCATAATGACTGGGCGGGTCAGCCGAGCTGGGCGCCGCGCCTGCCGATGATGTCGTGGGCGCAGCTGGAGTCGCTCGCCGCGGCGGGTTGGGAGATTCAGTCCCACACGGTGCGACACCTCGATCTGCGCGCGCTCGACGAAGCCGCGCTCGACGCCGAGTTGCGCTGCGCGAGCGACGCGATCGAAGAGCGCTTCGGACGCCGCCCCGATCAGCTTGCGTTTCCATACGGTCACTTCGACGCGCGCGTGCTGGCCGCTGCGCGCAAGCACTACGCCGCCTGCTTCACGACCGAGCTCGCGGGCCTCGACGGCCGCAGCGCGGCCGAACTCGCGCACGGTTTTCCGCGCCTCGACGCTTATTACTTGCAGCCGGCTTGGTTGCAGCGCCGTTTCGGCGGCGCCGCATTCCGCGGCTACCTCTCAGCGCGCGCATTCGCGCGGAAGCTGCGCGCGGCATGACGAACAGCGCGCCGCTCACGATCAGCGCGGTCATGCCCGTCTACAACGGGCGCGATTTCCTCGAACGCTCGCTAGCGCCGCTGCTCGCGATGCTGGGGCGCGGCGAGCTGCTCGAGATCGTGGTCGCGGACGACGGCTCGACCGACGGCTCGGGCGACTATTGCCGCGAGCGGGGCGCGCGACTGGTGACGACCGGCGGGCGCAAGGGCCCCGCCGAGGCGCGCAACGTCGCGAGCCAACAAGCGCGCGGCGACGTCGTCTGGTTCGTGGATGCGGACGTCGTGGCGCACGACGACGCGGCGAGGCGTCTGCGCGCGGCATTCTCAGAGCCCGGGATCGTCGCCGCGTTCGGCTCGTACGACGACGCGCCGCCGCATCCGGCTTTCGCGAGCCAGTACATGAACCTCCGCCACCACGCAGTGCATCACCGCAGCCCCGGCGAGACCTCGACATTCTGGTCTGGCCTCGGCGCCGTGCGGCGCGAGGCCTTTCTCGCGGTGCGCGGCTACGACGCCGCCCGCTATTTGCAGCCGAGCATCGAGGACATCGAACTCGGTTATCGCCTGCGCGAACGCGGCGGGCGCATTCTGCTCGTGCCAGAAATTCAAGGCACACATTTGAAGCGCTGGACGCTGAAGGGCGTGATCGAGACCGACATCAAGATGCGCGCGCTGCCCTGGGCGCGGCTGCTGATGGAACGGCCCGAGCTTCCGCTGCACCTGAACATCCGCTTGAACGAGCGTGCGAAGGCGGCGCTCGGCGGCGTGGTGCTCGCCTCGCTCCCGCTCGCCGCGATGGGCGCGCTGCCGTTCTGGGCGCCACTCGGGCTGTTCGCGATCGCGATCGCTGCGAATCGCGCGCTGTTCGCGGTCTTTCTCCGCCGCCGCGGGCTCGGCTTTGCCATGGCGGCGCTCGCGTTCCACCAGATTCATTATTGCTACGCAGCCGCGACCTACGTCTACTGCCGCCTCACTCATCGAGTGCCGCCGCGCGCGCCTGCGGGTGCAGGCCGCCCATGAGCGTGGCGCAAACGAAGCCCGCGGCGCTGCCGCTCTGCGTCGACCTCGACGGCACACTGGTCGCGACCGACACGCTCTGGGAGAGCGCGCTCGCGCTACTCCGCAGTCAGCCACTGCGCGCGCTCGCGCTGCCATTCTGGCTCGCGGCAGGCTTGGCGACGCTCAAGCGGCGGCTGGCGGAGGCCGCGCCGATCGACGTCGCCGCGCTGCCGTATCGCGCCGAAGTGCTCGCCTACGCGGCCGAAGCGCGCGCGGCAGGCCGCAGCGTCGTGCTTGTTACGGCATCGACTCGCGCCGTCGCCCAGCGCGTCGCCGCGCACACGAACGCCTTCGACGCGGTGCTGGCGAGCGACGACGAGAACCTGAAGGGCGTGCACAAGCGCGACGCACTCGTGGCGCGCTACGGCGCGCGCGGCTTCGAGTACGTCGGAGACGCGCGCGCGGACCTTGCCGTCTGGGAATCTGCCGCGTGCGGCTCGCTCGTCAGCGGCTCGCGAGGGCTGCGCGCGGCGCTCATCGCACGCACGCCGCTCGCGCGCGAGTTCGCGGTAGCGCCGGCGGGCCTCGGCACGTGGCTGCGCGGGCTGCGCGTGAGCCAGTGGTCCAAGAACGCGCTGCTGTTCCTGCCGCTGCTCGCGTCGCACCGTTTCACCGAGCTGCCCCTGATCGCCGACGCGCTGCTGGCGTTTTTCGCCTTCGGCCTCACCGCGTCTGCGGTCTACGTGGCGAACGACCTCATGGACCTCGCTGCAGATCGCGCACACCCCGTGAAATGTGCGCGCCCGTTCGCAACGGGCGCGCTCTCGATTCCCGCCGGCCTGGCCTCGATTCCAGTGCTGCTCGCAGGCGCACTCGCGTTCGCAGCCGCGCTGCCCGCCGCCTTTACCGGCTCGCTCGCGCTCTATTTGGTTGCGAACGTGCTCTACACGTTGTGGCTGAAGCGCGTCGTGCTCGCCGACGTCGCGCTGCTCGGCGGTCTGTACGCGCTGCGCGTCGTCGTGGGCGGCCTCGCCACCGGCATTGTCGTCTCGCCCTGGTTGATGGGCTTCTCGCTCTTCTTCTTCCTGTCGCTCGCATTCCTGAAGCGCTTCGCCGAACTGCGCCGCCTCGGCGAAGACGGCGCGAGCGAGACGCCGGGCCGCGGCTATCTGCCGAGCGATGCGCCCGTGCTGCTCGCGCTCGGACCTGCCTGCGCGGTGGTCGCTGCGCTCGTGCTGGGGCTCTACATCCAGGGCGACTTGGTGCGGACGCTCTACCGCTCGCCCGCCTTGTTATGGGGGTTGGTGCCGCTGTTGATCTACTGGAGCGGGCGTATCTGGCTGCTCGCGCAGCGCGGCCTGCTCGACGACGACCCGGTGCTGTTCGCGATGCGGGATCGCGGCAGCTGGCTGGTCGCGGCGTTCGCGCTGGCGGTGTTCGCGGCTGCGGCGGCGCTCTAAGCGTCCGCTTCGTCCGCCAGCACCGCTTCCATCGCTCGTAACAACACCGGGAACCAGTGCGGCTCGTCGTGAAACTCCGGGCGGCGTTCCACCGGTAGCTTCAGAACGCGTCCATCGCGGCGGTAGGCGGCCTTGGTGCCGGGGATCGAGGCGAGCCGGCCGGCGTCGAGTAGGCCGAGCACGGCATCGATCACGGGGCGCGGCAGACCCGCCCAGATCACGCGGTTACCGGGCAGCACGATCTCGGTTTCCTCGCGCGCGTCGCCCGCGAAGTGCTTGTGCAGCGCGGCGAACGTCACGAAATCGCGTTCGCGCACGTAGGCGAGAATCTGCTCGGCGAGCGCCGCGTCGCTCACGCCAATCCCTCGAGATGAAACGCGTCGTTGAACCGCAACAGGCGCGGCTCGGGCTCGAGCTCGAGCTCGCTGACGGCGGCGTTGCTCATCACGCGGCGCCACGCGCTCGGTTCGCCGTCGAGCAGGAGGCCGAGCGCGAGGGTGAGCGCGCCGCCGTGCGTGACTACGACCACGCGCTCGCCGCGGTGGCGCTCGGCGATCGCGCGCAGCGAGCCGGCGAGGCGCGTCGCGACGGCGCGCGCGGATTCGCCGCCGCCGGGCTGCCAGTCGGGATCTCGCGCCATGCGCTCGAACAGCGCGTGCTCTTTCACGAGCACCTCATAGGAGAGGCCCTCCCACGCGCCGAGGTCGTACTCGCAGAGTGCGGCGTCGAGCCGCACCGCAAGGCCGAGGCGCGCCGCGATCGGCGCCGCGGTGCGGCGGGCGCGGCTGAGCGTGCTCGCGTAGAGCGCACTCGCGTCGCCGCGCGTGCGCGCAACGTGAAGCGCTACGCGCTCGGCCTGACGCTCACCGCGCGCGGTGAGTGTCGTATCGATCGAGCCGTGCCAGATGCCATCGAGATTGGCGGGAGTTTCGCCGTGGCGAACGATCGTGAGCGAGCAAGGTCGGCCGACGGCGTGCATGGGCGGCGGACGTTAACGGACGCAGTCGCGCGGACTTGCCCCGCGAAGTGAGACCAAAAGGGGTCAGACCCCTTTCGGTCTCGATTCGCGGGGAGCGAGCGTCAGCGCCAGGGCGGCGAGCAGTTCGCGCAGCCGCTCGGGCGTGTTCGCGTTGGGGTCGGCGACAACGCAATCGACGAGGTGGCGCAGCGCGCGGCCGACGTGCGGTCCCGGCCCGGCGCCGAGCGCGGCCATCACCTCTTCGCCGCGCAGCGCGAGGTCGCCTGGCCCGAAGACGCTGCTCGGGCCGGCCTCGAGGCCGGCACGCAGCGCCGCGATCCGCCCCGTCGCCCAGCCGTTGCCATCGGCGGCGCACTCGGCTTCGCGCAGCAGCAGGAGCAGCGCGAGCGTGGCTTCGTCGCCGGCGCGGCGCCGCACTTTGCGGACGCCTGCCGCGCTGCCGTCCCAGTGCGCGTCGAGCGGATGCAGGGCGAGCAG
>JANNDT010000176.1:0-2396 GCA_031387905.1 Deltaproteobacteria bacterium
CGGTGCGGACGCGTTACCGCGAGCTGATGCTGCCGCTGCTGCTACTCCCGCTGCTCGTGCCGGTTCTGCTCGGCGCCGTGAACGCGACGAGCGCATTGCTCGCGAGCGGATCGCTACCGTGGCGGCCCGTTCAGCTGCTGCTCGTCGCGGATGGCGTGTACGCGATCGTGTCGTTCCTGTGCTTCGAGTACGTGCTCGATGAGTGAGGTAAAGCCCTCGATGCTGCAGTGGAAACGCGTGACCGCCGCCACGCTTACCATCCTCGGTTCGTGGTGGGCTCTCGCGGTCTTACAGGCGCCGCTCGACTCCATGCAGGGCGTCATTCAGAAGATCCTCTACGTCCACCCGCCGCTGGCCTTTGCCGCGTACGCCGGCTTCATCGGCACCGCGCTCGCGGGCGCGCTCTTCCTCGCCCGCGGCGACGAGCGCTTCGACCGCTTCGCCGCGGCCTCTGCCGAAGTTGGCGTCGTGTTCTGCACGCTGATGCTCGTGACGGGCCCGATCTGGGCGAAGGGCACCTGGGGCAAGTGGTGGACCTGGGACCCGCGCCTCACGGTCACGCTGCTGCTCTACCTGAGCTACGTCGCCTACCTGCTGCTGCGCAGCTTCACGGAGGGCAGCGAGCGCGCGGCTCGCTTCGCGGCCGTCTACGGAATCCTCGCAGCCGCACTGATTCCGCTGAACTACTACGCGATCGAGCTGTTCGGCAGCCGCGCGCTTCACCCCGACAACCTGCAAAGGGACAGCCTCGGCGAGGGCATGGGCCTGCCGTTCGCGCTCGGCGTTTTCGCGACGCTCGCGGCCTTCGCGTTTCTGCTCGTGCGCCGCTTCGAACTCGGCGAATTGCGCGCGCAGCGGGCCGAACAGCTCGCGCTCGCAGCGCCTCCGGAGGACGCATGAACTACGTGATCGCCGCCTACGCCGTGACGCTCGGCGTGCTGTTCGTCTACGGATTGCAGCTCGCCCTCGCGGCTCGCGCACTGCGCGAGGAAATCTCGCGCGCCCGATCAAATCGCGGTTGACACTCGCGCGCGCCGCGAAGTACAAAGCAAGCGCCTAACCGGTCGCTTCGGTTCGGTTTTCCGCACGCTCCGCAGCCCCCCGTTGCCTCTCCCGACGCCGTCTTTTTGCCGATTTCCTGCGATCCGGCGCCGTCGCGAGGTGTGATGGCGGTTGCGTAGCTCGGGGCCGCTCGAAGGCCGTTGGGTGCTTCGTTTCTCAAGCTCACACCTCGGTTGCTCCACTCGCACTTGCGACGGCTCGACACGAGGCGGCAGATCGAAGGCAGCGACAACCCCTAACTGCTCCCCCCAACAACAGAACGCGCCACGGTGCTCCCCCCAGCCCTCGCGTGGCACAGGGCTTGCCTTAGTACGGTCTCTCGAGACCGACGCGGGCGAGTGGACGCCGCGGTCATCGATCGACCGGAGGATCTCCCCCCAATGGCCAGCATGAAGCGCGGTGTCGGATACTGCGAAAACACCGACTGCGAGGATTACGCCAAAGGCGTGTTCCTCCTGAACCACGGCGACACGTTCAACTGCCCACGCTGCCGCCAACTCGGCAAAGTCGAGAAGGAACGCGGCTTCTACACCGGCAACTCGGTCATCTTCAAGGAGGTCCGCGTCGAGTACAACTTCGATCCGATCAACGGCGTCTACCGCGAGATCGCGATCGTGCGCGACGAGAGCCTGTGGGGCCGTAACAACGTCTACACGCTGCAGTCGCCGCTGATCAAGACCGAGAAGCGCGCGCTGAAGGTGGCCGAGGCGATCCTCGCGAACCTGAACCGCTACCGCGGATTGCTCAACGGCGACGAGATCCCGCGCACCACGGAGATCATTCTCTCCTTCGACGATCCGCTCGATGAGTTCAAGCGCAAGGTCGCGCAGCTCGGCCGAGAGCTCGAAGCGAGCGGGCTGCGCGAGACGCGCCCGTAGCCGGCCCACATCGCTCGCGGCGGAGTGAAGCCTGCCGCGCGCAAATCGCCGCCCTCTCACGATTGGCGTTGTGAGAGGGCGGTTTTTTTTCGCGCGCGCTCCGCAGCCGCAGGCGTAGGATGCGCGCGCCGAGGCCGCCCAGCGCGGGAGGCTCGCCGGCTCAATCCGAAACGAGGCACCCATGAGAAATACATTCCGAACGATTCTGATCGCGACGCTGGTCGCCGGCTTCAGCGGGGCGGCGGCCGCCGACGAGGCAAGGCCTTACAGCGAGGGCAACGTCGTCAACATGTCGTACATCAAGGTCAAGCCGGGCATGTTCGACGCCTACATGAAGTACCTGGCGACGACGTACAAGCAGCAGCTCGACGCGCAGAAGGAAGCAGGCATCGTCGTCGACTACGGGATTTATCAGGCGGACGCGCGCAACCGGCGCGACCCCGATCTCATCCTGAC
>JANNDT010000186.1:0-4437 GCA_031387905.1 Deltaproteobacteria bacterium
GCCCGTCGAGAGCGTGCGCGGCGGCGAGCCGCGCGAGGCGATCGACCGGGCGCGTCGCAGTCGCGGGCTCCGCGGGGGCGCGCGCGAGCAGCGTGCCGGATGGCAGCGCGTAGAGCGCCCGCAGCGCGGGCGAATCGAGCCCGGCGCCCGCCAGCAGCGCGTCGCCCGCGCGCTGTGCGTCGGCGAGCGAGCCGTCACGCGCCACGTCGCCACGCCCGGCATCGCCACGCCAGCCGAGTGCGTGCGCGAGCTCGCGCGCCAGCACGCCTAACAGCTCGTGGCGAGCGAGAGGCCGCGCCGCTGCGCCCGCGACCGCGGCGTTGCGCGCGATCTCGACGCGGGCGCGTGCAAGCTCCGCGCGCTCACCGGTCAACTTGCAGTCGGCCCGCGTGCGGCCCGCCGCGGCGAGCGGATCGTCGCGGAACGCGATCGCGATCTGCGCATGTTCGGGCGCTGTGCGCACAAAGCGCAGCCCGAGGCCGGCGCGCTCCCAACCACGCAGCACCGTCTCGACCGCAGTTTCCTCCTCGGGCTTTGCGTCCTCCAGCGCGACGCCGATCGGCAATGCGGTTTCGAAACGGCAAGTCAGCAGGCTCACCTGTCCGTCGCGCGGCCATACGAAAGCGATTAGGCCGGGGAGCGGCGTTCGCGGCGCGTTCGCGGCGGCGCAGGCGAACTGCAGCGCGAGCACAGCGGCAGCAAGCGTCGCGAACCGCCTCCGCATCAGCGCCGCCGCGGGACGACGCGCGCGTCCCAGCGCAGGAAGGTCGCAAGCGCGCCGGCGAGCACGACCGCCCCGAGCGCGTACAGCACGCTGAAGCTCGCCCACTCGACGATCGCGCCAAACGTGCTGCTGCCAACCAGCATGCCGAGATCGAACAAGCCCGTGAAGATCGCGAGCGCGGTCCCCCGCGATGCGTCCGAGGCGCGATTTACGACCATGCCCGACAAGATGGGGAACGCGAAGCCGTGACCGAGCCCGCACAAGAAGCCTGAGAGCGCGACGTCGCGGGCGTCGTCTGCGAGCGCCATCACGATCAGCCCTAACACCAGGGCGAGCAGCGCCGGCGTGAGAGTGCGATGCGCGCCGATGCGATCGGGCAGCCAGCTGAAGCCGATGCGCAGCAACAGCGCGGCGAGCATGTAGAGCTGGAAGAACTGCGAATCGCTGCCGATGCCGGTGTCCTGTACGAAGCGCGGCACGAACACGAAGAACGCGGTCAGCACGGTTGCGAACGTGCCGCCCAGGAACCAGATCGGCACGAGCTCGCGCTGGCGCAGCACGCTCAGCATGCTGGCGCTCGCGCCGGTAGCGACGCGATCGCGGGGCGCGTCGCGCAGGGAGAACGAAAGCGCGAGCGAGAGCGCGGCGAGGCCCGAAGCCACGATGAACACCGCGGGCCAACCCGAGTTCGCGATCAGCCAGTTCGCGGCGGTCGGCCCGATGCCGATCGGCAGCATGCCCGAGACCCCGAACAGCGCGAGGCCTTGGGTGCGCCGGCGCGCGGGCACGTAGTCGGCGGCGAACGTGAACAGCGCTGAGAACAGCATCGCCTCCGCGACGCCGTGTAGGAGCCGCGTCGCGACGAGCATCGGGCCGATGCGGTCGATCGTCAGGTAGAGCGCAGTCGCGACCACGTGCAGCGCGCCGCCCACCAAGATCGTTTGGCGGCGGCCCACAGCGTCCATCGCGCGCGCGATCGTTGGGCGAGCCATTACGGCGGCAAGGCCCGTCAGGCTCGCGGCCGCGCCGATCACGACATCGTTCGCGCCGAGTTCGTTGAGGTGCTTCGGAAACGGCAGGTACAGGTTGAACGCGATGGCTTGCAGCCCGTGGGCGATGAAACACAGCACGAACGGCTTCGTGAAAATCGCTGCGTCGCGGGTGTCGTCATCGATCACGAGCTGCGCCTCACTCGCTCGGTTCGCGAACGAACGTCCCCGGTCTTGCCTACGGTACCGCGATGCAACCGATGGACGCCGCGCTGCTCGCGCTCGGTGGGCTCGCGGCGGGCGTCGTAAACACGCTGGCCGGCGGCGGCACGCTGCTCACGGTGCCGCTGCTCGCGATGCTCGGCTTGCCCGGGCCTGTCGCAAACGGCACGAATCGCGTCGGCATCCTGCTCCAAAGTGCCGTCGCCACCTGGCGCTTCGCGGTGCATGGCGTCTCGGGCCTGCGCGACGCCGCGCCGCTGTTACTGCCGACCGCCGCGGGCGCGCTGCTGGGTGCGGTGATCGTCGTGCACTTGCCCGCGGACGTGTTCAACCGCGCATTCGGCATCGTGATGCTGGCGCTGCTCGTCCCAACGCTGCGCGGCGTCGGCGCGAGCGCACAGACGGAGGTGAAGCCGCGCAAGACGCTTCCGCCTTGGCTGCGCGCGCTCGGGTTCTTCGCGATCGGCGTTTACGGCGGCGCGTTCCAAGCGGGCGTCGGCCTGCTGCTGATCTCGCTGCTTTCGCTCTCCGGTTACGACCTCGTGCGCAGCAACCACATCAAGACCGCCCTCAACACTTGCTTCACGCTACTCGCGCTGCCGATCTTTCTGTGGGCAGGGCACGTCTCCTGGCCGCACGCGCTCGCGCTCGGCACGGGTTTCGCGGCGGGCGGTGCGCTGGGCGCTCGCATCGCGGTGCGCAATGGCGCGCGCGTGATCCGGCCGTTGTTCGCGGTCGCGGTCGTCGCGCTCGCGGGCCGGATGCTCGGGCTCTACTGAACGCGAGCCGCGATAGGCTGCGCCGCCATGTCGCTCGCTGACGCTCCCCAGCCGTTTCGCCCGCTCCCAATTCGCGCATTGAATCTCGGCGGCCGCGCGCTTGCGGCGCTCGGTCTGCGCCTACCGAGCCTCGCGGAAGCTGAGTTGCTCGCCGCGGCCGAGCGCGCAACGGGTCTCTCGGACTTCGGCGCCGATTCGTTCCGCCCCGGCTTGCGCGAGTTGTTGCGGTGCTTCGAGGGCGAAGCACAGCTCACGACCCTCGGGCGCAGCATGGCCCGGGGCAACGTGATCGCTGCGCTCACGACTCGGCTGCGCCTCGTCGATTGGCGGAGGCGCCATCCCGAGCTGGCGGGTGAAGAAATCCGCCGCCCGCTGTTCGTGCTCGGCATGCCGCGCACCGGCACCACGCTGCTGCACGGCCTGCTCGCGCAAGACCCGGCAGTGCGCGCGCCGCTCAGCTGGGAGGTGAGCGAACCCTGCCCTGCGCCAGAGACGGCAAGCTTCGAGAGCGACCCGCGCATCGCCGCCGCGCGCGCCCGGGAGCGCGACATCGAGAAGATCGCGCCGGGCTTCCTCGCGATCCATCCAATGGGCGCGCAGCTGCCCCAAGAGTGCGTGTCCCTAACAGCGCCTGAGTTCATGAGCATGCAGTGGGAGGCGGCTTACGCGGTGCCTTCGTACCAGCGCTGGTGGGAGGCGCAGGACCACGGGCCCACGTTTCGCTGGCACCGCGCGTTTCTCCAGCACCTGCAATCGCGACATCGACGCGAGCGCTGGGTGCTGAAGACGCCCGCGCACCTCCTAACACTCGACGCGCTGTTCGCTTCGTATCCCGACGCGCTGATCGTGCAGACGCACCGCGCGCCGAGCCAGGTGGTCGCGAGCCTCGCGAGCCTCGAATGCGCGCTGCGCGGCGCGTCGACCGACGCGATCGAGCCGCGCGCGCAGGGGAGCGAAGCAGCGGCGCTGATCGAGCGCATGCTGCGCGCTGGCATCGCGGCGCGGGCGGCGCATCCCGAGCGCGAGGCGCAGTTCTTCGATCTCGCGTACCCGGATCTCGTCGCCGACCCGATCGGCAGCGTGAAGCGCGTCTACCAGCACTTCGCACTCGAGTTATCAGGCCAAGCCGAGCAGCGCATGCGCCGCTTCCTCGGCGAGAACGCCTCGGACAAACACGGCGTGCACAAGTACGCGCTCGCCGTGTTCGGCCTCGAGACCGCGGAACTCGAGCGCCGCTACGCGTTCTACAGCGAGCGCCACGACGTGCTCGGCGCCCGCGCGTAGCCACCGCCTCGCGCCCCCACCCGAACGCAATCCGTGACGCACCGCGTCGCCCAGCGAAAGAGCGGGGTCAGACCCCTTTCTTTCGCTGAGCTGGAGTCTTCTCCAGCACTCGGGCGGGACCGAACGCTCGTGTTACGCGGACGGAGCCCGAAACACGCGCTCTGGGATTGTCCACTCTTTGGCTCCTGGCGAGCCGCGCTCGCAGCGAAACACCCGGGGCGCCCGCAGCGAAAGAGCGGGGTCTGACCCCGCTCTTTCGCTGTATGACGCGGCGCGGTCGCTAGCGCGCCCGATCGACCGCTTTCATCGGGTCGTCCGTGGCGCGCATCGGGTCGCCCGCGCTGCCCGGCGCGGGCACCTCGACGATGCGCTCGGGCACGTCGTCGTACTCGAGCCGCAGCGCGCGCGTCATGGTCGCGTGCATCTCGTAGAGGCACGT
>JANNDT010000194.1:0-8076 GCA_031387905.1 Deltaproteobacteria bacterium
GGCCTATCGCTGGATCGATCTGCTCAACGCGCGCCTGCAGGCCGGCACTCCGACGACGGCGTTTTCGCACCGCGTGTACTTGTACGTGGCGCAGGCGATGTACGACGCGACGGTTGCGACCTGGGAGTCGAAGTATTTCTACAACCGGGCTCGGCCGAGCGAGCTCGATCACAAGCTGCGGACGGCGCTGGCAGTCCCTAACAGTCCGTCGTACCCGTCCGAGCACGCCGCCGCGGCGCAGGCTGCGGCCACCGTGCTCGCGTACTTCCTGCCTGCGGACGCAGCATCCTTCCAGGCGATGGCCGAGGAGGCAGGCTGGTCGCGCGTGCGCGCCGGTGTCCAATATCCGAGCGACTACAGCGCCGGCCTTGCGCTCGGGCGGGAGGTTGGCCAAGCGGTGATCGACAAGGCGATCACGGATGGCTCGAGTGCGGTCTGGACCGGCAGCGTGCCCGTTGGGCCGTGCTACTGGACCGGGGGCACTCCCGGCAACGTCACGGTCGGGACCTGGAACCCGATCCTGCTGACGTCACAGAGCCAGTTCAGACCCGCGCCTCCGCCGGCGTGCGACTCGCCCCAGGTGCTCGCCGAGACGGACGCGGTGCGCACCTTCCCGCGCAGCTTCGTCACCAACTACAAGTCGTTCTTCTGGCAGAGCCCCGACGGCCTCGTGGTCTGGTCTTATCGATTCGCGGACAAGTGGATGTTCGAGGACGGGCTCGATCGAAATCCGCCACGCGCGGCGCGCGCGTACGCGCTGCTCGCGGGCGTGTTCTTCGATTCCTTCATCGCGAGCAATGACGGGAAGTTCGCGTACTGGTACCTCCGGCCGCATCAGCTCGATTCGCGAATCGTGCCTTTGTTCCCGGTTCCGCCGTTCCCGAGCTACCCGTCGAATCACTCGGCGCTCTCCACGGCTCGCGCTGAGGTGCTCGCACATCTGTTCCCGGAGCGCGCCGCCTTCATTCGCGGAGTCGGCAAAGAAGCCGGCGACTCGCGGATCTGGGCGGGCATTCACTACGAGATGGACAACGTGGCCGGCGTACAGCTCGGCAGAAATGTCGCGCAGCTCTTCAAGGACTGGGCTGACAGCGACGGCTCGCAATGACGCCAGCCAAGTAGCCGCGGGCGAAGGGGCTAGACGCTGACTTCGTCCGCGGCGCTGTTCTCGGTGTCGCTCTCGGGCTCGTTCGCGCGCGGATCGCCACGCTCCTCCGGCGGCGGCGCCGCGATATCCGGCAGCGCATCGCCCACCACCACACGTGCCTGGGTCAGCAACTCCACCGAGCGGCTGCCCGCGAGCACCTCGTGATCCTCCCCGACGAACGTGACCAGACCGATTAGGGCCACGCCCGCAATCAGCACGCCCTCGGCGGCGCCGAGCGCGCCGCCAAACATGCGATCGAACAAGCCGAGGCCCGTCGCGTGGACGCGCTTGCGCACGAAGCCGCCGATCGCGACGACGACGAATGCGGTGCCGAGTCCAACGAGCGCGCCCCCGACAATTCGCGCCTGGCGCGAGGAGAGCGCGAGGTCGAAGGGCATGTGATCGAGGAGCCAGAGCGTCGCGGGATCGGTCCACAGCCGCACCGCGACGAACGCCGCGGCGAGCGCCGCGACCGAGAAGGCTTCGCGCAAGAGGCCGATCCAGAGGCCGCGCAGCACGGCGAGCACCACGACCGCGAGCGCAACGCGGTCGATCCAGCCGAGTTCGGCGAGCGCGCGAAACAGTTCGGTGTCGGTGAGGCTTTCCACGGGCCGAAGCATTCTATCAATGAGTTTTGGAGCTTCGACCCCTGAACCCCGCGTCACGCCGGGAGTGCCGGGCGAGGCTGCGGGCCCAGATGACGCGCCTACACTGCCGCGCCCATGTACGACGTAATCGTGATCGGTGGCGGACACAACGGCCTCACGGCGGCGGCCTATCTCGCGCGCGCAGGGCTGCGCACCATCGTGCTGGAACGGCGCGAGATTCTGGGCGGCGCGTGCGTCACCGAAGAACTCTGGCCTGGCTACAAGGTTTCGCGCGCCGCGTATGTCGCGGGGCTGTTGCGACCCGCGGTCGTCCGTGAGCTGGGCCTGTTGCAGCGCGGGCTGCGCCTGCTCGCCCGCAGGCCGTCCTCGTTCACGCCCGACGCGAACGGCCCGGGCCTCCTGCTCGGCCGCGATGCCGAGGCTTCGCACGCGCAGATCCGCCACTACTCGCCGCGCGACGCCGAGCGCTACCCGCACTATGAGCGCGTGATCGACCGCGCGGCGCGCGTGATCGAGCCGCTGCTCGACGCGCCGCCTTTCGATCCCGCGCACCCGCGCCTCTCCGATCTCGCGCCGCTGCTGCGCGCGCTGCGCGCCGGCTTTGCGCTGCGCAGCGACATCACCGCCGCGCTCTCGCTCGTGCTCGGCTCGGCGACCACCGGCATTACGAGCTGGTTCGAATCCGAGCCGCTGCGCTCGACGCTCGCGACCGACGCCCTAATTGGCGCACACGCCGCGCCCTCGACGCCCGGCACCGGCTACGTGCTGTTCCACCACATGATGGGCGACACCGGCGGTGCGCGCGGGGTGTGGGCCTACGTGCAGGGCGGCATGGGCGCGCTCTCGGAGGCGATCGCGGACGCGGCGCGCGAGGCGGGCGCAGAGATCCGCACGAGCGCGGAAGTAACGCGTATTGGCGTGCGCGCCGGCTGCGCGTGCGCAGTGGAACTCGCGGATGGCAGTTCGCTCGAAGCGCGCGCGATCGTGTCGGGGGCAGATCCCCGCCGAACGCTCGACCTGTTAGGTCGAGCGGAGGCCCCAAAGGACTGGGCGCAGGGCATCGACGCGCTCGACTTCAAGAGCCCGGTCGTGAAGATCAACCTCGCGCTCGATTCGCTGCCGGTGTTCGCGACGTGCCCCGACGCGCGCGAGCCCGGCCCCTGGCATCAGGGCACGATCCACCTCGGCGCTGCGTCGCTCGCCGAACTCGAGACTTCCTACGCGAGCGCCGAGCGCGGCGAACTGCCTGCGCGCCCGATGATCGAGCTGACGCTGCCGAGCGCGGTGGACCCGACGCTCGCGCCGCGCGGTAAGTACGTCGCCTCGCTGTTCGTGCAGCACGTGCCGCCGAGTGCGTCCGCCGAGTTCTGGGCGACGCAGCGCGAACCGTTCGCCGATCGCGTGCTCGCCTGCATCGACGAACTCTCGCCGGGCTTTTCGCGCCGCGTGATTCATCGCGACATCCTCACGCCGGCGGATCTCGAGCGCGTGTTCGCACTCACCGGCGGCAACATCTTCCACGGTGTGATGACGCTCGATCGCTTAGGCCCGCTGCGCCCCGTGCCGGGCTCGGCGCGCTACGCGACCCCGCTGCCGGGCCTCTTCCTGTGCGGCGCCGGCACGCATCCCGGCGGCGGCGTGATGGGCGCCTGCGGCCGCAATGCGGCGGGCGTGATCGTGCGGGCGCTGCGCGAGGAGCGCTGACGCAAGCGCCGTCCTCGGCGTGCGCAGCGAGCCGAAGGCGAGCGAAGTCAGCGCGGGCGCTGCGTCATGCGCAGATATCTGCGCACGTCTTCGCGCGCCGGATCGCGCGCGAGCACCGCGTGCCACTCCGCGATCGCTTCGTCGCTCCGACCGAGCGTGAAGTACGTGAGCCCGAGCTGCGCGCCGGCGTCGGCGTAGGCGGGGTTCGCGCGCAGCGCGCGGCGCAGCTCCGCGATCGACTGCGCGGCAAGACCGGCTTCGCGCAGGACGGCGCCGAGCCGGCAGCGGATATCGAGAAAGCTCGGCGCGCGATCGAGCGCCTTCCGGTACTCGACGATCGATGCGCGCAAATCGCCGCTCTCGCGGTAGGCGTCGCCGAGCGCGGCGTGCAGGTTCGCAAGCTTGCCGCGCGTGGTGGCATCGAGCGTCTCGAGCGCCGGCGCCGAGTTCGCCTTCACGCGCTCGGCGATGGCTCGCGCCCGTTCGAACTGGCCGCTTTGTTCGTACACGCTGCCGAGGGCGACCGCGCATTCCGCGTAGCCCGGATTGATCTCGAGCGCGCGCTCGAACGAAGCGGTCGCTTCGCCGAGCCGCCCGTTGCGTTCGTGCACGAGGCCGACGAGGTAGTGCACGTCGGCGTAGCCGGGGTTCGCGCCGAGCACACGCTCGAAGGCGCCGAGCGCGCCTTCGTCGTTGCCGAACTCGAAGAGCTGCCGCCCGCGCGCGAGCGCCTCGCGCACCTCAGGCAGAACCGGGGCACGCGTCATTAGGCCGGACTCAGTGCGCGGAGGGGATCTGATCCTGCGCCGCTTCGGCCACGTTGCTCCCCGGGTAATTATCGAGAATCACCTCGAACAACTTCTGCGCGTCGTCGTCGCGGTTCATGCGCGAGTAGGCGAGGCCGAGCTTGTAGAGCGCCTCCGCGTCGAGGCCGAGCCCGGGGTACCCGTCGATCACCGACTGGTAGCGGTTCGCAGCGCTCTGATACTCGTCGCGCTCGAAGTAGAAATCGCCGACCTGGAGCGCCTGCTTCGCGAGCTTGCGACTCAGTTTCTGCCAGAGTTCCTCGGCTTCGGCGGTCTCGGGCGCGTTCGGGTAGTGCAGGATCAGGTAATCGAGCTTCGCGACGGCGTCGCGTGTCTGCGTTTGGTCGCGCACCGACTTCTCGGATTGGCGCTCGTGGCAAAGCGCGGCGCGCAGAATCGTGTACGGCACCTTCTCGTGGTCGGGGTGAAGCTGGCCGAAGTCCTCGTAATAACCGAGCGCTTCTTCCCAGCGGCTCTGCGCGAAGTGCGCGTCCGCGATGCGCAACTCGGCGAGCACGGCGAACTCGCTGTAGGGATAGTTGTCGATGATGTCCTGGAACTGGTCGATCGCGTCCTGATAATTCGTGAAGTCCAGACCGAGCACGGAAGTCTTGCCCTCGAGCAGCGCGACGCCCTGTTCGTAGAGGCGGTCGGCCGAGGGCACCTCGGTGACCTCGTCGCCCGGAGTCGAAGCGCAGCCAGCCAAGCTGACGAGTGCGGCGGCGAGCGTGGCCCTTGCGATCAGCGAGCAGCGGAACATCGCGGTCTCCTCGGTTACGGCTTCGCCAAGCTACAAGAGCGCCGCCGCCGAAGCGAGCAGGTTCGCGCAGCCGAGGCGCGCGCTTGACCCGCCGCCGGTGCAACTCCTAGATTGCGCCGCTCTTTTGGCGGAGGAACCCCATGCCCCAGAACACTTCCAAGTTCGACCTCGATCGTCGCTTGTTGCGCCGCCGCGGCTGGATCGCGCCCGAGAAGCTCGCGAAGGCGCTGGATTCGCTGGCCGACGTGAAGGACAAGTGTGAAACGGTCGAGTCGCCGCAGTTCAAGGGCGTCGCGGACAGCGCCGCTGCGGCGGAGGACGAATAGCCCGCGCGGCGAGGAGGTGGCGTGCTGAAGTCCCGCTTCGGCTTCGAGTTCGACACCACGATTCGCCGCGTCGTCCCGTTCTTGTTCCACCCGCGCGTTCACCCGAACGCGCTCTCCGCGGTCGGCACCGCGGTCTCGCTGCTCGCGGCTGCGGACTTCGCCGCTGGCAACTTCCGCCGCGGCGCGCTGCTGACGGCTCTCGGCGGGGCGTTCGATCTGACGGACGGGGTCGTCGCGCGCGCCCAAGGCCGCGCGACGCGCTTCGGCGCGTTCCTCGATTCGTCGCTCGATCGGCTAGTGGACGTCGCGCTCTTGCTCGGGCTCGCGCTGCACTACGCCGCGAACGACGAGCGGCTCTGGGCTGGCGTCGCGGGCGTCGCGCTCGCCGGCAGTGTGATGACCTCGTACACGAAGGCCCGCGCGGAGTTCTGGCTGCGCGATTTCAGCGGCGGCCTGCTGGAGCGCGCCGAGCGCATTCTGATCCTGATCGCGGGCGGCCTGCTCGGCGCGATGCCGCTCGCGCTATCGGTGGTGGCGGTCGGCAGTGTGGCGACCTCCGCGCAGCGCATCATCATCGCGTACCGACGCCTCGGCCCTGAGGGCGCGGGCGCCGAGAGTAAGGAGGCATCTCCGTGAGCGATCCCGAGAACCGCGGCTTCACGATGGTCGACGAGCCGGTGCGCGAGAACAAAGCCGCGACTACGGATGCGAAGGAACTGCCCAAGCCCGATTTCAGCGGCTTTCTCATCTCGCTCGGCACGTCGGCGTTCTACCACCTCGGACTCGTCGCCGACCCCGAAACCGGTAAGCCAGCGGCGCCGAACCTCCAGCTCGCGCGCCAAGCCATCGACACGCTCGAACTGCTCGACGAGAAAACGCGCGGCAACCTGACCGACGACGAGGTCAAGCTGCTGCGCAATCTGCTGACGGATCTGCGCATGCGCTTCGTCGCGACCTCGCGAGGCTCAGGCGGCGCGTGAAGCGCGCACGGCTGCGCGCGCCGGCGAAGCTCAACCTCGGCCTGCGCGTCGTCGGCCGGCGGGCGGACGGGTACCACGAGATCGAGAGCCTGGTCGTGCCGGTCGAGCTCGCGGACGAACTCGCCATCGAACTCGGCGGCGAGCCGGGGATCCGCCTCAGCCTGAGCGGGGACGCGGCGGACGGCGTGCCCGCCGACGAGCGCAACCTCGCCTGGCGCGCGGCAGCCGCGTTCCTTCGCGAAGCCGGGCTCGAGGCGGGCGTCGCGCTCGACCTCGTGAAGAACGTGCCCTCGCCCGCAGGCCTGGGCGGCGGATCGAGCGACGCGGGCGCGGTGCTGCGCGGGCTCGCGGCGCTCAGCGGTGCGCGCTTGCCCCGCGAGCGCCTGGCCGAACTCGCGCTCACGCTCGGCGCAGACGTGCCCTTCTTCCTTGCCCCAGCGCCCGCCCTCGTCGAGGGCATCGGCGAGCGCATTCTGCCGGTTCGCGGGATCCCCGAGATGCAGGTGCTGCTGGTCCACCCGGGCGTCGGGCTCGCAACGAACGCCGTTTACGCGGCCTTCGACGCGGAGATTTCGTTGACTGCCACAACGCACGTCACTAAGGTGCGCGCGCTTCTCGCCCTGCGGGAGGAGTCGGGCGCCGCGCTGGCGCGTTGGCCGGATTCGCAAGACTGGCTGCGCGCTCTCGTCATCAACGATCTCGAGCCGGCCGCGACCCAACTCTGTCCCTTGGTGGCGAAGCTGCGGGAGGAACTCTTAGAAACGGGCGCACGCGCAGTCGGAATGTCCGGCAGCGGTCCCACGATGTACGCGATCTTCGCGAGCGAAGCGGAAGCAGGCCGTGCGCAAGCGCGCATCGCCCGAGCCGGCACGAGAACCTGGCTCACGCACACCGCGCCCGCTCGCAGTGACTAATCAGCCGGCGCTGAACGGCGCCACCCGAGGTCGTTGCGGCCGTCCGCGGCCGGGCGACCGCGAGCGAAGATCCGAACAAGTGGGGCGTCGCCAAATGGTAAGGCAGCGGCCTTTGGAGCCGCCTATTGCAGGTTCGAGTCCTGCCGCCCCAGCCACTCTTCCCGCGTAGATCGAAACCCTAGAGACCGAATCCCTGATAACTGAGCTTAGGAGAACGACCGTGGCAGAGAACGCACTCGTCGCAGAGAGCCGTGACGGAACTGGCAAGGGAGTGGCGCGCAGGTTGCGCCAAGCCGGCAGCATTCCCGCGGTCGTGTACGGGCGCAAACGCCCCTCGCAATCCATCTCGCTGAGCCCCGACGCGCTCGCGAAGGTGCTGCGCGGCTCCGCCGGCCTGAACACGCTGATCGACCTCTGCATCACGGGCTCGAGCACCACGACCGTGCTCGTCAAGCATTTGCAGCGCGACCCGGTGCGCGGCCGTTATCTCCACGCGGATTTCTACGAAGTCGATCTCACCCAGAGAGTCACCGTCTCGGTGCCGATCCACCTGAAGGGCAAGGCTGCCGGTATCGAGATGGGCGGCATTCTCGATCACCCGCTGCGCGAGTTGCTGATCGAGTGCCTGGTCCGCGAAATTCCGCAGGCCATCGAAGTCGATGTCAGCGCGCTGGCTGTGAACGAGTCGATCCACGTGAGCGACCTGGTGCTCGCACCGGGCCTGACGATCAAGACGGAAGGCTCGCTGGCAGTCGCGTCGGTCGTGCTCCCGGCGGCGGAGGAAGTGGCGGAGCCGGCGGTGGTCGAAGGCGCCGTTGCGGAAGGCGAGGC
>JANNDT010000202.1:0-1837 GCA_031387905.1 Deltaproteobacteria bacterium
CCATCGCGCGCCGGGTTCAGGAATTTGTTGGAATGCCAGCTCGCCGCCAGCGCACCAGTCTCGGCCTCGCCGTCACCCACGACGCAGGCGACGATGAGGTCCGGGTTGTCGAACGCGGCTCCATAGGCGTGCGCCAACGAGTAGCCCAGTTCGCCGCCTTCATGAATGGAACCCGGCACCTCGGGCGAAACGTGGCTGGGTATGCCATGCGGCCAGGAGAACTGGCGAAACAGGCGCTGCAGGCCGTTACGGTTGCGCTCGATCGCCGGGTAATGCTCGGTGTACGACCCTTCCAGATAACTGTGCGCCACGATGCCCGGCCCGCCGTGACCGGGGCCAACGATGTACATCATGTTCAGATCGTTCTCTTTGATCAGCCGGTTCAGGTGAACGTAGAGCAGGTTCAGCCCCGGTGTCGTGCCCCAATGTCCCAGCAGGCGCGGCTTGATGTCTGCGAGCGTGAGCGGGCGCTCGAGCAGCGGGTTGTCTTGCAGGTAGATCTGCCCGACCGACAGGTAGTTCGCCGCACGCCAGTAGGCGTCCATTTTCTGCAGGGTGTCAGGGGTTAGGGAATCAGACATCGGGGCCTTTCGGAATCATCGACTTTCACGGTGGACGCGCTGGAGCTGTTCGGGGCCCAGAAAGCTCTCGGCGTCAATCTTGTAGATGTTCTCCCCGCGACCTTCGGAAGCTGACATGACGCTGGTTGCCGGGGGTACGGAAAACGTCGCCTGTTCTTCCTATCCCCGATCAGGAAGCAATCGATTGCGATGGCTGAGCCGTCCAACCCCCTCACGCCTGCCCGAAGATCACCGCCCCAGTCGGCACGCCCACCCCGCTCGTCACGAGCACATGATCGACGCCCTCAGGCTGATTGCACGACGTCCCCCGAATCAGCCGCACGCCCTCGGCGAGATTGTTCACGCCGTGCAGATACGCCTCCGAGAGCAGCCCCCCGTGCGTATTATTCGGCAGTGCCCCCCCGATCGTCAACGAATCCGCCGTCACGAAATCCTTGGCCTCCCCCTTGCCACAGAAGCCGAAGGCCTCGAGCTGCATCAGGATCTCGGGCGTGAAGGCATCGTAGAGACAGGCTGCGTCGATGTCCTTCGCGCCGAGTCCGCTCTGCTCGTAGATGATCTTCGCCGCGAGCTCCATCTCGGGCAGCGCCGCGAGGTCATCACGATAGAAACTCGTCATCTGCTCCTGCCCTTCGAACGACGCCTGCGTCACGGCGCGGATGATCGCAGGCTTCTGCTTCATGTCCTTCGCCCGCTCGCCAGAGGTGATGAGCAGCGCACAGCCGCCGTCGTCTTCCTGGCAGCAATCGAAGAGCCGGAGCGGGTCGCAGATCATGCGCGCGTTCATGTAGTCGTCCATCGTCATGGGCTTGCCGCGCATCGCCGCATTGGGGTTGTTCTGGGCGTGCTTGCGTTGCGTGATGGCGATGTGGGCGAGGTGCTCGGAGGTCGCGCCGTATTTGTGCATGTAGAGCTTGGCCTGCAGCGCGATCCAAGAGGCCGGCGTCAAGAGGCCGAAGGGCATGTACCAGGACCAATGGATCAGGTCGCTCGAGATGATCTCGCCCGAGACGCCCTGCCCCATGCGCTTGCCCGAGCGGCCGTTCAGCGCGCGGTAGACGACGACGTTCTTCGCCATCCCGGTGGCGACGGCCATGGCCGCGTGGGCGACGAGTCCGACCGCGGCGCCGCCGCCGTAGTTGACCTTGCTCCAGAAGGTCATGTCGCCGATGCCGACGGTGCGCGCGACCTCGACCTCGTCGCTCGAGTCCATCGTGTAGCTGACGAGTCCGTCGACGTCCGAGGGCTTGAGGCCC
>JANNDT010000214.1:0-2914 GCA_031387905.1 Deltaproteobacteria bacterium
GCCCATCAGGCGCACGGCCGCGAGGTCGAGCGCGATTGGATCGAGGCTCGCGAGCACGATCCCGAGCGGGACGTCGCGCGGAGCGAGCGGGCCTTCGCCTTCACCCGCGACGACGCCGTCGAGCACTGTGAGCACACGCCGCACCGGCGCGGGCGCGTCCAGGTGCAGCCCGTTCGCGTCGCTGTAGTAAACGCAGCGATTCAGGTCGCAGCACATGCGCCAGGTGGTGCGGTTGCCGTGCCAGTTCCCCGAGCGCACGAAGTCGTCGCCGCGCAGGCCGCTCTCGGCGCGGCGCAGCAGGCGCAGGAAGCCGGTTGCGCGGCCCTTCGCGAGGGCGCCGCGCGCGCGCTCGACCGCGGCGCTGCGCACGCGGTCGACGAACCCACGCCCCGGAAACTCGTCGCCGTTCTCGCCGACCGTGTGATGCGGCAGCCAGTTCTTGTCGCCGTTGATGCCGACGAGATTCTTGAGCGCGAGCGTCACGCCTGTCTTTTTGTGCGTCTTCCACTTCGGCAGGTTCACGATCAAGTCGGCGCGCAGCACCGTCTCGGAGAGTAGGTAGGCGTGCCGGCCAGCGCTGTGATGCGTGACGGTCGGGCCGGGGTCGTAATCGGCGCCGCGAAAGCCGCGCGGCTCGAGGCCCGAGCCTTCGAAGAAGCTGTGGGCGCCGAGGTCCACCTCGCTGTAGCCGAGCGGATCGCCGGGCAGCGCGCGCCGCTCGGTGATGACGCCATCCGCGAAGCGCACCGCCTCGCGGCGCAGATCGATCACGCCGAGGCGCAAGCCGAGCGCCGCGAAGCGATCCTGCATCGCAGCGAGGCCCGCGATCTCGCGGATGCGCGCGAAGTCGCAGTCCTGCTGTGGTGCTTCGGCGATCGTCACGCTGCCGCTCGCGCCGACCGCGCGAAACGCGAAGTCGGCGAGCGCGCGCACCACGGAGCCGTGGGTGATTACGGAGTCGATGCTGCAGGTCGCCGCCGGGCCTGGGTTCCAGTGGCGGATGAAGTTCGGCTTCAGCACGACCGAGCCGGCCGGTCGCACCAGCTCGCCAAGCGGGTTCCAATCGGGCGCTCCGAAGCGCTCCGCGTCGAGCCCGAGCGCCGCGAGCGCTCGGCCGACGGCACCATGCACGGGGTTCGGCGCCTCGAACGGCGCCGGGATTCCCTGATAGCTCGCGGCGGTGCGCGCGAGCCCGACGCGGATCATGCGGCCCTCGAGACGGTCTCGGGCCGCTCGGCGGAGCGGTCGAGAAAGATGCGCATCCACAGCTCGATGCACATGATGGCGAACAGCGTGTAGGCGGCGTCGGTGCGCTGCGCGCGATCCGCCTCGATCAAACGTCGAACGCGCAGCGGGTCGAACAAGCCGCGCTTCGAAAGCGAGCTCTCCGAGAGCACGTCGTCTACCAGGGGCCGCAGGTCGTGGCGCAGCCAGTGGCGTAGTGGCGCGCCGAAGCCGGCCTTCTCGCGATGCAGCACCGCGTGGGGCAAGTACGGCTCCATCGCCTTGCGCAGCACCCACTTGCCCGTGCTGCCGCGTTGCTTCTGTGAGAGCGGCAGGCGCGCGGCGAGCGCGACGAGATCGGGGTCGAGCAGCGGCACGCGCACCTCGACTCCCTCGGCCATCGGGATCTTGTCGGCGTAGTTCAGGTTGTGGTCGGGGAGGAAGAAGCGGCCGTCGAGGTAGAGCAAGCGATTCAGCGCGGGCGTCTCGTCCGGGAGGTCTCCGAGCGCCGCGGCGAGCGGGTCGCGGAAGTCGTCGGCAAACAATCCCCAACGCGTGCGGCTGGTGTAGGTCGCCTCCGCGACGCGCGGATCGATCCAGTAAAAGTAGGACGCGATGCGCTCGTCTCCGTCGAGGTCGGCGTACTTGAAGGCCTTCGCCACGCGGCGCTTCCATTCGCTGGTCGGGTGGATGCGAGCCGCGACGCCGCGTAGGCCGGCGCGCGCCGTGGGCGGCAGCCAGCCCCAAAAGCGTTCTTGCTGCACGGCGAAGTGGCGGCGGTAGCCCGAGAAGATGTCGTCTCCGCCGGAGCCCGAGAGCAGCACCTTGATGCCGTGCTGGCGCGCGAGCCGCGCGATGAACAGCGTGTTGATCGGCGCGGGGTCGGCCTGCGGCTCGTCGAGGTGATAGAGCATCGTCTCGAGTTCATCGATCATTTGCGAGCGGACCGTAATCACTTCGAGATCGACGTCGAGATGCTTCGCGACCATGCGCGCGTAGCCGAGGTCGGCGTTCATGCCTTCCGGCTGCGCCTCGCTCGCGTCGAAGCCGATCGTGAAGCACTTGAGGCGCGCGTCCGGCGCTGCGCGGCGCGCCATCGCGACCACCGAGCTCGAGTCGAGGCCGCCGGAGAGGAAGGCGCCCACCGGCACGTCGGCAACCAGTTGTCGGCGCACCGAAGTGAACAACTGCTCGCGCACCGCCTCGATCGCCTGCGCGTCCGTGAGCTGCGAGATCGGCTGCTGATAGGGCAGGTCATACCAGCGCCAGAGCTTTTCGATCGCGCCGTTCTTGGCGATGAACGCGTGGCCCGGCGGCAGCTTGCGCACGTGCTTCAGCATCGTGAGCGGCGAGGGCGCCCACAGGTAGAGCACGTGGCTCGCGACCGCGGCGGGATCGATCTCGCGGTCGACGGACGGCTCGCACAGCAGCGACTTCAGCTCGCTCGCGAACAGCACGCCGCGCGGCGTCTTCGTCCAGTAGAGCGGCTTCACGCCAATGCCGTCGCGCGCGACGAACAGCCGCTTCTGCGCCACGTCCCAGATCGCGAACGCGAATATGCCGTTCAGCTTCGGCAGCATTTCGGGGCCGTCGCGCAGGTAGAGGTTCAGGATCACCTCGGTGTCGGTGTCGCTGGCGAACTCGAAGCCCTGTGAGACCAGCTCCGCGCGCAGCTCGCGGTAGTTATAAA
>JANNDT010000232.1:0-2294 GCA_031387905.1 Deltaproteobacteria bacterium
GAAAGCTGTACAACCAGCGCAGTGCCGCGCGGCGCTCGCCTTTCGAGAGGGGCTCAGTCATCGCGCCGCAGCGTACAGCGACTGATCCGCCGCGCAGAGCCGTCCGACTCGCGGCCCTAATCGCGCCGGAAGATCTTTGGCCCGCCAGTCGCCATGTCGCCGCCGGGCAGCGTGATGTTGCCGAGCTTCGCCATCGATTCGGCGTCGTAGATCGCGACGTCGTTGAAGGTGCCGGTGAGGTAGAGCGTGTCGCCGTCCGTGCCGAAATCGACGGCGTAATAG
Source organism: Deltaproteobacteria bacterium (assembly GCA_031387905.1). Classification (GTDB taxonomy): domain Bacteria; phylum Myxococcota_A; class UBA9160; order UBA9160; family UBA6930; genus VGRF01. Next base: position 283 of record JANNDT010000232.1, read on the forward strand.
CTGTGGTCGAGGTCGACGCTCTTGTCGATGCGCTGGTTCGGCACGTCGAAGCGCTGGAGTTGCGTCAGCACCGAATAGAATTGATCTGGATGGCCGGGGCGCGTCATCCCGGTAAACAGGCCGACCTCGAGCGGGCCGACGACGGCATCACTCGCGACACCGCTCGCGAGATCCACTTTCTCGAAACCCCACACCAGCTGCGCCTGGTCCGCGTCGCCTTCTGCGCCGGGTTTCCAGCGCGGCGCGCTGAACATGCGCACGAACTCCCCCGAACTCTCGCCGATGTTCCAGACCGTGAGCACGTCGCGCGGCCCGAACGCCGGGTCCTTGCGGTTGCGGCTCGCGAGCGCGACGCGCGTCTCGCCCGTTTCGGGATTCATCGCGTAGATATCTGGCCCGCCGAGGTAGAGCGTGCCGTCGGCGCCCGTCTTCATGATCGTGACCTGGCGCGGCGCGGGCAGCGTGCGCGACGCCGTCACGTTCAGCCCTGCACTCGTGTCGAACACGGCGACGCGCGTGTCCTGCACCTCGTAGTGGTCCGTGAACAGCTGCACGGGCGCCTGGAATACGAACAGCCGCTTGCCGTCGGTCGAGAGCGTGATCCCGCCGAGCGTGCGTACGCGCTCGTTGCCGAGCGACTGCTGCGTCGAGAACAGGAGCTCGCAGTCGTCGAGCGCGACGCCGTAAACTTCGCCCATGCCGCCGCCGAGGATGTAAGCGACGGCGTTGTCAGGACTCATCGCGATGGTGCCTGGCGATGGCGCCGACGGCAGCGTGCAGGTGCGCACGACGCGCCGCGCGCCGAGGTCGATCAGCTGCAGGTTGTTGGGGCGATTGCCGACGACCATCATGTCGCCCGCACCTGGGAAGGGCGGATTCGGGGGCGGATCGACGATGACTTGGCAGCCGAGCGCGGCGGCCGCGAGTCCGAGGACCAGCGCGCGCATCACTTGTCGTCCGGGAACGTCGGGCCGAGCTTGCGCCAATCGCGTCCCGCCGAATCCGCGCCCTTCGTCCAGTCCGGATACGAGTTCGCGACGTCCGGCACCTGCGCGGGCCACCAGCACGGATCGGCGCAGCCGTAGAGGTCCGCCTCCATCGGCTGGCAGAGCCCGCCGATTCCGCCGAACGCGTCCACCTCCCAGCCGGGATCGGTGGTCGCCGAACAGCCCGCGACCGTCTGCATCGCCACGACTTCCTCGAGTCTCCCAGCCGCGGCCGCGGCTTCCGTTTGTGCCGCCTTCAGATTGAGAGGTCTCAGGTGCTTCATGTCTTCGCCCTCCGCGGTGTGAGCGTTCGTCCGAACCAATCAGGCTGTGCGGCCAGAATGCGCGCGTAGGCCGTGATCCCATAATCGATCCAACTACGCATGCGATCGCAATAGTGAAGCGTCGGGTGCGAGGGGTCGCCGTAGCGGGCGTAGCTCTCGTGATAACAACCGCCCGAGCACAGGTTGCGGATGCGGCAGGTGGCGCAGTCGACGCCGCTCTTGTCGAGGCGCCGCTCGAGGAACGCGCCGAGCTCCGCACGCGCGAGGCCGTGCTCTACGTCGCCGAAGGTCTGCAAGTCCGAGCCCGTGAAGCGGTGGCAGAGGTTCACGCCGCCTTGGTGATCGATCGCGACCATCGAGTAGCCCGCGCCGCAGGGCAGCGATTTGCTGGTGCCCTCGTGCAGATCGGTCAGCAGCTGCAGCAGGTTCGAGAAGCCGAGCTTCTCGCCGCGCAGCGCCGCCCCGACGAGCCGGTCGCCGAGTTCGCGGAAACCTGAGAAGACCGCGTCGAGCTCGGTCTCGCTGAGGTTGTAGTTCGAATCGTCGCCCGACGTGACGGGCGCGAAGCCGACCTCGTCGAAGCCGAGATCGCGCGACAGGTGATCGAAGATCTCGCCGACTTCGGTGGTGCCGCGCGCGAGCGTGACGCGCGCGCCGAGCGGCCGCGCTTTGTAGCGCTCGCGCAAAAGGCGAATCTTCGCGGCCACGACGTCGTAGCGGCGCCCGCGCTTCTGCGCGATGG
>JANNDT010000243.1:0-16121 GCA_031387905.1 Deltaproteobacteria bacterium
GCACACCTCGCTCTGAATCTCGCCGAGCGAGGGGATCGCTTTCGTGTTGAGCGCGTTCTCGTGCAGGAACTCGCGCGCGACGGCCTCGGCGATTTCATGCACCTCGGGCCCGCCGTCGTACACCATTCCGAACGTGCGGCCCTCCCTCCAGCGCGCGTCGCACGCGCGCTTGGCGGAGAGCGCCGCGAGGATTTCGTGCGCCGGCTTGCCGCGTTCGGGGAAGTTCATGCGCGCATTATGCGCGAGCGGGACGGCGCCGACGCGCGAAATGTCAGTCCCGCTCGAACTCCGCGATCTCAGCGAGCATCGACTCCGCTCGCACCACGCTGCGGCCGGTGAGTTCGTCGTCGACACGCTTCGCGAGCCACGCGCGCTGCGGGTCGCGCAGCCAGCGCAGGCCGAGCAGTGCCAGCGCGGGCACGAGGATCAGGTTGGCGAGCAGCCACAGCAGCACCTCCGGCTGCTCGGCCCAGACGAACCAGGCGACCAACCCGGGCACGTCGCCCCCGCGTTCGGCGCCGCCGATTTGGTGGAAGACCACGAGCGTCACCGGAACCCACATGACGCAGCCCGTCACCACGAAGAATGGCGCCAGCCGAATGCGGCGCGCGCGCAGCTCGGCGATGCGCTTCTGGATCGCGAGCACCGGCGAGGCGTAGTCGAGCTGCGAGACCGCGATCAGCTCGCTGACCGCAATCGCGGTCAGCGCGGCTCCCCACAGCTGGCCGAGCACACCCAGCGCGAGAAGCTGCGGCGCCGCGCGATGCTCTACCCAGAACATGGCGGACCACACGATCGTCAGCGCGCCGAGCAGCGCCTGCACGACCTGGCCTGCGACCAGCGGCCGCAGCGCGCCGCGCACGCTACGCATGCGGTCGTGCTTGAAGCGCGCGAAGTTGAGCGCGTGCTCGCGCTCGAGGCGCCGATCGAGCGCCTGCCAAGCCGCCTTCAGCTGGTCGAGTTCCATGAGAGCCTCCTCACTCATTGGGTTTCCTCTGGTGAGAGTTCGCCGCGAATGCGCTGCTTCAGACGGCTGAGTCTCGTCGCGACGTTCGTCTCGCTGATCCCGAGGATCTCCGCGATCTCGCCGTAACTGCGCTCTTCGAGGTAGAGCAGCAACAGCGCGCGATTCAGCGAATCGAGCCGCGCGACCACCGCGTCGAGCGCGCGCAGCTGTTCCGCCAGCTCGGGTGTTAGGCCCGGTGCGGCGGCGATCTCCTCGTGCGCAACGCCGAGCGGCTCCACGCGCCCGGGCGCGGGGCGGCTTCGCAGCGCCGAGATCCCGACGTTCAGCGCGATCCTATACATCCATGTCGAGAACGACCGCGCCACGTCGTAGCGCGGAAACGCCCGCCACAGCTGCGCCGCGATCTCCTGCGCCAAATCGGCGCGATCCTCCGACGTCCCCGCATAAGTGTTCGCGACCTTGAACACGATCCCGCGGTGCCGCTCCAGCAGCGCGCGAAACCGCTCGTGCGTGTCCTCTGCCATCGCGTTCGCCTGGACCCCCGCTGTGTGCTCTCGCGCTTGCATCTTGCGCTCATGATTCGCACGAGCCAGCAAATCATCACACGCCAACGCGTCAGCAACACAGAAGAGTGACGCGAGCGCTTCGAACGAGGCGGCAGCAAGCGGAGGGGCGGGACGGGGATGCCGGGAGCGGAGGAGCCGCTACCGGCAATCAGGCGGCACAGCGCCCAAGCAGCGAACGCAAATCGGGCAATCGCGACCACCCAGGTGCAATGCAGTGTTCGCCCGAACGCGCGCCCATCTCGCCGCCCGCGCATTACAAGAGCGAAGGCGACGCAGCGGACGGCGCCCCTCCCGCCCCGCAGCGGCGCCCGTCACGAAGGCTCCTGGGCGGGAGTCCTCGATCCGCCGCCTCTCAGGCCGCAGCTCTAAAACGTCACCACCGTCCGAATCGACTCCCCCGCATGCATCAACTCGAACGCTTCATTGATTCTCTCCAGCGGCAGCACGTGCGTAATCAGCGGGTCGATGCGGATTCTCCCGTCCATGTACCAGTCCACGATCTTCGGCACGTCCGTCCGGCCGCGCGCGCCGCCGAACGCCGTGCCTTTCCAGATGCGCCCCGTAACAAGCTGAAACGGCCGCGTCTTGATTTCCTGGCCCGCGCCCGCAACGCCGATGATGATCGACTCGCCCCAGCCGCGGTGGCAGCACTCGAGCGCTTGCCGCATCACGTCCACGTTGCCGATGCATTCGAAGCTGTAGTCCGCGCCGCCGTCCGTGAGCGCGACCAGGTGCGCGACGAGGTCTCCCTTCACGTCCTTGGGGTTCACGAAGTGCGTCATGCCGAACTGCTCCGCCATCGCGCGCCGGGCGGGGTTGAGGTCCACGCCGATGATCTTGCTGGCGCCCACCAGCGCGAGGCCCTGGATCAAGTTCAGGCCGATGCCGCCGAGCCCGAACACGACGGCGTTCGCACCCGCCGTCACTCTCGCGGTGTTGATCACCGCGCCGATGCCGGTTGTTACGCCGCAACCGATGTAACAGATCTTCTCGAACGGGGCGTCTCTGCGAACTTTCGCGACGGCGATCTCCGGCAGCACGCTGTGGTTCGCGAACGTCGAGGTGCCCATGTAGTGAAAGATCGTGCCGCCCTTGCCTGAGAAGCGGCTCGTGCCGTCGGGCATCAGGCCTTGGCCCTGCGTCGCGCGAATCGCGGTGCAGAGGTTGCTCTTGTGCGAGAGGCACGTCTTGCACTGGCGACACTCGGGCGTGTAGAGCGGGATGACGTGGTCGCCGGGCGCGACGGAGGTGTCGCCCGCGCCGACTTCGATGACGTCGCCCGCGCCCTCGTGACCGAGGATCGCCGGGAACTTGCCCTCCGGGTCCGCGCCCGAGAGCGTGAACTCATCGGTGTGGCAAACGCCGGTGGCCTTGATCTCGACGAGCACTTCGCCCGCTCTCGGCCCCGCGAGCTCCACTTCCTCGATCTCGAGCGGCTTGCCCGCCGCCCGCGCCACCGCTGCCCGCGTCCTCATCGTGTTCTCCTCCAAGTGAAGGCGCGCAGAATACCCGGGCAGCGCGCTGCGAAGCGCCACTTGCTGGCTCCCTGCGCCGGCCGGGCGGATCAGCCGCGACGCGCAGCGTCGCCGGCTGCATCCGCTCTCCACCTTGGCGACGCGTGCAAATGTGCACCGCCCCGAAACCTGCCCGCGCACTCACTGCACGGCTACTTCATCCCAACCGCGAAGCGGCCAAGCGATCCTGGATCTGTCCGCGTCGTTTCATCAAGCGGAGGCTGGCTTCGAACACCAGGCCGCGATGCCGCCGGCGCCGCAGCCCGAGGACGTTCCGACCTGGGACGAGCGCATGCAAGAGCACCGCGAGCGCGGCGCGCCGCCGATCGACTTTCGCTTCGTCGACTTGCCCGTGTACCTGGGCGGGTGGCCGGGGCCCGACCCGAACTTGATCTGGCTGCGCGCCGACGGCGATCTCTCCGCGGCCGATGCGCTGCTTCACCAGGGCTTCGTCACCTACGCGACGGACATGTCGATGATCGACACGATCGTGCGTCACCACGGCCGCCCCGATCTGGGCGGTGTGCCCGGCATGGCGGCGAGCCTCGATCACGCGGTCTGGTTTCAGCGTCCGTTCCGCGCGAACCAGTGGTTGTCATACGCGCAGGACAGCCCGTGCGCGTTCGGCGCGCGCGGCTTCGCCCGCGGCGCGATCTACACGCGCGAAGGCGTGCGCGTGGCCTCGATGGCGCAAGAGGGGCTCGTCCGCCGGCCTGCGCCCGCAAAGCTCGTGAGCGAGCGCGCCTAATCAGCCCGAGTCACTCGCGGGGCGCCGCGCGCTCGCGCAGCGCGCGCAGCAGGCGAATCGCCGCGAACACCTCCGCGCTGTCGCAGTTCTCCGCGATGCGATTCAGCGCCTGCGCCTGCGCGTGCGCCGCCTCGTGATGAACGCGCGCACCGTGCGGCGTCACGCGCAAGAGCGGCGCACGCCGGTGCCGCGGATTTGGCGCGCGCTCGAGCCAGCCCTCCGCGAGCAGCGCATCCACCACGCGCAGCGTCGCCTGCCGCGAAGCGCCGCGTTCACGCGCGAGGTCGCTCGCGGTCTTCTCGCTCTGGAGCAGGCTGTGAAGGAGCGCGAGGCGCGCTGCACTGAGCCGCCCGAGCGCGAGCCCTTCCTGCGCGAAGCGCTCCAGCTCGCGCACAAGCTGATGCAGCGCCGCTCCGCCTGGCGTGTATCGAGGCGTCGTTCGCGCCCGCCCCACGGGCGACTCGGTCATCCGCGTTCTCCCTCGTTGAGAGCGACTGTACGGATCGATGGTTAGTTGTCAGTGCGGTGCCAAGTATTTTTTATCGGAGTATCGATGTCTAGATCCTCTGTGACTCGTATCAGAGAAGCTTTTTCACCACGACCGAAACTTTCTCTCGCGTCCCCGTAGGGCGGTTCCGAAGCTGCGGCTATTGCTTGCGCCCGGAGGCAACGCGGCCATGCCGGACCCGATTCGCGACCTCGACCCGAAAGAGACCCAAGAGTGGCTCGAGGCGCTCGACTCCGTGTTTCAAACGGATGGCATCGAGCGCGGCCATTACTTGATCGAGCGGCTGATCGACAAAGCGCGCCGCTCGGGCGCCCATCTCCCGTACAAGGCGACTACCGCCTACCTGAACACGATCCACGTGAGCGAGCAGGCGCAGATGCCCGGCGAACCCGGCCTCGAGCACCGCATTCGCTCCCTCGTGCGCTGGAACGCGCTCGCAATGGTGGTGCAGGCGAACCGCGAGAGTTCCGAACTCGGCGGCCACATCGCGACCTGGGCCTCCGCCGCGACGCTCTACGACGTCGGCTTCAATCACTTCTGGAAAGGCCGTAATCACCCCGACGGCGCCGACCTCGTCTACATCCAGGGCCACTCGTCGCCCGGCATTTACGCGCGCGCCTTCCTCGAAGGCCGCCTCACCGAAGAGCAGCTCCACAACTTCCGCCAAGAAACCGGGCGGAAGGGGCTCTCCTCCTATCCACACCCGTGGCTGATGCCCGAGTTCTGGCAGTTCCCGACCGTCTCGATGGGGCTCGGGCCGATCATGGCGATCTATCAGGCCCGCTTCATGAAGTATCTCGAGCACCGCGGGCTCGCCGAGATGAGAGGCCGCAAAGTCTGGGCGTTCATGGGCGACGGCGAGATGGACGAGCCCGAGTCATTGGGTGCGATCGGCCTCGCGGCGCGCGAGGGGCTCGACAACCTGGTGTTCGTCGTGAACTGCAACCTGCAGCGGCTCGACGGCCCCGTGCGCGGCAACGGCAAGATCATCCAGGAGCTCGAAGGCACCTTCCGCGGCGCCGGCTGGAACGTGCTCAAGGTGATCTGGGGCGACGCCTGGGACGCGCTGCTCGCGCGCGACAAGAAAGGCGTGCTGCTCGAGCGCATGGAGCGCGCGGTCGACGGCGATTATCAGAACTACAAGTCGCGCGGCGGCGCTTACACGCGCGAACACTTCTTCGGCGCGCATCCCGAGCTGAAGGCGATGGTCGCGAACCTCACCGACGACGACATCTGGCAACTGAACCGCGGCGGCCACGATCCGACGAAGATCCACGCCGCCTACCACGCCGCGACTCACCACGCCGGCCAGCCCACCGTGATCCTCGCCAAGACGGTCAAGGGCTACGGCATGGGCGAATCGGGCGAAGGCAAGAACTTCACGCATCAACAGAAGAAGCTCGGCGACGAGGCGCTCAAAAAGTTCCGCGATCGCTACCGCATCCCGATTCCGGATGACCGCATCGGCGAAGCGCCGTTCTACAAGCCCGAGGAATCGAGCCCCGAGATTCAGTACATGCACGAGCGGCGCAAGGCCCTCGGCGGTTTTCTGCCGGCGCGGAACGCGCAATCGCCAAAGCTCGAAGTCCCGCCGCTCTCCGCGTTCGACTCGCTGCTGCAAGGCTCCGGCGAGCGCGAGATGTCCACCACGATGGCGTTCGTGCGCATGCTGACGGCGCTGCTGCGCGACAAGAAGCTCGGCAAGTACATCGTGCCGATCGTGCCCGACGAATCGCGCACCTTCGGCATGGAGGGCTTGTTCCGCCAACTCGGTATCTACTCGTCTCAAGGGCAGCTCTATCAGCCTGTCGATTCCGACACGTTCGCTTACTACAGAGAAGAGAAGACCGGACAGATGCTGCAAGAGGGCATCTGCGAAGCCGGCGGGCTCTCGTCGTTCATCGCGGCGGGCACTTCTTACGCCAACCACGGCCTGCCGATGCTGCCGTTCTACATCTTCTACTCGATGTTCGGCTTCCAGCGCGTCGGCGATTTGATCTGGGCCGCCGGCGATTCGCGCAGCCGCGGCTTCCTGCTCGGCGGCACCGCGGGCCGCACCACGCTCTCGGGCGAAGGCCTCCAGCACCAAGATGGCCACAGCCACCTAATGGCCGGCGCGGTCCCGAACTGCGTCGCCTACGACCCGGCCTTCGCGTACGAGGTCGTGACGATCGTGCAGGATGGCATGCGCCGCATGCTGAGCGAGCAAGAAGACGTCTTCTACTACGTGACCGTGATGAACGAGAACTACGCCCAGCCCGCAATGCCGGAGCATGCGCGCGAGGGAATCCTGCGCGGCATGTATCTCTTGAAGCAGACGGAGAGCTCGGGCGAGCGCGTGCAGCTGCTCGGCAGCGGCACGATCCTGCGCGAGGCGCTCGCGGCGGCAGACTTATTGCGCGACGACTTCGGGATTGCGGCCGACGTGTGGAGCGTGACGAGCTTCAGCGAGCTGCGGCGCGATGGCGACGCTGCTGAGCGCTGGAACCTGCTGCACCCGGGCGAGCCGCAGCGCAAGAGCTACGTCGAGCAGCGACTCGCCGGGCGCCGCGGCCCAGTGATCGCCTCCACCGATTATGTGCGCGGCGTCGCCGACCAGATTCGCTCGCTCGTGCCCGCGCCCTACCGAGTGCTCGGCACCGACGGGTTCGGCCGATCCGACTTGCGCGAACGCCTGCGCCGCTTCTTCGAGGTCGACCGTGGCTTCATTGCCGCGGCGGCGCTCAAGGCGCTCTGCGATCAAGGCCGCTTGCCGCCGGCGACGGTCCGGCTCGCGCTCGAGAAATATGGCGTCGACCCTGAGAAGTCGGATCCGGCCAAGAGCTAGGGAGGCGAGGAACGTGGCGGACAAAGTGGAGTTCCGGCTTCCCGAGATCGGCGACTTCGACGAGGTGGACGTCGTCGAAGTGCTCGCGAGCGTTGGCGAGCGAGTCAGTGAGAACCAATCGCTGATCGTGCTCGAGAGCGACAAGGCGACCATGGAAGTGCCGTCCCCGGTTGCCGGCGTGCTCGAAGAGCTGCGCGTGCGGGTCGGCGACAAGGTGCGCGCGGGGCAGCTGATCGCGGTGATTCGCAGCGAGGGCGCGAGCGCAGTGGCGCCTGCTGCGGCGCAACCCAATAAGTCGGCCGCGCCCGCCGCGCCCGCGCCCGTTGCGACCGCGCGCGCCAGCGAGTCCGAGGACGAGAGCGAGGTGCTGATCGGCACGCCCAACGCGCTCACTTCCGCCCGCGGCGCCGCCGCCAGCGACGAGATGCGCACGGCGCGCGCGCACGCGAGCCCCTCCGTGCGCCAACTCGCGCGCGAACTCGGCGTCGAACTCACGCTCGTGCCGGGCACCGGGCGCAAGGGCCGCGTGCAGCGCGAAGACGTGCAGGCGTTCGTGAAGGCCTCGCTCTCCGGCCGCGGCGCGGGCGGCGTTCCAATCGCCGGGATCTCGGTCGCGGCGCCGCTCGAGATCGACTTCAACAAGTGGGGGCCGACGGAACTCTCGCCGCTCCACCGCGTGCGCCGGATCAGCGCCGCAAACCTGCACCGCAGCTGGGTCACCGTTCCGCACGTCACACAGCACGACAATGCCGACATCACCGAGCTCGACGAGTTCCGCAAATCGATGAAGAGCGAAGCCGAGAAGCGCGGCGTGAAGCTCACCTTCCTGCCGTTCGTGGTGAAGGCCGTAACCGCTGCGCTGAAGGAGTTTCCGCACTTCAACTCCTCGCTCGACCGAACCGGCGAGGCGCTGGTGCTGAAGCGTTACTTCCACGTCGGCGTGGCGGTGGACACTGAGAACGGCCTGGTCGTCCCGGTCATCAAGAACGCCGACTCGAAAGGCCTGTTCGATCTCGCGCGCGCACTCGAAGATCTCTCGGCGCGCGCGCGCACGCGCAAGCTCACGCCGGGCGATCTTCAGGGCGGCACGTTCAGCATCTCGAGCCTCGGCGGCATCGGCGGCAGCTTCTTCACCCCGATCGTGAACCACCCCGAGGTGGCGATTCTCGGCGTCTCCAAGATGGAGTGGAAGCCCGTCTTTCGAGGCGGCGCGTTCGTGCCCCGCTTGTTGCTGCCGCTCTCGCTCTCCTACGACCACCGCGTGATCGACGGCGCCGACGCCGCGCGCTTCACCACGCGCCTCGCGCAGCTCCTCGCGGACCTGCGGCTGCTGCTCGTCTGAGCATGGCGACCCAACAACTGATCGTGCGCGTGCCGGAGATCGGCGACTTCCACGATGTCGATGTGGTGGAAGTGCTCGTCGCGGTGGGCGACCGCGTCGAGCGCGAGCAATCGCTGATCGTGATCGAGAGCGACAAGGCGAGCATGGAAGTGCCGTCGCCCGCGGCCGGAGTGGTCGTTGCGCTCGCGCTGCGCGTGAACGGAAAAGTCAACCAAGGCGACGCGATTCTGACGCTCGAGGTCGAGGGCGTTGCCGCTACGCCCGAGAAGCCGGTGACGGCGACGCCTCCCGCGGCGCTCTCGCCGGCTACCGGGGGTCCGCGTGCGCAAGTCTTGGTCCTTGGCGGCGGCCCCGGCGGCTACACCGCGGCGTTCCGCGCCGCCGATCTCGGGCTCTCCGTAACACTCGTCGAGCAGGGCGCGACGCTCGGCGGCGTGTGCACCAACGTCGGCTGCATTCCGTCGAAGGCGCTGCTGCACGTCGCCGAGGTGATCGAGCAAGCGCGTGCGATGCGCGAGCACGGCGTCGACTTCGGCGAGCCGCGCCTCGATCTCGAACGCATGCGCGCCTACAAGGACGGCATCGTCGGCAAGCTCACCGGCGGCCTCGCCGCGCTCGCGAAGGCGCGAAAGGTGAACGTCGTTCGCGGCGGGGGGCGCTTCGTCGGCCCGAACGAGCTGCGAGTCGAGAGCGCGAGCGGTGCGCAAACGCTGGCTTTCGACCACGCCATCATCGCGACCGGCTCGCGCCCGGTTTCGTTGCCCGGCCTCCCGGATGACCCGCGCGTGATGGACTCCACGGCCGCGCTCGAGCTCTCTGGGCCTCCGAAGAGCTTGCTCGTGATTGGCGGCGGCATCATCGGCCTCGAGATGGCGTGCGTGTACCTCGCGCTCGGTACGCGAGTCACGGTCGTTGAACTGATGGACCGGCTGTTAGTGGGCGTCGACCGCGATCTCGTGCGCGTGCTCGGGAAGCGCCTCGAGGCGCGCTGCGAGGCGATTCACCTCGGCACGGGCGTCGCGCGCGTCGAGGCGCGAAGCGACGGCCTCTATGTGAGCTACGACGGCCCGAAGGCGCCGCCCGCGCGCAGCTTCGACCGAGTGCTAGTGGCGGTCGGCCGCCGCGCGAACATCGAGGACCTCGGGCTCGACGCGCTCGGCGTCGAACTCGCGCCGCGCGGGTTCATTCCGGTAGACGCGCAATTGCGCACGAACGTCCCGCACGTGTTCGCGATCGGCGACGTCACCGGCCCACCGCAGCTCGCGCACCGCGCGACGCATCAGGGCAAAGTCGCCGCGGAGACGATCGCCGGACACAGAGTCGCGTTCGAACCCACTGCGATTCCGTCGATCGCCTACACCGACCCCGAGGTCGCATGGGTCGGGCTCACCGAAGAGCAGGCGAGTTCGGCTGGGATCGCGGTGAAGAAGGGCGTGTTCCCGTGGAGCGCCTCGGGCCGCGCACTCGGCATGGGCCGCGGCGAGGGCACCACCAAGCTGCTCTTCTCCGCCGATGACGGCCGCCTGTTAGGGGCGGGCATGGCTGGCGCGCATGCAGGTGAGCTGATCGGCGAGGCGGCGCTCGCGATCGAGATGGGCGCGGACGCGCACGACATCGGGCTCACCGTGCACGCGCACCCGACGCTCTCGGAGACGGTCGCATTCGCGGCCGAGGTGGCGGCGGGCACGGTGACAGACGTGTTACTGACGAAGCGCTAGCGCGGCCCAAGCGCGAGCCTCGCGCGAGATCGCCGACGGGTGCGCCTTTTCGGCAGGAACTTCCCTGCGAGCCGCGCTACCCCCACCCTCGTCGAACGCAGGAGTCGCATGAGCAGCACACGCGAGTTGTTGGGGAAGCAAGCTATCGTCGTTGGTGGCAGCCTCGCGGGCATGCTCGCTGCGCGCGCTCTCGCAGCGCACTTCGAGCGCGTGCTCGTGCTCGATCGCGACACGCTCCCGAGCGATCCGGCGCCGCGCCGCGCGACACCCCAGGCGCATCACGTTCACATGCTGCTGAAGGGCGGCGAGAACGCGATCGAGGTGCTGCTGCCCGGCTTCTGCGCGGAGCTCGACGCTCGCGGCGCACTCACAGTCACGAGCAGAGACACGCTCGCGGCTTTCGAGTTCGGCTTCGCGCCGCGCTTCGACAGCCCGATGAAGCTGCACAGCCAGAGCCGCTGGCTGCTCGAACACGTCGTGCGTTCGCTCGTGCTCGCGCGGACGCCAAACCTCGAGCTTCGCAGCGGCGTCGCGGTGCGCGGCCTCGCTCGCAACGCGGCCGCCAACCGCATCGACGGAGTGATTACGGACGCCGGCGAGGCGCCGCTCGCGGGCGAGCTCGTGATCGACGCGACCGGACGGCGCGAGGAAGCGCTGCGCTGGCTCGGAGCGCTCGGCCTGCCCGCGCCGCCAGTCGAGAGCGTGAACGTCGACTTCGGTTACGCGAGCATGGTGCTCGAACTCGACGCCACCCAGGAGCGCGACTGGCGCATGCTCGCGGTGGGCAACCTACCGCGCGTCGGCGCGCGCGGCGCGGTGATCCTGCCGATCGAGGGCGGCCGCGCGATGTGCTCGCTCGGTGGCCGAGCCGGCGACTATCCGCCCGAAGAACGCGAGGCCGTGATCGAGTTCGCCGCCAGCCTTCCCCAACAAGTGATGGCCGAGACGCTGCGCCGCGCGCGCTTCCTCTCGCCGGTGGCGCGCATGATCTACCCCGCGAACCGCTTCAGGCATTACGAGCAATACGCTTCGTTGCCGCTCGGCCTGCTGCCGCTCGGCGATGCGCTGTGCAGCTTCAACCCGACGTATGGGCAGGGCATGTCGTCCGCCGCGCTGCAAGCGCTGGCCTTGCACGAGACGCTCGCCTCACGCACCGCGGGCGAAGGCCTGCGCGAGCTCTCGCAGCGCTACCTCGCGCGCGCTGCCGAAGTCGCGCGCATGCCGTGGCGTCAGGCCAACTACAACGACTTCCTCTATCCGACCACCGAAGGCGACCGCTCGATGTTCAGCGTCGAAGAAACGCAGTACCGCACAGCGCTGCAGTTCGCGGCGATGCGCGACGAGGTCGTGCGCGAGAAGCTCAACGCGGTGAACCAACTGCTCGCGCCGTTCGAGGTACTACTCGCGCCCGAGATTCGCGCGCGGGTGACGGGCGGTGTGATCTGAGCCGGGCTGGTTTGGTCTGAATGCAAGCGGCGCTTCGCCGCACGCAGCGAGGCGAGGCTTCGCTTCGTCAACGCGGCAGCCAAGCGAACGCGCAGCCACCGCCGCTCACATCCCCGTAATGCCTGCGTCTACCGCGAGCAACTGCGCCGTCACGTAGACGCTCTCGTCGCTCACGAAGAAGAGCGCCGCGTAGGCGATCTCCCAGCCGGTGGCTTGGCGCCCGAACGGAACCGAGGATTTCGCGCGCGACGGGCGGCCCGCGCTGGCGACGCGGCCGAGCGGCGTGTCGACGAGCCCCGGCGCGACGATGTTTGCGCGAATGCCGCGCGGCGCGCCCTCGCGCGCGACGTGACGCATTAGGCCTTCGAGCGCAGCCTTCGAGGCGTCATAGGCCGGCAGCTGCGAGCCGGAGGTGAGGCCCGCGATCGACGAGATGAACACGATCGGCGAGCCGCTCGCGAGCGTGGGCAGCGCAGCTTTGCAGCACAGCATCGGGCCGCGCAGGTTGACCGCGAGCGTCTGGTCCCACGCTTCGAGCTGCGTGTTCGCGAGGCCGAGCGCGCCGACGCCGATGCCGACGTTCAGCACCAGCCCGTCGAGCGCGCCAAGAGTGCCCGCGGCTTCGTCGACCATGCGCCGTACGTCGTCCTCACGCGTGATGTCGGCCTCGATCGCGAACGCGCGGCCACCCTCGCGCGCGATCAGCGCGACGGTCTCCTCCGCGCTCGCGCGATGCTTGTCCGCCACCGCGACGTGTGCGCCCTCGCGCGCGAACAGCCGGCACATCGCGCGCCCGTTGCCGGTCGGGTCGCTCGCGACGTCGAACACGCGCTGCCCGCCGCCCACGACGAGGATGCGCCGCCCCGCGAGCCGCCCACGCCCGGGCGCCTCCCCCAACGACTCCGCACTCGGCGGCCGAACCCACCGCTCGCTCATCGCTTCTCCTCATACCAGCAAGTAACCGAACCGGGGACGTTCATACTGGCTGGTGCCTTGCGGGGACAGTGTTGAGCCTAGTGCGGGTGGCAAGAGTGTCCCCGGAAGTGACCGACAAGTATGAACGTCCCCGGTTTTGGGTACTTACGCGCAGCGATTGGTGCCCCGGTGTATGGCCGTAAGTCGGGAAGCACACCACCGCGCCGTCGCCGAACAGGTTGTGCTCGCCGTCGAGCAGGCGGGCGCGTTGGCCGGTGTCGAAGTCGCGCTTGCGGTAACCGGCGTCGTCGTCGGGCAGCGCGCGCGCGTGCTCCCACTCGCGGCGCTGCACGAGCACGTCCGCGTTGGGCGGCTGCGCGTTGCCGCCGCAGTGGCCGCAATGCAAGTGCGAGTTGACCACGTGCGTGATCGCCTCGGGCTCGCGCGCGACGGCCGCCAGCCGCGCCGCAATCTCCTCGCCTGCCGCGAAGTGAAACGCGGTGCCGCGCACGCCGCGCTCGCCCATGGTCCCGAGCACATCGGTCTGCAGCGCGAGATTCAGCCCGCTGTCGAACAGCACGCGCCCGCGCGGGTGAACAGTTAGGTAGCTCGGCACGGGCACCGTGATCTTGCCCTTCGCGCCTTCGAGCAAGAAGCCGTAGGGAATCGTGAGCTGGCCGCAGGTGAAGGCGAAGAGCTCGGCGCGGGACGTCACTTGCAGATTGCCTCACACGCGACGCCGTCCCCGTCGCGATCGAGACTCGATAGCCCGCAGCGCTGCAAGTGGAAGAGCGCCTCCGCGCAGCTCGACATCTCCTTGCAATGACGCTTTGCGCCGCAGGCGAAGCCGCTCCGGCCGCTCGAGTCGGTATCGAGCAAGCCGTGCGCTTCGGGCTGCGCGCCACTCGCAGTGCGCAACCCGCGGCGCCACTCCCACGGCGGTACGGTCGTGTCCGCCGACAGACTCCAGAGGCCGCGCCTCGCCTCGCGAGCTTCCTGCTCGAGACGCAGCAGATTTTTGTCGCGCAGGTAAGCGCGGTAGGCCCATGCGTGACCGCCGCGCACGAGTTCGCAGCCAACGCAGACTTCGCCGACCCAGACTTGCGCGACGTCGCGGCCATACCGGTCGTGGTCGATGACCACGGCACGGAGCGATTGGCCCTCAACGAGCCGCGCGAGTGCCTGCTTCGCGCGCTTGCCCCACGGCTGCCCGCGTTCCGGCGCGTCGATCTCCGCGATTCGGATCTCGCGCTGGTCATCGCCCACGCTGACGATCAGCGAGTCGCCGTCGCGCAGGTGAACGACGCGTGCTTCGTAAGTCCCTGCGCCGGGCTTCGCGGCGAAAGCGGCGAGCGAGATCAGGGAGAACGCGAACGCAAGCGCCGCGCCCCGCGCGCCCCTAGTCCGCACCGCTCGCGAGCTTCCCGCGCGAGCGTGCCGCGCGCGCGGGCGCGCGCCGCTCGCCGTGGCGCTGCGCGTGCGCGAGCAACTCCATCGCCCACTTCGTGCCGAGCGCGCCGTCTTCGTGCTTGAAGAACGCGAACGCCTGCACCGGCGATGCCGCGCGCAGTCTCGTCGCCCAGCCCGCCAGCGAGGTGCGCTCATAATCGGTGCGGCGCAGGCGCAGATAGAGCCACGGCGCCGTGGCTGCGATCTCGATCGCGCCGTCCCCGTCGCTCTCCGTAATCACCCACGCCATGCCGCGCTCGCGCAAGCGCGTGAACACGGCGTCGTCGCGCCACGAGTCATGCGGCGCTTCGAGCGCGGCGAGCGTTCCGGGCGGCAGGTGATCGAGGAAGCGGTCGAAGCGCTCGAGGTCGAGCTTCAGGTGCGGCGGCAGTTGAAACAACACCGGCCCGAGCTTCTCGCCTAATGCGCGCGCGGTCTCGAGCAGGTACTTCGTCTCTTCGCCCACGTCCGCGAGCCGCTTCAGGTGCGTGATCTTGCGCGACGCCTTCACCGCAAAGCGAAAGCCATCCGGCACCTGCGCCGCCCAGCCCGCCAACCTGCTCGCGCGCGGCGTGCGGTAGAACGTCTCACTGATCTCGACCGCGGGCAGCCGCGCACCGTAATAAGCGAGCCGGTCCGCGGCGGGCATGTGCTCGGGATAGAACCCGCCGTGCCACTCCTGGTAGCTGAAGCCGCTGGTGCCGGAGTAAAGCCGCATTCGAGAACCCCAAGAGGGCGCGCAGTCTACACCCGCGCGCGGCGCGCGAGTCTCAGGATTTTTCGGCTGAACGCTCGAGGCGGGCGAGCGCGCCAACGAGCAGCGCGTCCGGGTCGACCCGTGCGCCCGGCACGCGCACGAAGGGATCGACATCCAGGCGTTCTTCGAACCGAGAAAGCTCCTGTTCGGTCCCCCAACCACCCGCCCGCCCGCTCAGCGCGGCGCTCGGTCGCTAGAACGAGCCGGTTGAGACAGCGCCAGCGCGCACCACTCTCGCCGCGCCGACGTGGCGGAATCGATCGGGGACGCAGGTGAGCAGAATCACCTGACAAGAACGCCCGGCGAGGTTCAGCAACGCCCCCATCGCCTCGATCCGGCTCGGGTCGGTGTTGCCCAGCGTGTCGTCGAAGACCACCGGCACGCCGCCATCTTTGGCGACGATCAGCGCGCACGCGAGGCGCGAGATGACGCCCAGTTGCTCCTTCGCTCCCCCTGAAAGGCTGTCGAACGGCACGGTTCGGCCGCCAAGAGTGCGCTGCGAGATCTGGAGATCTTCACCCACGTCCACCGAGAAGCTCGGTCCGAACACGATGCTCCCGAGCCTCTCGATCTGCTCGCGAAGCGGTGCGATGTACCTCGTTCGAGCGGCGGTGCGTTCCGCGTCCAGGGTTTCGAATAACAGCTTCGCGGCCGCGGCGTGAACACGCCGGCGCGCGAGGTCGTCTCTCGCGCGTGCGTGCTTCGCCTCGCTCGCAGCAACGCGCTCGGCGATGCCCTCCTCGCCGCGTTCCTTGAGCCGCGCGCGAACCTCGATCTGCTCGTCCTTGATCGACCGCAATCTCGCTTCTGCGCGCTCCCGCGCACCGCGGGCGTTCTCGGCGAGGAGACGCGCAGCTTCGGGCTGCGCTTCTGCGAGCCCAGCCGATTCAGCTGCGTGGGCCCGGTGCGCCTCGCGCTGTGAATCGCGAGCCGTTGCTACGGCCTGCGCGAGGCTTTCGTCGGAAATACCCGCGCGTGCCTGTTCGAGTTGTTGGGCCGTCAGTTCGGCTTTCGTTCGCGCGCCCGCTTTCCCAAGGTCCGCCTCGGCGCGCTCGCCGCGAAGCCGCTCAACTTCGCGGCGCGCTGCCTCCCGACGCCGCTCGGCATCGGCGCGCGCCGTTCGGGCCGCCTCGGAGCTGGCGTTCGCAATGCGGTCGAACTCGCGCGCGGCGGCGAAATCGCCGGGCATCGAGAAACCCGCAACGCGCGCGGCCGGGTAGGCCCCGACGCGCAGCGTGAGGTTCGAGAGTTTCTGGGACAACTCCTCGCGCGTGAGATCGCGAAGGTTCTCCGCAAGTGCGCGATCGCGGGCCTGGATGTCGCGCTTCGCGCTCTGCCACGCCGCGTTCGCGCGTACGGCGGAT
>JANNDT010000256.1:0-2799 GCA_031387905.1 Deltaproteobacteria bacterium
AGTGCGTTCGGCGTTGCGGACGTGTACGCGGAGGAGTGGCTGCCGCGCGCACGGCACCTCGAGGTGCAGCTCATTGGCGATGGCACGGGCGCGGTCTCGCACGTGTGGGAGCGCGAGTGCTCGGTGCAGCGGCGGCACCAGAAGATCGTGGAGATTGCGCCGAGCCCGGCGCTGGCTGCGGGCGTGCGCGCGCAGTTGTTGGGCGCGGCGCTGAAGCTGGGCCAAGCGGTCGCGTACCGCGGACTCGGCACGATCGAGTTCTTGCTCGACGCCGCGGAATCCGAGCGCTTCGCGTTCATCGAGGCCAACGCGCGCCTCCAGGTCGAGCACACCGTCAGCGAGGCTGTTACGGGCATCGACCTCGTGCGCGCGCAGCTCGAGATCGCGCGCGGGCGCACGCTCGCGCAGCTCGGGCTCACGCAAGCGGAGATCCCCGCGCCGCGCGGGCACGCGATTCAGCTGCGCATCAACACCGAAGTGATGGCGGCCGACGGCAGCGTGCGGCCCACCGGCGGCACGCTCAGCGCGTTCGACCCGCCGAGCGGCCCGGGCGTGCGCGTCGATCATTATGGCTACGCGGGCTACACCACCAACCCGCGCTTCGATTCGCTGCTCGCGAAGCTGATCGTGCACGCGCCGAGCGCGCGCTTCGAGGATGCGATCGCGCGCGCGCAGCGGGCGCTCGCGGAGCTCCGCGTCGAGGGCGTCGCGACGAACGCAGCGTTTCTGCAAGCGGTGCTGCGTCACCCGGAGTTCGCGGCGAATCGCGTGACGACGCGCTTCGTGGACGAGAACGCGGCGGCGCTGGTGGCGGCGGCGAACGAAGCCGCACCGCAGCTGAACTTCGAGGCGGCGAGCGCGGCCGGAGCGTCGCCGAGCAGCGTCGCGAAACCTGCGCTCGCTGGCGCGCGCCTCGCAAGCGCTGATCCGCTGGCGGTGCTCGATTATGGGAAAGACTCGCGCGCCGCGGCTGCGAACACGCCGCTTGTTACGGAGGCGCAGGCCTCCCCCGCAGCGCCGCCCGACCCGGGTGCGCCCGAAGGCACAGTCGCAGTCCGCGCGCCGCTGCAGGGCACGATCGTCTCGGTCGACGTAGTCGTCGGCGCGCACGTGTCCGCGGGCCAACAACTCCTCGTGATGGAAGCCATGAAGATGGAGCACGTGCTCGCGGCGCCCGCGAGCGGCATCGTGCGCGGCATCGCGGTCGCGAAAGGCGACACGGTGTTCGAGGGCCACGCGCTCGTGTTCCTCGAAGAAGCCGAGGTCTCGGTCGCCGCCACAGCCGAGCAAGCCGCCGTCGGCCTCGACCAGATCCGCCCAGACTTGGCCGAGGTGCTCGAGCGCCACGCCATCACGCTCGACGAGAACCGCCCGGACGCGATCGCGCGCCGCAGGAAGACCAGCCAGCGCACCGCGCGCGAGAACGTGAACGAGCTGCTCGATGCGGGCTCCTATATCGAGTACGCGCCGCTCGTCGTCGCCGCACAGCGCCGCCGCCGTACGCTCGAGGACCTGATCGCGCGCACGCCGGCGGACGGCATGGTCGCCGGCATCGGCAGCGTGAACGGCGACTCGTTCCCGCCTGATAAGTCGCGCTGCGTCGTGATGTCCTACGACTACACCGTGCTCGCCGGCACCCAGGGCCAGCAGAATCATCGCAAGAAGGACCGCCTGTTCGAACTCGCCGAGCGCATGCGTCTGCCGGTCGTGTTCTTCGCCGAAGGCGGCGGTGGGCGGCCCGGCGATACCGACGGCATCGGCGTCGCGGGCCTCGATTGCCTCGCCTTCCAGTACTGGGGCCAGCTCTCAGGGCTCGTACCGCTGGTCGGCATCACCAGCGGCTTCTGCTTCGCGGGCAACGCCGCGATCCTCGGTTGTTGCGACGTCGTGATCGCGACCAAAGGCTCGAACATCGGCATGGGTGGCCCAGCGATGATCGAGGGCGGCGGGCTCGGCATCTTCCGGCCCGAGGAAGTCGGCCCGCTCGGCGTGCAGATCCAGAGCGGCGTGGTGGACATCGCAGTCGAGGACGAGCGTGAAGCCGTCGCGGTCGCGAAGCAATACCTCTCGTACTTCCAGGGTCCGCTCGCGAGCTGGCAGTGTGCAGACCAGCGCTTGTTACGGCGCGCGATTCCCGAGAACCGCCTGCGCATCTACGACGTGCGCAGCCTGATCGCACAGCTCGCCGATACCGGCAGCGTGCTCGAACTGCGGCGCGGCTTCGGCCACGGCATGGTCACCTCGCTCGCCCGCATCGAAGGCAAGCCGATCGGCATCGTCGCCAACAACCCCGCGCACCTGGCGGGCGCCATCGATAGCGACGCCGCCGACAAAGCCGCGTGCTTCCTCCAGCTCTGCGATGCCTACGACATCCCGGTGCTGTTCTTGTGCGACACGCCCGGCATCATGGTCGGCCCCGAAGTCGAGAAGACCGGCCTCGTGCGCCACGCCTCACGGCTCTTCGTAGTCGGCGCTTCCATGACAGTGCCGTTCATGACGATCGTGCTGCGCAAGGGCTACGGCCTCGGCGCGCAGGCCATGGCCGGCGGCAGCTTCAAGGCGCCGATCTTCACGATCGCCTGGCCGACTGGCGAGTTCGGCGGCATGGGCCTCGAGGGCGCGGTGAAGCTCGGCTATCGGAACGAGCTCGCCGCCGAGACCGACCCTGATAAGCGCAAGGCGCTCTTCGACATCATGGTGAAGCGCATGTACGACCACGGCAAAGCCGTCAGCACCGCCACGCACTTCGAGATCGACGACGTGATCGACCCGGCGGACTCGCGCCGCTGGATCGCGCGC
>JANNDT010000279.1:0-35397 GCA_031387905.1 Deltaproteobacteria bacterium
CGCGCCGGCCCGTCGCGCCAGGCGAGCAACTTCTCAGGCACGACGCCGAGCGCGCGGCCCGAGGCGAGTACGCGCAGCACGAGGTCGTAGTCTTCGGGCCAGCCGCACTCGCGGTAGCCGAACTCGCCGAACACCTCGCGGCGCAGTACGAGCGTTGGGTGCGCGAGAGGGCACTCGACGAACGCGTCGCGGCACACGTCCTCGGCGCACGCCAACGAGTTCAGCCAAGCGGCGTAGGCGCGCATGCCGTCCGTCAGCCCGCGCTGTGGGAAGACGTGCACGTGACAGCCGACACCCGCGAGCGCGGGGTTCGCGTCGAGCGCGCCGCACTGCTTCGCGAGCCGCCCCCTGCGCATGATGTCGTCGGCGTCGTGGCGCGCGACGAGCGGCGCTCTGCATTCGGCGCTGCCGCGACTCAGCGCGGCGACGAGGCCGTCGCGCGGCGCGGCGATTAGGCGAAAACGCGCATCGCGGGCGGCGAAGCGCTCAGCGATCGCGCGCGAGTCGTCCTGCGAGCCGTCGTCCACGATCACGCACTCGAAGCGCGCCTCGCTCTGGCGCGCGATCGAGGCAAGCGCACAGGCGCGGGTCGCCGCGGCGTCGCGCATCGGCAGCTGCACCGAGATTCGGGGGCGTTCCTCGTTGTGCGTGCGTCTCGGGGACACCCCTTGCGCCGCGCGATCGCGAGGGCTGTCGCCGCAAGTCAAAGCGGAACGTCCCCCAGCGGCCCGAGCGGACCCGCGGCGATGCGCGCGCCGAGCTCGCTGTGATCGAGGCGCGCCGCTTTATCCATCCGCGCGACGAACTCTGGACGCTGCATGCGCCAGCGCACCGAGCCGGTCCGGATGCCGCGCGCCTCTAGCCGCTCGGCGGCTTCGTCCCACCACGGGACGGCGTGCCCGGCGAGCGGTTCGAGCACGAGCACCCGCGCGCCCGCGGAGGCGCCGCGCTCGAGCGCCGCCAGCACGCGCTCGCGCGCGTCGTCGTCGCACTCGTTCAGGAACCAGCCGGCCAGCGCGAGGTCACCGCGGGCGAGTTTCGGTAGGCCGCTCGGCAGCTGCGCGCGCTGGGTCTGCCCTCGCAGTCCGAACGCGGCATACGTGCGGCGCGCCTCCGCGAGCGCGAAGCCGGAGCGGTCGAGCGCGACGATCTCGGGCGCGTTGGCCCCAGCCGTTAGAGCGAGCACGACCCCCGCGGCTACCGCGCCGGTGCCGGCCCCGAGGTCCACGATGCGCGTAACGCCGGCGAAGCTCTCCGCGGGCAGCGCGCGCACCGCGCCGTATGCGGTCGCGAAATGCAGCGCGGCGAAGTAGCTCGCGAACGCCGCACGCTTGGCCGGGCTACCGAGCGCGTCCGCTGGCTCGCGGCGCTCGACGTAGCGCTGCGAGAGTGCCTGCACGCCGCGGCGGATCTCGCTGAACGTGAGCGGCGCCGCGCGTTCGAGCGCGCCCGCGAGCCATGCGTCCACCTGCGCGGCGAGCGGCGCAGGGAACGCGCTCGGCGGCGGCGCTGTGAGCACTGCCTCCATCCCGTGACCACCCGCGCTCGCCATCCCGCGACTCTAGGGAGTCTGTCGCCGTGCGCTGTGCGCCCGTTACACCGCTCAGCGTCGCGGCTACCGTGTGCCGCCCGTGACGCGCGCCACCGTAATTCTCCTGCTGCTCTGCATAAGTTGGAGCGCGCGCGTGATCGCGGAGGGAACAGCGCCTGCCCCGGCGCCTTCGGCTCCGCCTGAGCCTGCCGTGGCCGCGCCTGCGGTCACCGTTGCGTCCGTCCAGTGGGACGAGGTCGAGATCCTCGGCCGCCGCATCAAGCCGGGCGACAAGCGGCGGCTGTTCCTTCGCTCGAGCGAATCGTTCGCCGGCTCGGACGTGGACATGCCGGTGCTGGTCACGCGCGGCGCGACGCCCGGCCCGACCCTATGCCTAGTCGCAGGCGTTCACGGCGACGAGCTGAATGGCATCGAGATCGTGCGCAAAGTGGTCGAGGCCCTAACACCTCGGCGCATTTCCGGCATGGTGCTCGCAGTACCGGTCGCGAACCTGCACGGATTCCGCCGCTCGTCGCGGTACCTGCCCGACCGCCGCGACTTGAATCGCTTCTTCCCCGGTTCGGCGTCCGGTAGCAGCGCGTCGCGCATCGCCTGGTCGCTCTGGAACGACGTCGTCCGCCACTGCGATTCGCTCGTCGATCTGCACACCGGCTCGTTTCATCGCACGAATCTTCCGCAACTGCGGACCGACGCGAACGACGCGCGCTCGCTCGCGCTGGCGCGCGGCTTCGGCAACGCGCTCATCATCCACGACCCCGGCCAAGCGGGAACGCTGCGGCGCGCGGCGAGCGAAGCGGGGATCGGCGCGATCAACTACGAAGCCGGCGAGCCACTGCGCTTCCAGGAGAACGAGATCGCGCGTGGCGTCGAGGGCGTCCGCAACATCATGGCGGCGCTCGGCATGAGCGACGACGCGCCGGTTGCGTTCAGCCCGCGCGTGTACCAGCGCACGCGCTGGGTGCGCGTCGACGACGGCGGCATCTTCTTCACGCGCCGCCGGCTCGGCGAAGTCGTCAAGCCTGGCGACTTGTTGGGGACGGTCACCGACCCGGTGACGAACGAGCGCAAGCGCGTCGAGGCGCCGATCGGCGGGCGCATCATCGGGATGGCGGTGCCCCAGGTGGTGATTCCGGGCTACGCCGCGTTTCACCTCGGCCTCGACGCGCTGCAGGTGGCGGCCGAGGCTGAAGCGCCAGCGCTCACGGACGGTGGCGACCAGCGCGACATCGACGCAGCGGCCAAGCCCGGCGACGCGAATGCGGACACGTCGGACGCGGAGCGCGACATCGACCCCGAGCAGGCGCCCGAATGAGCCGTCCGGCCCTAATTGTTGGCGCACTGCTCGTGGTGTTCGGGCTCGGCGTGTTCGCGCTGAAGGTGTTCCGGTACGACATCCCGCTAGTCGTCGCGGAGGGTGTCGGGCCGTGGCAGGTGGAGCTGCGCGTGAACGTGCGCGGCTCGAACGCGCGGGGCAGCGTGCGAGCGCTCCTGCCAGCGAACGAGCCCGGCCAGGCGATCTTCGACGAGAACCCGACCTCGGACCGGCTCGAGTTCGCCGTGCGGGAACAGGAAGGCGGCAACCGCACCGGCGTCTGGTCGGGCGCGATCGGTCCGATTCACGAAGTCGTTTACGCTTTCCACGTCCAAATGAGCGCGGTCGAGGTGCCGCTACCCGCGACCGGTCCGTATCTCGATCCGCCCGCACCGATCGCGGCGCTCTATCTGGGACAGACGCCCGTCCTGCCGGTTGCCGCGCCGGAGGTTCGCAAGCAGCTCGAGGCGCTCGAATTGCCAACGATGAAAGATCTGCCTGGGAGGATCCGCACGCTCTTCCAGTGGGTCGCGAACGAGGTCGATACCGTCGAGCGCAGCAACGACGACGCGCTGCTCGTGCTCGCTAACAAGTACGGCAGCGAGAGCGGCAAGGAGCACCTGCTCGTCACGCTGCTGCGCGCCGCGGGCGTCCCCGCGCGCATCGTGCACGGGCTCGAACTGCGCGCGGACGCGACGCCGCGCGAGCGCACCTTTAGCGAGGTGTGGATCGCCGAGCGCTGGGTGCCGATGTCGACGAGCGCCGACGGCTTCTTCGCGCGCCGCCCTCCGAACTTCTTGGTGCTTGGCCGCGGCAGCGTGCCCAACGTGGAGGCGACCGCGGTCGTCTCCGTCGGCCATCGGTACCGCTCGCTGCGCGAGCATCTGCGCGCCGACGAGATCGCGAACCTGCTCACGCCTGATAACGCCGTGTTCGAGCAGCTCTCGTTCTACCGGCTGCCGCTCCCCACCCAAGCGGCGCTGCGCGTGCTGCTGCTGATCCCGCTCGGCGCGGTGATGATCGTGCTCTTCCGCAACGTGATCGGCGTGCGCACCTACGGCACGTTCATGCCGATTCTGATCTCGCTCGCGCTGCGCGAGTTCTCGCTGCCGCGCAGCCTCGCGCTCGTCGCGGCCGTGATTCTGTTCGCGCTCCTGCTGCGCCGCGCGCTCGAGTTCCTGCGGCTGCTGATGGTGCCGCGGCTCTCGATCATGCTCTGCACGGTGGTGTTATCGGTCGCTGGCTTCGCGCTGGTCGGCGACAGCACGCAGAACGCGCCGCTCTTCGCCGGCGTGCTGTTCCCGATGGTGATTCTCACGATGCTGACCGAGCGCATCTTCATCACGAGCGCAGAGGAAGGCGTGCGCGCGGCGGCCCTGACTGCCGCGATCTCGGGCGCGGTGGCGGCCACCATCCATCCGATCTTTCAGAACGCGCACGCCGAATACTTGATGTTCACGTTCCCCGAGCTGACGTTCTGCGCGATGGGCGTGCTGGTTTGGATCGGCGGTTACACGGGCTATCGCGTCAGCGACTTGCTGCGCTTCCGCTCGCTCGCCCACGATCCCGGCGCCGAGGCGCCCTAATGCTTCCGCGCGAACTCGAGACGCGCGGCGTACTCGGCATCAACGCGCGCAATCAGCGCTACACGCTGCGCGTGAACGAGCGGCGCTTCTATCCGCTCGTCGATGACAAGCTCGCCAGCAAGCGCATGTGTCAGGAAGCCGGCATCCCGGTGCCGCGCCTGCTCGCGGTCGCGGAGGTGCACGCGCAGGCGAAGCGGCTGCTGCCGCAGCTCTCCGGCGAAAGCGCGTTCGTGCTGAAGCCCGCGCGCGGCGCGATGGGCAACGGCATCCTCGTGATCGAAATGCGCGAGGGCCGCATGCTGCGCGGCAGCCGCGTCGTCTCGGAGGAGGATTTCATTTATCACGCCGCGGGCATCATCTCCGGGCTCTACTCGCTCGCGGGCCACGCTGACGCCGCCATGGTCGAGGAGAAGCTCATTACGCACCCGGAGATCGCGCCGCTCGCGGTGGATGGCGTGCCCGACGTGCGCGTGATCGTCTATCGCGGCATCCCGGTGATGGCGATGATGCGCCTGCCCACTGCGGCTTCGGGCGGCCGCGCGAACCTGCACCAAGGCGCGCTCGGCGTCGGCATCGATCTCGAGATCGGTGTCACCACGCACGCGATGTTCCGCGGCAGAACGATCGCGAAACACCCTGATAACCAGCGCGCGCTGGTCGGCGTCGCGATCCCGAGCTTCGACGAAGTGCTGACCACCGCGGTCTCCGCCGCAGGCCGTAGCGGACTCGGCTACGTCGGCGCGGACGTCGTGATCGACGCGCGGCTCGGCCCGTCGATTCTCGAACTGAATGCGCGCCCCGGTCTCGCGATCCAACTCGCCAACCGCGCCGGCCTCGGGCCGCGGCTCGACGCGGTGGACGAGGCGCTGGGCCCCTGGGAGCGCGGCGAGCCCAACGACCTTTCGACCGAGGCGCGCGTCGCGCTCGGCCGCGCAGTGGCGCACGCCTCGCGCCCGCGAGCAGCCTAATGCGCGCGCTTTTCATGCTCGCCGCGCTCGCGCTGCTCACGTTCGCGCCGCCGAGCCTCGCGCAGGCGCCGGCGCCGGCCGCACGGCCCGCTCGCGCAGCCAGCGCGTACGTCGTCACGTTCGAGGCGCGCATCGCTCCGAGCGAGCGACTGGCGCACGCCTCGATTCGGCTCGGCACGGGCGCGCTCGCGGTGCGCGTCATCGAGTTCGAGATCGACCCGAAGCGTCACGTCGATTTCAGTGGCGACGGGAAAATCGCGGTGAACGGCGCGCGCGTGCGCTGGGAGCCGCCGGCTCGAGGCGGCGTCCTTCGATACACGTTCCGCATCGAAAGCCTGCGCAACTCGTCCTCTTACGACGCGCGCTGCGCCGACGACTGGGCCGTTTTCCGGGGCGACGACCTGTTTCCGCCCGCGAGCGTGCGCGCCATGCGCCGCGCGAGTTCGCGCTCGACACTGCGCTTGCGCGTCCCCGAAGGTTGGAAGATCGCCGTGCCGTACGAACGGCTCGCCGACGGCAGCTATCGCGTCGAGCACCCGGCGCGCAGCTTCGATCGCCCGACCGGCTGGTTCGCGCTCGGCCGCATCGGCGTATTGCGCGAGCGCATCGCTGGCGCGCATGTCGCGATCGCCGGGCCCACCGGCCAAGGCGTTCGCCGCCAGGACGTCCTCGCGCTCTTGCGCTGGACGCTGCCGAAGCTGAAGGCGGTGTTAGGCGAGTTGCCCGCGCGCATCCTGGTCGTCTCGGCCGGCGACCCGATGTGGCGCGGCGGTCTCTCGGGCCCGAACTCGGTCTACGTCCACGCCGACCGTCCGCTGATTACGCCCGATCTCACCAGCCCGTTCCTGCACGAGATGTTTCACGCCGTGACGCGCGCACGCTCGGGCGACGACGGCGATTGGATCGTCGAGGGTCTGGCCGAGTACTACAGCCTCGAAATGCTCGTGCGCTCGCGCGGCGTGAGCAAACGGCGGCATGCGCGCGCGCTCGACGCGATCGAGCGCAAAGGGCGCAGCGCGACGCTCGCAGGCACGCGCTCTACGGGCGCCGAGACGGCTCGCGCGGTTGGCGTGCTGCGCGCGCTCGACGGAACCATCCGTAGCGAAACCGCTGGCCGCATGAACCTCGACGCGGTCGTCGCCGTGCTCGCTCGCCAGGAGGAGCCCGTAACAACCGCCGGCTTCCGCGCGACCGCCGAGAGAGTCACCGGCCTCGATCTCGGCGGTTTCTTCCGCTCGCGCGCTGCGCGGGTTCGCTAGCCGAACCGGACGCGAGCGCCGCTCACTTCCACGCGAAGACGGGCTGCTCGAAGTGGTCGACGCGGGTGGCGCGGCCGAACAGCGCGACTTCGCGAAGTTGGAAGAGCAGTGCGGCCGTGGGCGCGTGAATGTGGGTGTTCAAGAGCGGGATCGAGATCACCGGTCGCTCGCTCTCGGGGATGCGCCGCAGGTGCGGGACGCCCGGCTGCGACAACTCGGCGAGCGGAACGCGATAGACCGCCGCGACTTCGGCCGGATCGGGCCGCAGTTCCGCGTGCTCGCCGCTCCACGCCACCACCGGAGTAATTATGAAACCCGAGCGCGTCGGGTAGTCGTCGAGGCGCCCGAGAATCGAGTCCGTGCCGAGTTCGAGGCCGACTTCTTCGTGGAGTTCGCGCAGTGCGGCGAGTTCCGGGGTCTCCCCCGCGTCGAGTCGCCCGCCCGGGAGCGCCCACTGCCCCGCATGCCGCCGCATGCGCGCTGCCCGCCGCGTCAGCACAAAGCACGGCGTCCCGGTCTCGTCGCGAATCAACGCGAGCGCCACCGCCGCGTGACGATGGCCTTCTAATGACGCACTCCGCCGTTCCGGCGCAAAGCGCGCGAGGTTCCGCCGCACCTGTTCGATCAACACATCCACAGTTCGCGCAGCGTAGGCCGCTTCCAGCCGTAACGAGTGGCAACGAGTGGCGACGAGTGCGCTACCGAGTGCGCTCGGCTCGAAGTCGAACGTCCTCCCACGCAGGGCGCGAGGTCGCAAACGAAGTGCGCAGCGAGCCGAAGACGAGCGAAACGAACAAGGATGATCGGCGGAGCGAAGCACGCGCTCGTGAAATGCTCGCTCGCGCCCAGCGGCGAGTCCTGCAGCTCCCGTCCCGCGGCGTGCAAATAGCGCTGCTCGACTGGGGCGGCAGCGGTCCGCTCGCGCTGCTCCACCACGCGACCGGCTTCTGTAAAGGCATCTGGGCGCCGATCGCCGAAGCGCTGAGCCCGCGCTTTCGGGTGATCGCGATGGACGCGCGCGGCCACGGCGATTCGTCTCAGCTCGAAGGCGCCTCGGCCTATACGTGGCCCGAGTTCGCACGCGATCTCGAAGCAGTTGCGGAGGCTCTCGCGGCAGAGCACGGCTCGGTCGCGCTGGGCATGGGCCATTCGTTTGGCGGCACCGCGCTGCTCGTTGCCGCCAAGGCGCGCCCGGAGTTGTTCGAGCGGCTCGTGCTGGTCGATCCCGTAGTGCCGCCGCCGGCGGAGATGCTGCCTCCCGAGCACGCGGCTGGCCCGAACACGCTCGCCGCGGGTGCGCGTCGGCGCCGCAGCGAGTGGCCTAGCCGCGCCGAGGCGCGCGAAAACTGGGCGCGGCGCTCGGTGTTTGCGCGCTGGCAGCCCACCGCCCTCGATCTATATGTGCTCGACGGCCTGCACGAACATGCCCACGGCAGCGTCAGCCTGAAATGCCCGGGCACGGTGGAAGCCGCGATCTTCGAGCAGGGCCGCCACCTCGACATCGCGCAAATCGTCGAGAGCCACCCGGTGCCGACGCTTTGGCTGCGCGCGCGGAGCGGGAACTTCCCCGCGGCGTGGTGCCGTTTGCTCGCGAGCCGCATGCGAGCGTGCGAGCTTGCCGACGTCGACGCCGGCCACCTGATGGTGATGGAGCAGCCCGACCTGGTGGCAGAGCACGTGCTGCGATTCGCGGCGCGCCGACCGTCCGGTTCCCTGGGGCAAGCAATCGGCAAGAAGCCGTAAACCCGACCGCGGAACCGGCCGATGCAGTCAGCGTCATGTCATTGCGTGTCCACGTCATCGGCGCCCTTGCCGGCTTCTTGCTGTTTGCGCAGCCCGGTGCTGCGCGAGAGGCCGTCCCGAGCAAACCCGGCCGCGCGGCCGCCGAGACGCCGCGCGTTGCGGTCCTGCCACCGCGCGCGAGTGCGGTCTTCCGCGCGGTCGATGGCGGCGTGCGCGAGTGGTGGATGGCGGAACTCGCGGCAGCCAACGTGGCCACGGTTTCGCGCCGCGAAGTCGATGCGGCAGTCGCGGAGATCGCCGGCCCCGAAAAGCGCGCGCTGCATGGGGCCGACGCGCCAGCCGTCGCCGCGCGAGTGCGCGCAACGCAGGTCCTCGTAACGGAGCTTCGCTACGCGCGCGGCGAGGCCGAAGTCTGGATGCGCGCCTACGGCACGGTGAACGACATGCCGCTCGCGGTAGGTCACGCGAAAGGCAAGCTCGCCAAGCTCGGAGACCTAATTTCTGAGGCGTCGAAGCCGCTGCGAATGACGGTCGGTTGCTCGCTTGCGCCCGAGGTCGCGCGGCTCGGCGAGTTCGGAACTTACGAGCGGGCAGGCGAGGCCCTCAGCGCCGGCCGCCCGGCCGATGTGTTTCCGCTGCTCGCGGATGCGCGGGGCCGCGTCGCGGATGCGCTGCGCGCTGAGCTAGCGGCCGCTGCGCGCGACCCGCAGCTCGCGCTCGCGGAACGTTCACGACTCGCCAGCGCCACCGGCGAGAACGACGCCGACTGGTTGCAGGTGCGCCAAGGCCTAATTGAAGGCAAGGACGCGGAACTGTTGATGGCCGGCGCCGCCAACGCGCAGGCGCGGGGTGAGCACGCGCGGGCGCTCGAGCTGCATCAGAAAGCGGCCGCGCTCGCGCCGGAGGATCTGCGGCCGCGCATCGGCGCAGCGCGAGCCCTCTCATCCCTCGATCGCCACGCGGAGGCGCGCATTGCATGGGAGGCCGTGCTCGCTGCTGACCCTGACAACTTGGAGGCGCACGAAGCGCTCTCGCGCAGCGTGGCGCTCTCTCCCGAACTGCGGGCCGAACGCACGCTCGCCCTCGCCCAGCACAAAGCCGAGCGCCTCGATGCGGACGGCGCGCAGAGACTGTTCGCGCAGGCCGCCCTGCTGGCGCCGAGAGCGCGCTTCGATGCGAAACTCGGTGCGGCGCGCATGCAAGCGCGACTGGGCAACCGCGACGAAGCGCTGCTCGCCTACGAAGAATTAGGCGCGCAAGGCGCCGATGGGCTCGGCAGCGCTGCGGCTGACGCTTACGCGGGCCTCGGCGAAGCGCGCGCAATCGCGGGCGACGACGCGGGCGCAGCGCAGGCCTACGCAATCGCGCTCGCGGAGAATCCGGATCACGCAGATGCGCTGCAAGGTCAGGGCGAGCTGTTATTGGAAGCAGGCAAGCCCGCGGAGGCGGTCGCGCCGCTCACGCGTGCCGTCGCACTCGAATCCGGGAGCGCCGCGGCGCGCAGCCGTCTCGCGCGCGCGCTCACAGCCGCGGGCGATCCGGACGCCGCACTGGAAGTGCTGCAGACCGGAGAGGTCCCGCTCGAAGACCAGCCGCAGCTCCTCCGCCAGACGGCGGAGCTTCAGCAAGCGCGTGGCGACGTCGCGGGCGCGCAACTCACCCTGCAAAAGGCCGTCGCCGTCGAGCCGGATGACGCGCCGCTGCGCTCCGCACTGGCCAAGGTCTACGCCGAGAGCGGCGACGCCGAGGCGGCAGCGCTCGAACAGGCGCGCGTTTCGGCGCTGACGGGAGTCGCAGCGACCTCGGGGAAGCCGCTCGCGACGAACGCCAAGCCGGCAGCGGGAAACGCGGACGGCGTCTTTGCTCCGCTCGCGGCGAGCTTCCCGGCCATGCGCGTAGATGGCCGTCCGTTCGAGGGCGTCGTTTTTCTAGGGATCGGGCGCACGCCGACGCTGATCGAGCGGGTGCGCGATTGGGTGCTGCCGAGAGCCTTCGATCGCGCGGCGCTCGAAGCGGACGTCGCCGCAGCGCTGGGTGCGCGCTACGCGCTAGTGCCGGCGAGCGAAGTGAGCGAGTTGTTGCGGCCCGCCTACCAGCGCGTTCTCGGTTTCTCGACCGAGCGCGTGGATTTGTCGATGCTGAACGACGAACTCGGCGTCGAGGTCACATTTGTCGCGCGCATCGTGGCCAGCGAGCCCACTGCGATCGACTCGCCGTTGACGCCACAGCCGCTGCTCCAGATGCGCATGCACCGCGGCCGCACCTCGGACGAGGTCGAGATTCTCGCGGGCGCCTCCAGCGTGCCGGACCCTGAGAAGTACATGCGCTGGAACGCGCGCGCGCTGCTTCCGTACGGGTTGCTGCTCGCGCTTTGCCTCGCGCCGGCGATTCGGGGTTGGGGCCGGCTCGTCGTTCGTCTCGACTACGAAGCGCGAAAGAGCGCAAAGGGCTTTTTCAGCATCGAGGTGACGCGGCGGCCCGGTCAGGCAAAGCGCGAGAGCGATGAGCCGGGCGCCAGCAAAATCGCGAAGTACCAGAAGCGCAGCAGCCATTGGTCGCGCTTCAAGCGCAACATGGCTCAGCACGAGAACGTCTTCCGCCTGATCCCGGCGCGAAACTATTACGTGTGCGTGCACGGGATCATGCAGGACGAGCGCGGCGAGATCGTCGGGAGCTATCTCGAAGAGCGAAAAGTTCGAATCCTGCGCGGCAAACCGCTCGAAGTGGCGTTCGACTTCAGGCCGAAGGAAGCCACGCTCGAAGTGCGCCTCAAGCGTCCAGACGGCGATACGGCTGGCGTCGCGCGCGTCGCGCTGCGCGGCGTCCCGTCGAGCCTCAAGTTCGTGAAAGAGGAACAGACGGTTTATTACGTCGGGCGCGGCGAACACTTCGTCGTGGTGGGTTACGGCGACTGCGTCTACGAGCGAGCCGTCGTGATCGACACGCTCTCGAATCATCAGGTCTTGGTCGGGCTCGGTGACCCGCTGCAAGCGGTGTTTCAAGGCGCGAAGGAAGCCATCGAGCCGTTCCTGATGGGCGACCTCTCGGCTTGCGCGCGCGCGCTCGACAAAGCCGGCATGACGCAGAAGGCGAACGAACTGCGCGCGAAGTATCACGAGCAGCAAGGTGACAAGGCGGAGGCGGCGCGTTTCTACCGCGAGGCGGGGCAGCTGACGCAGGCCGCAGCGCTCTCAGCGGAAGCGGGCGGCGGCGCGGAATCGGCCGAGCTCTACGCGCAGGCCGGCGATCACCGCCGCGCGGGCGAGGGCTATCTCGAGGCCGGCGATTTCCTGAAGGCTGCGCAGGCGTTCGAGACCGCGTACGACTGGAGCGAGGCGATCGAGGCCTATCGGCGCGCGGGTGAGCGGGCGAAGGTGCTCGAACTGCTCGAACGCACCGGGCGACAGTACGAAGCCGGCGTCGCGGCGCTCGAACTCGGCGAGGAAGAGCGCGCGATCCGCAATCTCCAACAAGTCGATCTGCGCGATCCGGACTACGCCGAAGCGTGCCGCGCGCTCGCCGATCTGTTCACGAAACGCGAAGAGTGGGTGCTCGCGATCGACCGCTTGCGCGAAGCGATTCACACGGCAGGCGAGGAGGATGCGCCGCTGGAGATGTTCGAGCAGCTCGGCAACGCCTACGAGAAGAACGGCGACCTGCCGGAGGCGCTGCAGGCGTTCGAAACGATCCGCAAGCGCGACTACCAGTACGCCGGCGTGAGCGAGCGCATGCGTTCGCTGCGCGAGCGCACGCAATCCCTCGAGTTGCAGCGCCAGTCACAGCTGAACACCGCGGCAGCGGGCGCGCAGACACAGCCGGCTGGAGCGCTCAGCGCGCCGCCGGCCTCGCCGGCAGACGACCGCTACGAGATCCTCGGCGAACTCGGGCGCGGCGGCATGGGCATCGTCTTCAAGGCGCGCGATCGCCGGCTCGGCCGCGTCGTCGCGCTCAAGCGACTGCCTGATAACTTGCGTGATCACCCGACGGCGGTGGCGCTGTTCCTGCGCGAGGCGCAGTCGGCCGCGGCGCTGAATCACCCGAACATCGTGACGATCTACGACGCGGATCAAGCGAACGGCCATTACTACCTCACGATGGAGTGCCTCGAGGGCATGCCGCTCGACGCGATCTTGAAGAAGCGCGGGAAGCTCTCGCCCCGCGACGCCGTGCGCATGGCGGTGCAAACGTGCGCGGGCCTTCAGTTCGCGCACGAGCGCGGCATCGTGCATCGCGACATCAAGACGGCGAACTTGTTCTTCACGCGCGACCGAGTGGTCAAGATCATGGATTTCGGCCTCGCGAAGATGGTCGAAGAGGTGCGCAAGGCGGCGACCGTAATTGGTGGCACGCCGTACTACATGGCGCCTGAGCAGGCGTTGGGCGAGCGCGTCGACCATCGCGCCGACCTGTACGCGTTCGGCGTCACGCTCTTCGAGTTACTGGCTGGCCGCGTGCCGTTCCGAGACGGCGACGTGACGTATCACCACCGCCACACGCCGCCGCCCGATCTGCGCGAGTTCGTCCCGGACGTACCCGCGGACCTCTTGGCGCTCGTCTCGAAGCTGATGGCGAAGAAGCCCGAGGATCGGCCCGCCACGACGGCCGAGGTCACTGCGGCGCTCGACGCGCTGGTGAAGAGCGGCCTGTAGAGCAAGCAGCGCGCCGGCGAGACCCGCGAGACGCGCTAGCAGCAGGCGCGAAGCGCCCGTAGGATTCGCCGCCTTTCACGGCGAGGATCCGTCACAAATGCAGGATGGCGACGAGGCCGGCCCGGCGGAAGAGACCAGCGATCTGCTCGAAACGTTCGGCGTGAACGCGGGCATCGTCGCCGAGATCCGTCAGCGCTACGAGATCGACCCAGGCTCGGTGCACGAGAGTTGGGCCGATCTGTTCGACCCCGATCGCGAGCGCGACGAGGGCCCGCTACCCGCGGAAGCGCCCGGCGCCGCGCTCTCGCTCGCGAGCCCGCGCGTCGCCGAGAAGCACGCGCGCGTGCTGCGCATGATTCACGCCTATCGCGCGCGCGGGCACCGCATCGCCGACACGGATCCGCTCGGCACGCGCGTCGATTACTTCCCGGAGCTCGATCCGGCTCATTATGGCCTCGGCAAGGACGACGCCGAGGAACTGTTCTTCGCGGGCGATCTGCCGGGCGGCCCGATTCAGCCGCTCGCGCAAATCGTGGCGCGGCTGCGCGCCACCTATTGTCGGCGTGTCGGCGTCGAGTTCACGCACATCCAAGATCCAGGCCGCCGCCAGTGGTTGATGCGGCGCATGGAAGAAACCGAGAACGCGACGGCGCTCGCGACTCCCGAGAAGCTGCGCGTGCTCGAGAAGATTTGCGCGGCGGAGTTGTTCGAGCGCTTCATCCACACCAAGTTCGTGGGGCAGAAGCGCTTCTCGCTCGAAGGCGCGGAGGCGCTGATTCCGCTGCTCGACACCATCGTCGAGGACGCGCCCAGCCATAACGTGCGCGAGCTCGTGATCGGCATGGCGCACCGCGGGCGCTTGAACGTGCTCTCCAACATCGTGGGTAAGTCGCTCGCGTCGATCTTCACCGAGTTCGAGGATGTCGAAGAAGCCGAGGCGCCGTTCGGCTCTGGCGACGTGAAGTACCACAAGGGCTACTCGTCGGATCGCACGACGCGCGCGGGCGGCCGCGTGCATCTGTCGCTCACGGCGAACCCCTCGCACCTCGAAGCGGTGGACCCCGTGGTGGAGGGCCGCGCGAAAGCCAAACAAGTGCGGTCGGGCGACGAGCGCGGCCGGCAGATCGCGCCGGTCCTGATTCATGGCGACGCCGCATTCGCTGGCCAGGGCATGGTGGCCGAGACGCTCAACCTCTCGCACCTGAACGGCTACTCGACTGGCGGCACGCTGCACGTCGTCGTCAACAACCAGATCGGCTTCACCACCACGCCCCAAGAAGCCCGCTCGACGCTCTACTGCACCGACGTCGCGAAGATGATCCAGGTGCCGATCTTTCACGTGAATGGCGACGACCCGGATGCGGTCGTGCACTGCGTGCGGCTCGCGTTCGCCTATCGCCAGCGCTTCGAAGAAGACATCGTGATCGACCTGGTTTGTTATCGCCGCCACGGCCACAACGAGGGCGACGAGCCGAGTTTTACGCAGCCGCTCTTGTACGAAAAGATTCGCGCGCTGGCGGGGCTGCGCGCGCTGTACACGGAACAGCTCGTGCGCAGCGGTGTGCTGAACCGTGCGGATGTGGAGCGCATCGAGGCCGATCTGAGCAAGCAGCTCACGCAGGCCCTCGATCTGATCAAGACGCGCCCGCCGACGGCGGATGAGGAATACGAAGTGCGCGGGCCGTGGGTCGGCATCTCCCGCACGCGGCCGCAGGGGCCCACGCAGACCGCGGTGCCGGTCGAGCGCCTCGCGCGCATCGCCGAGGGCATCGCGGC
This sequence comes from Deltaproteobacteria bacterium, assembly GCA_031387905.1. GTDB lineage: Bacteria > Myxococcota_A > UBA9160 > UBA9160 > UBA6930 > VGRF01. The sequence continues at coordinate 14,846 of JANNDT010000279.1, forward strand.
GACGCCGAGCGGCTTCCGAGTGCACAAGAAACTCCAGCCGCTGCTCGATCGCCGGCGCAAGGTCGTCGCCGACGGCGGGCCGATCGACTGGGCGCTCGCCGAGGCGCTCGCCTTCGGCAGCCTCGTCACCGAAGGCACGCCCGTTCGGTTATCAGGGCAAGACTGCTCGCGCGGCACTTTCAGCCAGCGCCACGCGGTTGTGGTGGATCAGACGAACGGCCACGAGTACGCGCCGCTCGACCACATTGCGGAGACGCAGGTTCGCTTCGAGGTCTACGACAGCCACCTCTCCGAAGCCGCCGTGCTCGGCTTCGAGTACGGCTACTCGCTCGCCGATCCCACGACGCTCACGCTCTGGGAGGCGCAGTTCGGAGATTTCGCGAACGGCGCGCAGGTGATCATCGACCAGTTCATCGCCTCGGCGCACGCGAAGTGGGGCCGCATGAGCGGGCTCGTGATGTTATTGCCGCACGGCTACGAAGGGCAGGGCCCAGAGCATTCGAGCGCGCGCATCGAACGCTACTTGCAGCTCTGCGCCGAAGAAAACCTGCAGGTGGTGAACTGCACGACGCCCGCGCAGTACTTCCACGTGCTGCGCCGCCAGATGCGCCGCAACTGGCGGGCGCCGCTGGTGATCTTCACGCCGAAGAGCCTGTTGCGCGCACCACGCGCGGTCTCGAGCGTCGGCGAACTCGCGGGCGGCGCGTTCTGCCCGGTCATCGACGACGCCGCGATTCACGACGGCGCGGGCGCAAAGCGCGTGCTGCTGTGCAGCGGCAAGGTCTACTACGACCTAATGGCTCGCCGCGAGGAGCGCGACAAGCTCGGTGAAGGCAATGGCAAGGGCGATGTCGCGATCGTGCGCGTCGAAGAACTCTATCCGTGGCCGGATGCGGAACTCGCGGCGGTGTTCGCACGCTGTGCCAATGCGACTCGCGTCGTCTGGGTGCAGGAAGAGCCGGCCAACATGGGCCCCTGGACATTCGTGCGCGAGCGCCTGCAGGCGCTCCTCCCCGCGCGCGCGAGACTCGCCTACGCGGGCCGCCCTGCGAGCGCTAGCACCGCGGTCGGCTCGGGCCGCGTGCACCGCATCGAACTCGACGCGTTCCTAACAGCCGCGTTCGGCGAGTAGCGCGCGGGGCACGCGCGCCACGTGGCTCGCGCGAGCGCAACGCCGCTGATCGTGCGCTGGCCCACCGACGTCGCCTCCGCACGCGCCCTACAGGAGCAGCTGCGCGTGCGCGTCGTCGCGCGGGATGCGTTCCCGCGCCGCGTGCGCTTCGTCGCCGGCGCGGACGTCTCCTTCGATCGCACGTCGCCGATGCTCTTCGCGGCGGTGGTCGTGCTCGATGTGCGCACGCTCGAAGTCGTGGACTCGGCCACCGCACACGCGCCCGCGCGCTTCCCCTACGTGCCCGGTTATCTCGCCTTCCGTGAGCTGCCGCCGGTGCTCGCGGCATTCGCGAAGCTGCGCGTGACCCCCGACCTCGTCGTGTGCGACGCCCACGGCCGCGCGCATCCGCGCCGCTTCGGGCTGGCGTCGTTCCTCGGCGTGGCCCTCGACCTGCCCGCGATCGGCTGCGCGAAATCGCTGCTTGTCGGCGAACACGCCGACCCCGCGCGCGCGCGTGCTGCTCACGCGCCGCTGCGCGACGGCGGCGCCACGATCGGCTCCGCGCTGCGCACGCGCGAAGGCATCGCGCCCGTCTACGTCTCCGTTGGCCACCGCATCTCGCTCGCGACCGCCCGCCGCTGGGTGTTACGGCTCGCGCCGACGCATCGGCTCACAGCGCCAATCCGCGCCGCGCATGCAGCGTGCAACCGCGCGCGGCGGCAGCACTAGCCGCGGCTGCTCGCGGTCTCCCGCCTCGCGAGACCCAGCTCCGATTCGCGCTCGCCGCGCCTCGACGCGGACTTGCGGCGGGGTAATCGTGGGTACGCATGCCGGAACTTCGCAGCGCAGAGAGTGTCTCGCTTCCAGCGACGCAGCCGCGCTCGCCCGAGGCGGAGCGCTTCGACCCGGCGGTGTGGAAGACGCGCTGGGTTCCCGAGCGCGAACTCGGCTGGGGTGAGTTTCTGCGCGACGCGGGCGCCCGGCTTGGCGAGCGCGCCCCGGAACTCGAGCGCGCGCTCTGGCACGGCGGGCTGCACGTGAGCGGCATCCCGATCGACCCTGATAACCCGCCGGCGCGGGTCGCAGCTGACGGCTGGGTGGCGATCTACGGCTTCGTGCGCGAGCCCGAGCCGATCGCGTTCGATCCAACGCGCATTCTTCACGACGCGGACGGCCTGGTCGCCGTCGACAAGCCGCCGTGGCTCTCGGCGCAGCGCACGCGCGCGAGCTTTCGCAGCTCGCTCGAAGATCAGCTGCAAGCGCTGCTCGGCGACCCCACGCTGTTCGCGGTGCATCGCCTTGATCGCCAGACGAGTGGCGTCGCGCTCTTCGCGCGCGGCCGCGAGCGCGCCGCCGAAGCGGGCCGCGCGTTCCGCGACCGCCGCGTCGAGAAGCGTTATGTGGCGTGCGTGTCGCCGGCGCCGGGCGAGGATGAGTTTGCGGTGAGCGGCTGGCTCGGTCGCGTCGCGCATCCGTCGCGCTTTCGCTTCGGGCTCTTCGCTGCGCCGGGCCCCGAGCGCCGCGAGAGCGCGACACAGTTTCGCGTCGCGGTGCGCTACCCGCGCGGCGCTCGCGTCGAAGCGTTTCCCGAAACCGGGCGCACGCATCAGCTGCGCGTGCACCTCGCCGCGCACGGCACGCCGATCGCGGGCGACGACCTCTACGGCCCGCTCTGGGCATGCGGCGCGGTGCATGCAGCGCCGCGGGTGTTATTGCACGCCGCCGAGCTGACGCTGCCACGCGCGAGCGGCGCCATGCTGCGGCTCAGCGCGCCCGAGCCCGCTGATCTACGCGAGTTCGGAGCGTGAAGAGTGCAGCCGAGCGCGCATTGCCCTAAAAAGCCCGGACCGTGAAACACGAAGCCAACGAACTCGATCCCGCAGAACGCGCAGCGCACCAGTTCCCCGGCGCGCGCCGCCCAGAACGCCGCCGCACGGTCGAATCCTTCGGCGTGAAGCTCGCCGTCTCCGAATGGGGCGACGCCTCCGCGCCGGTCATTTTTTGCTCCCACGGCGGCTTCGATTTCACGGGCACGTTCGACGTGTTCGCGCCGCTGCTGGCAGCCGCCGGTTACCGCGTCGTCGCCTGGGACCAGCGTGGCCACGGCGACTCCGATCACACGCCGCTCTATTCGTGGGACGCCGACGTGCGCGATCTCTTGACCGTGCTCGATTCCACCACGCGTGAGCCCGCCGTCATCCTCGGCCACTCGAAGGGCGGCTCGATCTCGACGCACGCGATTCAAGCGGCGCCGCATCGCGCGCGCGCCTTCGTGAACATCGACGGCATGCCCACCAATCGGCCGCCGCCCGACGTCGCGGACCACGAGCGCACGAAGCTGCTCGCGAAGGAACTCTCCGGCTGGCTGGATCACCGCAACAAGTCGGGCGAGAAAGTGCGGCGCGCAGACACGCTCGCTGGGCTCGCGGAGCGGCGCGGGCGCATGAACCCGCGGCTCACGAGAGAGTGGCTGCGATATCTGGTGACGGTCGGCGCGCGCAAGGATGCAGACGGCTGGCGCTGGAAGATCGATCCGGTGCTGCGCCCAGGCGGCTTCGGCCCGTGGCGCGCGCAGTGGTCGATGGCGCGTTTCGCGAGCCTGCCGGTGCCGCTGCTCGGGATTCTCGCGAGCGTGAGCGAGCCGATGGGCTGGGATACGCGCGTCGAGGAGGTGAAGCCGTATTTGCCGCGCCGCGCGGAAGTCGTGGCGTTCGAGAACGTCGGACACTTCATCCACATCGAGCAGCCCGAGCGCACCGCAAAGCTCGTGCTCGATTTTCTGCGAAGCGCGCTGTGAAGACCACGCGACTGAAGCATGGGCGCATCGAACTGGCGCTTCACGAGCTGAGCGCCGGCAGCGGCCGCGCGCTGTTGGTGTTGCACGGGCTCGGCGAGCGCTCGCCCAGCGTGCTGCCCGACGAGCTGGCGGCGTGGCGCGGTCCGGTGTTCGCGCTCGATTTCACCGGCCACGGCGCGAGCGGGCTCTCGTGTGGCGGCGGCTACACGTGCGAAGTGCTGATGGGCGACGCGGATGCCGCATTGCACGAGCTCGGCAGCGCGACGCTGCTCGGGCGCGGCCTCGGCGCCTACGTGGCGCTGCTGCTCGCGGGCGCGCGCCCGACACAGGTGCGCGGCGCGATTCTGTGCGACGGCCTCGGCCTCGCGGGCGGCGGCGGCGAGGCCGGCACGCCGAGCCTCGTGTTCCCGAGCCCGACAGCCACCGGCCCGCCCGACCCGTTCGCGCTGGTCGAAGTCGCGCGCGATGTGCGCCCACCCGATTACGCGACGGCGTTCGTGCGCCAGGCGAACGAGTTATCAGGGCTCGACCGGCCGATCTCGGTTTGTTGCGCCGAGCACCCGGACTGGCTCGAGGCGGCGCTGCGCGAGACCGGCGTCGAGCGCACCCCGCTCGCTGTTGCGCTGGCGGATTATGCGCGGCTCGAATCGTAGAGCGCCGCCGCCAGCGGCGGTCGAGCGCGTGAGAGAAATCACAGCGTCGATTCGAGTTCGTCGGCGACACTCCCGCGAGAAATCCGGATCGGCCGACGGAGGCACGCTGCCATGTGCGGTGAACGCGCGTGAGAATTCTGTTCTTTGCGAAGGCGCCCCAGCGTCCGAGCTTTCGTTTTCGCGTCGAGCAAATGCTGCCGGCCTTCGCAGCGCGCGGTCACGCCTGCCGGATCGTCTTCGAGAGCGATGGTTGGGTCGCGTGTGCACAGGAATTGCTCAGCGGGCGCTACGACGTCGTCTTCGTCCAAAAGCAGACCTTGCCTTCACCGCTGCTCGCCTTGTTGCGCGCGCGCGTTCGCACGCTCGTCTACGACGTCGACGACGCGATCATGTTCGACCTGGCGGGCCGCTTGGAACGCACACGCAGCGCGCGCTTCGGCGCGATGGCGCGCGCCGCGGACCGCGTGATGTGCGGAAACCGGGTGCTCGCGCGCGAGGTGGAGGCCCTCGGCGCCAAGCCGGTGATCATGCCGACGTCGATCGACACGGAATGCTTTCACCCGCGCGAACGCGACGCGCATGCGGCGCTGCGGCCCGCCCGGACCGTCATCGGCTGGACCGGCAGCCGCACAAACAATGCCTTTCTCTCGGATTTGTTCCCCGTGCTGGCCCGCCTGGGGGATTCGATCGAGCTGCGCATTCTCTCGTGTTGCGAGACCGGCTTCGACTACGCGCGACTCGGCCGAGTGCCGTACACGTTCACGAAGTGGACGCCCCAGAACGAGGTTGCCGAAGTCGCGCGCTTTGACATCGGCGTGATGCCGCTGCCCGATAGCGCCTGGACGCGAGGCAAGTGCGGGCTCAAGGCGCTGCAGTACATGGCGCTCGGCGTGCCGGCGCTCGCGAGCCCGGTCGGCGCGAACTGCGAAGTCATTACGGACGGGGAGACCGGCTTTCTGCCCGACGGCGAAGACGCGTGGCACGAGGCACTCACGCGGCTCGTGATAGAGCCGGCATTGCGGGCGCGCATCGGAGAGGCGGGGCGTGCGAGTGTGGAGGCCTCGTACTCGCTCGCAGCGGTCGGGCCACGCCTGGTCGCGGCGGTCGAGGGAGCGGCGGAGGGCGCATGAGCGGCGCTCGCGCGAGGAATCGCCAACACTTCGCCGAATGCCGCGAAGGCTCGGTCCGATCATCGTCATCGGGATGCATCGCTCAGGGACCAGCGCGCTCATGCGCGGGCTCGAGCGGCTCGGCCTGTTCGCAGGTTGGAGACAGGACACAAACTGCGAGGCGTTGCTCTTTCAGGGCCTCAACGACTGGCTGTTTCGAGCGGCCGACGCGACTTGGTTTCGTCCCGAGCCCGTTCGGGAAGCCCTGCGCGACGGCACCATGCGCAGCGCCGCACTGACTCGAATCGACGCCGCGCTCGTGGGCTGGCCGCGGCTCGGCTACTTGGGCCCGCGCCGGTTCGCCAGCTCGCGCGAAAGCCTCCGCAGCTGCCTCAGTGCTCCGTGGGGTTGGAAGGATCCCCGCAACACATTCACGCTGCCGGTCTGGCTCGAGCTGTTCCCGAGCGCGCGAGTGATTGGGGTCGAACGCCACGGCGTCGATGTCGCGGCGAGCCTCGTCCGGCGTGAACGCGCGCGACCAACTCTCGGCAAGCCGCCGCGAGTCTCGATCCTGGGGCTGACGCCCAATTCGCTGGCGGCGCCGCTGGCCGGTTACGACCTCCCGCGAGCCTTCGCGTTATGGGAGGCCTATGCAGCCGCCGCCGCGGAAGTGAAGAGCCGCGCCGGAGACAGTTTTCTGAGCGCGCGCTACGAGGATTTCGCCCGCGAGCCGCTGCGCGTGTTGCCGGAGATCGCGCGCTTCTGCGGGATCGAGCCTCGCGCGAGCGCGCTGCGACACGCCACGGGCGCGCTCCTGGGCGGCGGCGCCTTCCGTCACGCGGAAGATCCGGAGCTGATCGGCTTCGCGGCTTCGGTCAGCGCTCGGCTTGCGCGCTTCGGCTACTGATGGAACGCGCCCCTCAGCTGTTACAGGGTCCGCTCGCGTCCAGCCATCGGCCGCGGGTGGTTCTCACGGAGATCTCGAACGACTCCTCGGGCGATGAAGCCATTTGCCTTGCGGCTGCTGCGCGCTTCGAGAGGGCCGGCGCCAGCGTCACCGCGCTGTATCGGAAGGATCTGCGCGAGCACTTCGCGCAGGCGGGTCTGGCCAGCGTCCTGCAGGTGCGATTGCCGCTGCGAGACGAGTTTCCCGGCGTACGGACGCGCAGCGAACTCGTGCGCCAGTTCGCGACACGCCATCCGCGCCGATTCTTGCGCGCCGTGCGCACGCTGGCGCAGGCGGACCTGCTCGCCTCCGTGCCCGGCCAGAAGCTGATGGACCGGCGGCCGATCCGGCGCAACCTGGCGCTCACCGCACTCGCGCAGCAACTCGGTGTGCCGACCTGCTTTCTGCATCAGAGCTACGGGCCGATCTCAGACCCAGTCGACCGCACGCTCGTCGCGGAGATCCTCTCCGACTGCACGGCGGTGCTGGTTCGCGACGACAAGAGCGCGGAGTTGTTACGAAGTATCGGCGTGCGCCCAGATCGCCTCGTCAGGTGCCGCGACGCCGTTTTCGGCGAGCCGTACGCGCCTCCCGGCGCCGTCGAGTTCGGCGTAGGCGTCAACATTCGCTCTGGGCCGGGCACGCACGTGACCGGGGAGGGCTTCACACGTTTCGTCGAGGTGTATCGCGCGAGGCGCCCCGACCGGCGCATCCTCGTGTACACGACGACGCGCGACATTCCGGAGGACATGCAGCGTCGTGCGCGGGCGCTCGGCTGTGAGGTCGAGCCTGCGATGCCACGTCACCCGAACTACCTGCGCGCGATCGGGCGCTGCGCGGTGAACGTCTCCGATTCCTATCACGGCGTGCTGTTCAGCATGCTCGCCGGCCGGCCGGTGATCTCCTGCCAACCGGATTACGCGAGCTTCAAGCTCGAGGGCATTCACGGAGCGCCTGAAGACGCGGTCGTGGTGATGCCCGGGCTCACCAGCAAACGCGAGGCGGAGCGCGTAGGTGCCCGCGTGTTCGCGCTCGAGGACGACGCGTCGGCAGCGCTCGCGAGCCAGGCGCGCATCGTCGCGCTCGGGCGGGCGCTCTGCGAAGCCGGCTGGAGCGCGGTGCTGGAGCCGCTGCGCGTTCGCGCGGCGGGAGCGCGCGTGCCCAGCGAGCTATCGAGCCGCTGGCTCTCGGCGCTCCGCGGAATCGTCGGCCTGCCGCGCCGCGGCTTTGCAGAGGGAAGATGAGAATCGCCGCCATCGTCGGCGCCTACAACGAGGAGCTGGTGCTCGGCGCGTGCCTCGAGAACCTCGCGCGCCAAGGCGTCGAATTCCTGGTGCTCGACAACGACTCCACGGATCGCACCCACGCGATTGCCAGTTCCTTCGGAGGCCGCGGCTTGATCGGCATCGAGCGTCTTCCGCGCCACGGGACGTTTCGCCTGATCGATCAACTCCGCCGCAAGGAGCAGCTCGCTCACGAACTCGACGCCGACTGGGTCATGCACGTCGACGCGGACGAGATCCGCTTGGCGCCGGATTCGTCGTCCACCCTCGCTCGCGCTGTTGCCGAGGTCGACGCAGCCGGTTTCAACGCAATCAACTTCCAAGAGTTCACCTTCCTTCCGGTGCTCGAAGCGCCGCAGCATGCGGCTGCGGATTTCGAGCGAACGATGCGCTGGTACTACCCGTTCCTGCCGAAGCCGAATCACCGGCTGAACCTCTGGAAGAAGCCGCGGAAGCCTGTCGATCTCGTGACGCACGCCGGGCACCGCGTGAAGTTCGCGGGGATGCGGATCGCGCCGAAAGCGTTTCCCATGCGCCACTACCCGTTCTTGAGTCGCGAACAGGCGGTCGAGAAATACGCGCACCGCAGCTTCGACGAGGCCGAGCGGCGGCGGCGGTGGCACGGCTGGCGCGGCCGGCTCAGCCCCGAGATGATCCAGCTGCCGGCCGCGAGCGAATTGCGCCTGTACACGAGCGACGACGCGCTCGACGCGAGCGAGCCTCGAAAGACGCACATCCTCGAGGATCGACTCGAGCGGGCAAGGCCTGGCAGTCGGCCCGTGAAGCCGACGGGCCTCGCGCGCTGGATCGAGCGAATCGCGTGGCGCTTGCGCCGGCTTTGAGCGGTCGCGGCGCGCGCGAAGCGTACGCGCGCGAGACCTAACGCGTTGGCGCCGGCGGCTCCCCGGCGTCTCGCGAATCCTCGGCAATCGCGCGCATCTCGCGGTGCAGCGCATCGCGCTCGGCCTTGAGCCGCGCCGCCTCGACAGGCCACAGCTTCACCGTCGCCCACGCGCGCGCGTGCTCCCAGAAGTGCTCGTAACGCTCGTGGAAAAGCATCGCGAACCAGGCGGCGAGCGGGCCGAGCAGCAGCGTCGCGAGGCCGGCCCCGCCGCCGAATGAAGCCGCGGCGACGAGCGCCCAGACGAGCCAAGTGATTGGGTAGAGGAAGAAGCCGCCGACGAGCTTGACGGTGGCCGGCAGGTTCTCGCCTGGCGTGAAGCGTGCGCCGGCCCAGATCAGGCGGTACGGGATCCAGTTCATCACGCTGCCGACCGCCGCGAACGGCAGCCAGAAGAGCAAGAGCGTTGCGCTGCCGATCACGTAGGCGGCGACTTCCTCGCGCGGGTAGCGCGCGGCGACGTGCTCGTCGCGCAGGCGCTGCTGTTCGAGGCGCTGCGCGTATTGCGCAACGCGCGCGCTGAGCGCCGCCACGCGCTTCGGGTAGCGCGCTCGCGCGCGGGCGTAGAGCGCGAGCCCGGTTTGGCGCAGCTGAAACGCCTCCTCGAGCGCCATGCGCGCGGGCAACTCGCGGTCGCGCGCCGCCCACAGGCTCGCCGCGCGATCGATCACGGGCACGTCCTCGTGCGACGGGTAGTTGAGCGTCACGCGCTCGAGCGCGCTCTTTAGCGCCGCTGTTAGGCCGCGCACCGCGGAAGCTGGGTCGCTCGCGTGCTCCGCGATCCACGGCGCAGGATCGAGCGGCGCGCCGATCGTTATGAGCGCGCGCGAACGGAACTTGCCCTTCTGCTCGAAGGTGAGGCCCACCGGCACGATCCAACTGTTACGGACGCCGAGGCGCTCCGCCGCGCCGATCACGATGCGCGCGACGCCCGTCTTCAGTTTCGCGAGATGCGGTTCGTCGTGGCTGATGCCTTCCGGAAACAGCGCGATCGCACCGCCGGCCGCGAGCACGTCCCAACAGCGCACGAACGTCTCGTCGTTCTTCGACATGTCAGCGCCGTCCTGCGCGCGGTAGACCGGAATCACCGCCGCGAGGTTGAGCAAGAACCGCGTCGGCGGTACGTCCCAGAGCGTGGCCTTGGCGAGAAAACGCGCGTGCACGCCCGTCGTGCCCAGCACGAGAATCGGGTCGACGAGGCTGTTGTGGTGGTTCGCGACGAGCACCAGCGGGACGCCGTGCGGAATGTTCTCCGCGCCTACTACTTCGACGCTGCGGAAGAACGAGAAGCACGCAGCTTTTGCGAGCGCTTCGACCAACAAGTCGAGCCGAGGTCGCATGCTATGCCTCCATCCGCGTTCGCAGCCGGCCGATGGAAGTGAACGTACCCAGCGAGGGCTCGCGCGTGAAGCTGTTTGATGACGGCGAGCGGGTGATTGTCGAGGCGCTCTCGAAGCTCACGCACGTCAACCCGTTCCAGCCGGAGCGCATCGGCCACGAGCGCGACGTGCTTGGCGGCGCGTTCGTGCCGGGCCGCGTGGTGTGGAACGTCGATGCCGATCTCGACGGCATGAACCCGAACTTGAAGCGGCTCGAGAGCGCGGCGCGCGAGCTGTCGACGCGTGTGCGCGAGCGCATCGCCGGCGGCGTGAAGCCCAGTGCGGATGAAGCGGCGCTCTACGAAGATCTCGTGCTCTATTGCGTTTACGCGCGCTACGAACGCGAGTGGCGCGCGACGCTCGATCGCGATGCAGAACGCCCGCGCCCGGTCGCTTGTTGGGATGCGTTCGCCGAGGAGATTCAGCAGCTCCTTGCGCTGCCAGGCTTGCCGAAGCCCGATGCCGCCTTCTTGTTCGCCTACGGTTATCAGACGCGGCGCGCCTTCCATTTCGTATTTCGCCACTTGTACGGCGCGTCGTTGCCCGCGGCCAAACTGCGCGCGGAAGTGTGGCAATCGATCTTCACGCGCGATCGCAGGCGTTATCGCCGCGCGCTCGTCGGCCACATGCACGACGTGCCGACGCTCGTCACCGGGCCCTCGGGCACCGGCAAAGAACTCGTTGCGCGCGCGATCGGCTGCTCGCAGTTCATCGCCTTCGACCCCGAGGCGAAAGCGTTCGCGCATGCGCCGGAGAAGCGCTTTTTCGCATTGAACCTGGCGGCGCTCACGCCGACGCTGATCGAGTCCGAGCTGTTCGGGCACCGGCGCGGCGCCTTCACCGGCGCGGCGGACGATCGCGAAGGCTGGCTCGAAGCCTGCGGCCGCGGCGGCGCGGTGTTCCTCGACGAGATCGGGGAAGTGTCGCCCGAGATCCAGGTGAAGCTGTTACGGGTGCTGCAGACGCGCAGCTTCGAGCGGCTCGGTGAGACGCGCGCGCGGCGCTTCGAAGGCAAGATCGTCGCCGCCACGAATCGCGACCTCGCGGCGGAGATGCGGGCCGGCCGCTTCCGCGAAGATTTCTACTACCGACTGTGCGCGGACCTGATTCACACGCCGAGCCTGCGCGCTCAGCTGGACGATCATCCGGATGACCTGCGCAGTTTCGTGACCGTGGCTTCGCGGCGGCTGTTTGGCGAACGCGAGGGCGACGAAGTGGCGCGCGAGGTCAGCGCGTGGATCGAGGCGAACCTGCCGAGTGATTACGCTTGGCCGGGCAACGTGCGCGAACTCGAGCAGTGCGTGCGCAACGTGGTGATCCGCGGCAGCTACGAGCCCGCGGCGATGGCGGCGCGCGCGAGCACGCTGCCCGCGCAGGGCCCAGTCGCCGAACTCGCCGCCGAACTCGCGCGCGGCGCCCTCGACGCCGACGTGCTGCTCTCGCGCTACGCAACGCTCGTCTACCACCAAGCCGGCTCGTACGAAGAGACGGCCCGCCGCATTGGCCTCGATCGCCGCACCGTGCGCGCCCGAATCGACCGCGCGTTTCTGGCGCGGCTGCGAGGCGACCCGCCGGGAGTACGAGGAGACCACTAGTTAGGCAGATGTGATCGTGCCCGGCGAAGGATCGAGCATTCGGATCTCGGACAGCACTATGCGCCCGGCCAACTCGAGACAATCGCGCCGGTGCACCTCCGATCCTTGGTATTCGCCGTCATGGATGTAGCGAGATCGAACGTCGTAGAGCCGCGAGCACGTCTCGCGAAGTTCAGTCCGTTCGGTCCTCGTGCGGCCCAGGACGAGGGCCACCGAGTCAGCGACACGTGCAGAAACTGCGTTTTCACCTTGAAGTAGAAGCCCCTCGAGGCAGGTCGCCATGAAAACGTACGCATCGCCTGGGTCGGTCGAGCGCAACGCCTTGACAAGGAAGCGCGCTGCACACCTCACGCGCCGTGCTTCGATTCCCGGTGTGCGGAACGGCCGACAAGCGAGCTGTACTCGAGCGTCAAATACGTCGCGCCTCGGCGAACGGGCTTCGAGTTCCGACAGTTCACGAGGCACACAGAAGAGCGTTCGATCGATGGCCTGCGCCCCCTCCCGCGAGATCGAGTAGGAGCCAGTCCAGTCATCCTCTGCCTCAAACTGTCTAGATGTGAGGACGATCGCGTGCTCCCGATCGGAGTCCGGCGAGTAATGGGGATCCCACGCGTGTGGATGGACTACGCCGACCGCCATCAGGGCGCCCAAGAACTCCTCCGCAACAGTGCTGCTCTCGCGAAGAGCCGAGGACCAGTGTCCCGCTCTTATGGTTCCAGCGAGCTCGCATAGGCGGGAGTCAGAGTCGCGAGCGCCCTCTGATCGCAGTTCAAGGGCCCTGCGCCCCCCCCGACTGACACTGCGATGCGATCTGACGACCACCCGATCGGAATTAAGAACGAGTACGGCCCTGGTTGCAAGCTGGCGAGGAACGATCTCGCGAGGTCGCAATGATCAACGCTCTCATCCAAATCAACAGGGTAGAAGTTTCCGAGCACCTGGAGAGCCTCTTCGAGTCCCTCGAAATCTGCCGGCGCGTTGTCGCTCGGGAGCAAGCGCATGATCTTGGGAAGGAGCCGTTCCGCGCCGTCCTCATCGTCAAACACAGTGCTTAGGTAGTCGTCGATCAGCTTTCCGAGTTCGCAGTCTGCTCGCGCATTCATATCGCCGACTCCAAAGGCGCCGCCCCACTCGGGCGACATCCGGCGCCGTAGTCTACTCGCGCGCGACGCGCCTCATTCCGGCGAGAGCTGATCGGCCGAGCCGGGTCCGAACCGCGAATTCCTACTCCGGCTCCTCGTCGGGGTCATCCCGAGCTGGCGCCGAAGCGGGCGCCGCAAATAGCTCGCCCTGGCGCTCCATATGCGGCGGTCCGATCCGCAACGGAGGATCACCAAGCCTGCCGTCGAGCGTGATCATGCCGCCGTCGAACGTGTCGAGGGCAGGCACTTTCGACAGGAGCGCGGTTGCGATGTGGATCGAATCTTTGGGTTTGAGAGCAGAGTGAGTCCAGATGAGATGCCGCGCGAACTCCGCCACCTGTCGGTCGACGTTGCGGATCACTAGGAACGGGTTCTCGAAAAATCGCCGGATCGTCTCTTCGCGCTCGGCAGGCAGAGACGGATGTCCCTTTAGTTTGATGACTTCGGTAAGCGTGAGCGCAGACGTGACGATCTGGAGTTCACCAGCCTCAGCTGCTTCGATTACCGGCGCGCAAGCGCCGATCTTGTCGGGCTCGTCGTTGAACCACCCGAGGAAGCAGGCGGAGTCCCAGTAACGTCGCGGCGTCATTCCGCGAGGTCCCGATCATCCTTCAGGATCCCCCGCACGGCCGCGAAGCCAGGCAACTGGTCCTGCGGGCGCAGCGGGCGCAACTCCTCGACGCGAATGCTCACGGGTTCGCCGTCGCTCCGGTACTTGACCAGGCCATAGATCAGAGCGCGCTGCCGCTTCCTGAACAGCTCAACCACGTCGTCGAAGAGATCCTTGTCGAAATAACACCTCACGGGTCGATCGGTCAGCGCATCGTAGACGTAGAAAGTTGGCTTCTTCCTCTCGGAGATCGTTTCGATGCGGCCCTCTACGGATCCGAGCGCCTCCGTATGCGGCCCAAGAATCGACTCCACGTTCGCAAGCGTGCTCTTCGCGACCGAAGTTGCGTGCCCACTCGTAACGAGTCGCACAGAGATCGGATTGTCGTCCTCGGAGCGCGCCGCAATCTCGGCGAGCGCTCGCGCCGCATGCAGCGCTTTGTCGGAGAAGTGCTCGGGGCGCTCGGAATGCGAAAACAGCAGCCCGACACCCTTCTGGACGCTCCGGATGACGGCGCGTGCAGTTTCCGCGCCCACCCTGACAGGTTCCGGCGACGCGTGAACGAGGGCGCTCCCCTCGGCAACCGATACAAACCAACGAATTGCATCGTCGTCGCCCGCCACACTCGACGACACCTCGCGAATCAACGCGAGGAACGCTTCGACACTTTTCCCAAAGACATCGGCCGGGATCCGGCCGCTTCCAAGCTCAAGGGTCAGTCGGTCCTGTCCGCCGTCGCTCGACAACGCGTGACCTCCAGGTTGGTGCGGCGCAGTGTACTCAGTTCGACTTCGGAGCATCGCTCCGTGTCCTTAGCCCTGAGCAAACAGCGACAACTGATCCGCCGCGCCGGGCCGGCGGAACGCCGCGATCGAGAGCGTCGGCCCGCGCGAAGCGAGCCGCGCTTTGCGGAGGCCCAGCTGGAAGAGCGCCTCGATCTGCGCGGCGAACTCGCCGGCGCCGCGCTGGCGGTGCGTGAAGCGCGAGTCGTAGAGCGCGCCGCCGTGCAGCGAGCGCAGGCGGTTCAGCACCTTCTCGCGCCGCTCGGGGAAATACTCTGCGAGCCAATCCGAGAACAACTCCTTCACGCCGTGGGGGAGCCGCAACACGACCATGCCTGCGCTGCTCGCGCCGGCGTCCGCCGCGGCTTGCAAGATCGCGGGCAGCTCGTGGTCTGTTAGGCCGGGAATGACCGGCGCGGCCATCACGCCCACCGGCACGCCCGCGCGCGCAAGCGCCTCGATCGCCGCGAGCCGCTTGCTCGGCGGCGACGCCAGCGGCTCCATCTTGCGCTGCAGCTCGGCGTCGAGCGTGGTGATCGAGAGCATCACGCTCGCGGCGTCGGCGCGCGCGAGTTCCGCGAGCACGTCGATGTCGCGCGTCACCAGAAAGCCCTTCGTCACGATGCCAACCGGGTTCTTGAACTCCGCGAGCACTTCCAGGCAGCCGCGCGTGATGCGCAGCCGCCGCTCCGCCGGCTGATACGGATCCGTCACGCCCGAGAGCGCGACGACCTGCGGCTTCCACGCCGGCGACATCAGCTGCTTCCGCAACAACTCGGCTGCACGTGGCTTTACGAGGATCTTCGTTTGAAAATCGAGGCCCGCGGAGTAGCCGAGGTATTCGTGGGTGGGGCGCGCGTAACAATAACTACAGCCGTGGGCGCAACCCCGATACGGGTTCACGCTCGCGCCAAACCCCAGGTCCGGGCTGTCGTTCGTTGCGACGATCGTGCGCGAGGGATCGACGAGCAGCTCGGTGCGCGGGTCCTCGGGCGGGTCGTCGGGGTTCGGCGCGAAGCCGAGCTCGGGCATCTCGGCGAGGTGCACGCGCTCGAAGCGGTTGGGCGGGTTGGCGCGCGCGGCCGGAGCGAAGGGCAGGGGCATTGGACGAATCTAAGACGAAAACACCAGGCGGCGCAATAGAAATGTTCGTCAGACGACGGAGGAGCGAATCGCCCCGGCTAGGCCTACGCCAACTCGATTCTCGCCCGCACGTGCTTGTGCCAGGGCGTGCCCGCGATCCAGTCGCGGTCTTCGCTGGCGGTGAGTTCGTTCGGTGCAATGCCGGTGGTGCGCGCGCCCTCAGCGCCGGTCGGGTAGGTGAGGCCGAATCCGTTGGGCAGCGTCGCGTGCCCGGGTTGGAGCGTGTCGGAGATTTCCACTTGCGCGAGGCCTTGACCGCGCTTGGTCGTAATTCTCGCGCGTGCGCCGTCCGCGATGCCGAGCCGCGCGGCGTCCTCGGGGTTCATGCGCAGTGCGCCGCTCGCGTCCTTCGTCCGCCATGCGGGGTCGCGCAGAATCGTGTTCGCGGTGCTGGTGCGCCGCTCGCCGGCTGCGAGCACGAACGGGAACGCGTCGTCGCGAGCGGGCTGCTCGCCCTGCAGCGCGCGCAACTCCCCCAATAACTCGGGGATCGCGAGTCGCGCGCGCTTGTCGCCGTGTGCGACGCGCTCCCAGCTCTGCGTGTGCTCGTCCACGCTGAACACGACGCCGCTGCGTTCGCGCAGAATCGCGTCGAAGAGGGCGTTGCCCTGCTCGAGCGCGTTTGCGCCCGCGAAGCCCGCCCGGCGCACCGATTCCGGATATTCCTGCGCGCACTGAATCGCGAGCGCGAGCAGCGCGGCCGCAGAGTCGGCGCCATCGGGAAGCGTTGGCCCCAACGTCTCGTACATCACGACCGGCGCGAGCGCGCCCAGTTTCGGATTCTTCGCGAGCGCTTGGAAGAACGCGCCTGCGAACTGCGCGCGGCCCTGCTTGGCGGCGGCGTGCAGCGGCGCCACGTCTTCATCGCCATAAGCACCGAGCGCGCGCACCAGGCGGCGATGGATCTCGGGCTCCGGCAGCGTGCCTGCGAGTGGCTCGAAGACCGGCGCGCGCAGCTGGAAGACGTTGCTCGGGAACTCGAAGTTGAAGAATGTCGCCTCCCACTTTTCGAGCTGCGACGACGCGGGCAACACCCAGTGCGCGAGCCGCGCGGTCTCGGTCATCGCGACATCGATCACCGCCACGCATTCGAGCGCCGCGATCGCCTCGCGCATGCGCGCGCTGTCCGCGAGCGAATGCGCCGGGTTTCCGCTCTCCACCAATAATGCCCGGAAGCGCTGCGGGTGATCGCTGAGGATCTCCTCGGGAATGGCGTTGCACGGCATCAAGCCGCCAATTACGCGCTGTCCGCTCACGGCGGTGCGCCGCTCGACGCTCTTGCCGATCAGCGCGCCGAAGTGCGTGTGCAAGTTCATCGCGCCGGGTCTCGCGAAGTTTCCGGTGAGTAGCCACACGAGCTTCTCGAGATACGAGTTCAGCGTCGAGTGCGGCGCCATTTGCACGCCGAGGTCTTCGAGGATAGAGACGCTCGCGGCGCGGCCGATCCGGCGCGCCACCTCGCGCACGGTGTCTTCGGGCACGCCCGCGCGCGCGCAGTAATCACCGATCGGGATCTCCGCGAGCGCGCTCAGCACTTCGCTCGCGCCCTGCGTGTGCTCGGCGAGGAACGCGCGGTCGATTAGGTCTTCGCTCGCGAGCGTCGCCAGCAGCGCCGCGAGCAGGAACGCGTCGGCGCCCGGTTTCACGCGCAGGTGAAAATCTGCGAGTTCGGCGGTCTCGGTGCGGCGCGGGTCGATCACGACCAGCGTGCGCTTCGGGTCGCGCGAGATTTCCTTCAGCACCACGCGCGCGCGCGGGAAGCCGTGCGACTGCCACGGGTTCTTGCCGAGCAGCACGGCGACTTCGGCGTGCTCGAAATCCGGCGTGGAGTGGCAGTTAGGGCGACCCCACAGTTTGCTGTCCACCCAGAACTCGCCGGTCTTTTCCTGCGCGAGCGCGTTCGACGCGTAGACCGAGCCGAGCGCCGCGCGCGTCGCGCGGCCGTAGCCGCCGCCAAGATGGTTGCCCTGGCCGCCGCCGCCGAAATACAGGATTGACCCTCCGCCGTGCTCGTCGCGCACGCGCGCGAGGTCGCGCGCAACGCCGGCGATCGCGACCTCCCAGCTCACCGCTTCGAAGCTGCCGTCCGCGCGGCGCCGTAGCGGCGAGTCGAGGCGATCGCGCGCGTTCTGATAAGCATCGAGCCCGCGCGCGGGCTTCTCGCAGGTGTAACCATGAGAAGCCGGGTGAGCGCGGTCGCCGCGCATCTTCAGGATGTGCCGGCCGTCGGTCTGGACCTCGAGCCCGCAGTTCAGGCTGCACAGAATGCAGGCCGTCTTCCGCCAGGCGACCGATTCGGTTCGACCCGGGTTTGCTGCATGGCTCATGTGAGTTCTCCGCGGGCGCGAGTGAGCGTGGAGTCGTTAGGGCGCATCCAGCCAGCGTGCGAGCTGCGGCTTCACGCGTACGTCGAACGCGACCGTGAGGTCGATCTGCTCGATCGATTTCTTCACGGCGCGCACGGCCGTGGGCACCGGGTTCGCCTTGAAGAACGCCGCGATGTCGCGCCGCGCGGCGCTCGTGGCGAGGCTCGCGGTGGCTTCGATCGGCCGCGTCACCAACTGGGGCGGCAACTTCTTGCGCAGCGCGCGGAAGCGCTTCTTGAAGAAATCCCAGGTTGCGGGTGCGGCGCTCGGGTTCCCGAACAGGTGAGCGAGCAAGAGGCCGACATCCTGCACGCCGACCTCGTCGCTGAGATTCAGCGCGAGCGTGCGCTGCACCAGCGCGGGCGCGCGGAAATCGCCGAGCGCCATCAGCAGCCGCCGGCTTTCGAGCGGAGTCGATGCCGACTTATGTGCGGCGAAGTAGCGCTCGTAGAGCGCCTCGTCGCCGCTCGCCGCGGCGACAGTTATTGCGATCGCCGCGAGCTCGGTGTCCACACTCGCGCGATCCGTGAGATACCGCCCGACGAGCCCGTGCGCCTGGGCGCGCGCCGCCGCGTTCTCGCCCACATCGCCAACCAGCGCGAACAGCGCAGCACGCCGCCGCCGCTCGTCGTCGTCTTCCTTCGCACCGGCCTCGAGGCCGAGCGCCGCGAGCGCCGGCCCGAACGTGGCCGCGACGCGCGCGCGCAGCTTGCGCTCCGCGTCCGCGCCGAGCGTGCGCCGCGCTGAGCGCGCGCAGCTCTCGAGCGCGGGGCGCAGCGTCGCGAGCACGTCCGCGTCCTTCTCGCCGCCGAGTGCGAGCGCGATGCCGAGAAAGTCTGTTAGGTCGCCGTAGCCCGCGCGCAGCGCAGCCCACTGATGGCCAACGAGCCCTTGGCGCTCGACCGCGCTGAGTTCGCGCGAGTTCTGCATGATCGCTGCGATCTCTGCGGTGGTGTGAAGCGGGCGGAAGAAGCCGGCCTCTTCGGCGTTGCCGTACAAGAAGCGCGGCGCTTCGCCTTCGAGTTCGAACTCGCCGCGCCCGCGCGCCAATAACTGGCGCACGGTGCGCGAGCCCACTGCGGTGCCCGCGCGGCCGACCCAGGGAATCGGCCAGCGCCGCGTCGCATCGCGGGAGGGTTTCTCCGCGTTTGGGCGGAAGCGTTCTTGGCGATAACGCACGCAGCAGCGGCCCGCGCGGTCGATGCGCTCGAGCCGCAATAGCGGGAAGCCCGCCTGCTCGATCCAGGCGCGCACGACGGGCTCGACGTCTTGCCCCGACGCATCCGAGAGCGCGTTCCACAGGTCGGCCGCGACCGTGTTGCCCTCTTGGTGCTCGCGGATGTATTTGCGCACGCCCGCCCGAAAGACCTCCGCGCCGAGGTAGCGCTCGATCATGCGCACGACCGAGGCGCCCTTTTCGTAGGTGATTAGGTCGAAGTTCTCGGTCGCTTCGGCGGGGCTGCGCACCTCGACGTAGATCGGGTGCGTGCTGGCGAGCGCGTCCATGCCGAGCGCGGCGGAGCGGTCGTGCTGGAACGTGCTCCACATCCGCCACTCGGGCTTCCAGGCGTCCACGACCTGATAAGCCATCCAGGTGGCGAAGGCCTCGTTCAGCCAGAGATCATCCCACCACGCCATCGTGACGAGATCGCCGTACCACATGTGCGCGAGCTCGTGGCAGATCACTTCGGCCACGCGCTTTATTTCGAGGATCGTGGTGCGCGCCGGGTCGACGAGCAGCAGCGTCTCGCGGAAGAACACCGCGCCGGCGTTCTCCATCGCGCCCGCTTCGAACTCGGGCACCGCGACGAGATCGAGCTTCTCGTACGGGTAAGGCAGGTCGAAGTACGTCTCGAGCCGCGCGAGCGTTTCGCGCGCCGCTTCGAGCGAGAATGCCGTGAGCGCCTCTTTGCCCGGCGCGTGCCAGATGCGGATCTCGGTCTCGCCGACGTGCACCGCGTCCGAAGCGACGAGTTCGCCCACTGCGAGCGCGAGCAAATAGGTGGAGAGCGGCGGTGTCTGCGCGAACACCACCGTTTTGCGGCCACCCTCGCGCGGCACGATCTTCTCGACCGGGTTGTTACTGATGACGGTGTTCGCGTGGGCCGTCGTCACCGACAGGCCGAAGCGCGCCTTCAGCGCCGGCTCGTCGAAGCACGGGAAGAAGCTGCGCGCGTCGGTCGATTCGAGCTGCGAGAAGGCGTACTTGCGCTCGCCGGAGCGCGCTTTGTAGAGGCCGCGCAGATCGCTGCGCAGCTTGCCGCGGAACTCGAGCGCTAGCGTCGCCGCGCCGGCGGGCAGCGCCTCCGCGAGCACGATCTCGAGCGTCTCGCGCACGGGCCGCGGCACCACGCGCCCGCGAACGACTCTTTCGCCGACCAGCGCGTATGCCTTCGTGACGTTCAGCCCGACCGCGTGCAGCTCGAGCACGCGCTTGCCGCGCGCGAGTTCGAGGTGATGCAGCACGTCGCCCGCGAAAGCGTCGCTCTGCGTCGGGTCGACCTCGATGTGGAGATCGACCTCGACCGGGCGCACGTCGCGCGGCAGCCGATACGCGCCGCGCAGCCGCTCGCTGCGCGCCCGCTTCGCCGCCCGACGCGCGGGCGCCTGCTTCGCAACCGGCTTCGCCTTCGCGCTCACGCCTCGATCCGCCACGCGCACCCCCAAAAGAGAGGCGCATCTTACCGGCGGGAAGCACCGAAACCCGGCAATCGCGCGCCCGAAGTGAGACC
>JANNDT010000299.1:0-3260 GCA_031387905.1 Deltaproteobacteria bacterium
GGCTCGATCACTTCCCGGTGCGCGGACCTGATAAGGCACGCAGCGTCTTGCTCTGGTTCTCGCTCACGCACAACGCGTTGAGGAGCGTCACGCTTCGTGCGCAGGTGGCGGCGACATGAAGCCCGCCGAGTCGACAATCCCCTCGGCGAGAGATCCAAGGCAGCGGAATGAAACCGCCTACCCACGGGACGGCCCCATTTGCCTGACCCATGCGCCTCGCGAAGGGTTCGCGGGTCGATTACTGCTCAGGCTCTGAGCCGCAAACCGTTGGGCTGCGGCGCCGAAGGGAATCGCCGGATCCGCCGCGGCGGGATACGTTGCCGGCGAGTCGTTCGCCAGTTTGGAGCCCTCAAATGCGCAAGTTCACTGCCGTCGTCGAGAAGTGCACCGACACAGGTCTTTTCGTCGGCTACGTCCCAGGTTTTCCCGGGGCTCACACGCAGGCAGCAACCCTCGACGAACTCGCCGTCAATCTTCGCGAGGTCGTCGAGCTGCTTCTCGAAGAGGGCGAGCCCGAACTCGAAGCAGAGTTCGTTGGCACGCAGCAGGTAGTCGTTCCGTAGTCGTGCCGCGTCCGCCGGTCCTCAAGCCTCGCGAAGTCGTCGCAATCCTCCGCTCACTCGGCTTCGCGGAAGTTCGCCAGCGCGGGTCGCACAAGCAGTTCCGGCACCCGGACGGTCGCGCCACGACGGTCCCCTTCCACGAAGGGCGCGACATCTCCCCGATCCTGCTGCGCCAGATCGCCAAGGACATCAACGTCCGGATCGAAGAGTTCCTCGCGCATCGTTGAGCGCCGCCCAACCAGCGGCTGCATCTGACGGCCGCGGGCGGAGGCGTGCGGCGTTCTGAAGCCGTCGGCCGGCCGGTTGGGTGCTCGTCGCGCAGCCGGCCGCCGGTCGTGGCATCATGGTTCACGCGCGGCCACAGGTGAGCCGCTAACCGTTGGGCGGCGCACCGACCACTGCCGGCGACATGTCGCACATCCAACAAATCCACAAACGCGAGGCAGCAAGACATGGCCAAGTATCTGTTCGTCTACCACGGAGGCAGCAAGCCGAAATCCGAGGAGGAGGGGAAGCAGGCGATGGCGGCGTGGGGACAATGGTTCGCCTCGGTCGGTAAAGACGTCGTCGATGGCGGCAACCCCGTAGGCGTGTCAACGACGGTGACTGGCGACGGCAAGGTGATCGACAACGGCGGCGCCAATCCTGCAACTGGCTACAGCGTGATCGCGGCCAAGAATCTCGAGGACGCAGTCGCCAAGGCCACGGGTTGCCCGATTCTGGCGAGCGGCGGCTCCGTCGAGCTGGCCGAAACGTTCGAGCCGTAGCGGGTCTCAGGCGGCGCGCTCCCGATCCCGTGAGTCCCGTCGCGCAGCTCCCGAACCTGAGCCGGCTCAGTCTTGGTCGGTGTCCGCTAGCAAGTAGTCGTAGGGGTCATCTTCTTTCCCAACACGGCTCGGCATGTCGTAATAGGTCTTCACAAAGAGTGTTCCGTCTTTTTCCCAACGGAACGTCTCGATGCTGTACATCATGTCAGCGGCCCCGAACCGACACTCATTGACCCATGCCATTTCGTCGCCGTTCGCCTTCACCGTCAGCATTTTCATCTTCAAGTGAGGCTGAAACAGATCGAAGGTGTGCCCCATGTACTCACCCGCATCCGGCCCCGATTTCAGTTCCGTTCCGACCGGGTCACGCATGTACAGCGCACCCATGGCGATCGTCCTCCACGACGCGACCCAGGCCTCCCTTTCTCCCTGGTTCCACAGCGGACAATGCTTCGCTGCATGCGCCAATCGCGCGGCCCGAGTCGGTACTGACATGCCTAGCGCTCCTCCATCTCAATGGCGTGGCTAGCACGGCGGCAGGCGCGCGCCGGCATCACTCCCGCAGCGGCTCGTTCACGCGCCACACGGGTGGGTTGTGCGGCGCGGTCTCCCACGCTGTTAGGGGCGGCGCGCCCTCCGCGCGGTCCTCGCGCGCGAACACCTGCACGGGCGGGTTCACGCTCGCGTACGAAAGCGGCGGGCGGTACGCCCAGGGCAGCAGGCGCGGGCTCTGGAACTGCGCGACGAGGCGGTAGCCGAGCGCGCCGCTCGTGAGATCGCGCCACACGTCGTCCGCGACGTAATCGTTGCGCACCGAGAGCGGGCCGCGGCGCCACTCGACTCGCTCGCGCCTCTGGTTGGTGTCCTCGGGCTGGGTGATCACGAACGCGGGGCGGGTCGCGAGCAGTTCGCGGCCGCGCTCGCGTGGGTCGACGCCGAGCGCTGTGACGTCGGCGCGCAGGAACGGGTTTTTGTAGGGCGCGCCGAAGAAGAGCACGCTGTCGCCGGGTTGGGTGTGCGCGTCGAGCCAGGCGCTCGCTTCGTATCGCGAGTCGTTGCGCATGGCGTCGATCAAGTCGAGTGTGCGCAGCGAGTGCCAGCCCAATAACACGAGCGCGACTGCGGTTCCGACCGCGCGCGGCGTGCGCGACCAGAGGGTCGAGAACGCGAGGCCGGCGAAGGCGCAGAGCGGGAGCGCGACGGGCAGCAAGTAGTGAATGCGGCTCATGCCGACGGGCATCAGCACGAGGAACATGCCGGCGCTCGAGAGCGCGAGTACGAGCGCGCGGCGGTCGCGGCGGGCGGCGAGCGCTAGGCCCGCAACCACTGGGATCAGCAGCACGCCGAGTACGTCCATGAGATGGAACGCGAGGTCGGTCGCCTGCGCGAGCGTGCCGCCCCAATCGCTTGGGTGGCGCAGGTAGAGCGCCTGCTTTGCGCCGGCGCCGGGGCCGACCGAGAAAACCAGCGCGGTGTGCTGGAGGAAGCGCTTCGGATCGAGCGGGATGCCGCTCGCGACGACGAACACGACGAGCAGGCTCGCGGCTGCGATCGCGGGGCCGACGAAGCGGCCCTCGAAGCGGCGCCAGCGATGCGACGCGCCCGACGCGAAGTGCAAACCCAACAACAGCGGCGCCACGAAGACGAAGTTCGCGGCGGACTGATCCTTGGTGGCGGCCGCGCACGCGACGAACGCGCCGAGCAGCGCGGCTCGGCCGGGCGTGAGGCCGCGCCGTAACACCTCGGCGGTCGCTGCGAGGCCGAGGCTGGTCCACGCGAGCATGGGGCCATCGGGGTTGCCGAGCGGGGCATAATAAACGAACGGGAAGGCGAGCAGCCAGGCGAGCGCGGCGAACACACCGGCGCCGCGGCCAAAGAGCGTGCGCGCGGTCCAGTAGACACCGGCAACGCAGGCGAGCGCGAGCAGGAT
>JANNDT010000359.1:0-5991 GCA_031387905.1 Deltaproteobacteria bacterium
TTCCGTTCTCGTTCACGCTCGGGCCCGGTTCGACGCTCGCGCAGAAGCGCGAGCAGATGCTGCGCTTTGGCGAAACAGTGATCGCGAGGACGAATCGTTAGGGGCGCGCCGGCCGCGCCGCTCGCCCCAGAGCGAGCATGCATGACGAACGCCCCATGCTGGGCGCACAGCTCGCTTTCGCAGCGGGCCGGAGTTGCCGGGCGGAGGCGGCGCTCCGATGCTCCCAGCGTGGAGCCCAACGTGCGCATTCTGCTGCTCGAAGACGATGCGGAGACAGCGCGCGCGATTGAGCGGGGCCTCACCGCGCACGGCTTCGAGGTGGCGCTCGCTGGCAGCGTGAGCGCCGCGCGCGACGCCATTCATTCGCAGCGCCCCGACGCCGCAATCCTCGATCTGATGGTGCCCGGCGGCTCGGGCTACGACGTCATGAAACTGCTCCGCGGCATACACCCGCACGCGCCGGTCTTGGTGCTGACCGCGCGCGATGCTGTCGACGACCGCGTCGCCGGCCTCGAGCGCGGCGCCGACGACTACCTCGTGAAGCCCTTCGCGCTCTCGGAATTAATTGCCCGGCTGCGGGCGGTACTGCGCCGCCCGCGAACACGCGTCGAGCCGCTGCGCTCCGCGAACCTCGAACTCGACCCGCTGAGCCGCCGCGTGCAGGTCGACGGGCGGCTCGTGAACTTGTCGCCCACCGAACTCGCGCTGCTCCAGTGCCTGCTCGAAAACGAGGGTGCACCCGTTACGCGCGCACTGCTGCTCGAAACCGTCTGGGGTTATCGTTTCGATCCGGCCACCAACGTTGTCGACGTGCACATGAGCCGCCTGCGCCAGAAGCTGGCCGGCATGGGCGCCCAAGTTCGCATCGCGACGCATCGGGGGGTTGGCTATGCGCTCGAGTAGACGCTGGCTTCGTTTCGTGTCGCGCGCCGAGATTCGCTTGGCGGGAACCGTCGCTTTATGGATGGCGCTGCTCCTCGCGGCCACGCTGATCACCTTCTCGATGCTGGCGCGGCACGAGGCGCTCGAGGAGGTCTCGGCGGGCCTCCGAAAAGAATTGCGCGGAACAAAAAACACGGAAGGCGAGTTGCCCGGAGCGCGTCTCGCTGAACTCGGGCCGATCCTCGCGGCGCAGGACATTTCGCTGCGCATGCTCGAACCTGGTGGCGAGGTGCGGGCGATCGGGAGGCCCTGGCCCGACGAGGCGGCAACGGTTCGCGGCCCGCTCGGTTACCTCACTGCGGCGCGCGTTCGGCCTGATGAGTTTTTGGTGCGCTCCTTCGTCGACGACCACGGCGCGACGATCGAGGCCGCGGCGCCATTGAGCCACTTCGTTCGCGAGCGCGTAGAGGCGAACCGCATTCTCGTCGCAACCTTGCTCGGCGGATGCTTGGTCGCCAGCGCACTCGCTGCGGTGCTCGTTCGAGCATCGCTCGAGCCCCTGCGGGCCGCGACGCGGGCCGTCGAGGGCATCGACGAGGAGCACCTCGAAGCGCGCCTCCCCGTACGTGGCACCGGCGACCTCATCGACCAGCAGGCGCTGGCGGTGAACGAAGTGCTCGCACGGCTCGCGTGGGCGTTCGCCCGGCTCCGCACCTTCAGCGCCGACGTCGCGCACGAATTGCGCACGCCGGTAAATCGCATCCTGAACATCGCGGAAGCGGCTGCGCTCTTCGGCGTCACGGAGGACGAGCGCGCCGAGGCGCTGGAGCGCGTGCAAGAGGGCGCGCTCGGGATGAGCCGCCTCGTCGATTCGTTGCTGTTCCTCGCGCGGGGAGAGGAGGGCCGGGTGGACCTGCATCAAGCGCCGCTCGATCTGGGCGCGTTCGCGCAGGGGCTCTCCGAGCTCTATCGCCCGGCTTGCGAGGAGCGCTCGATCTCGTTGAACGTCGAGATCGAAGCCGTCTCGGTGAGCGCGGATGAGAACCTGCTCGGCCAGTGTGTCGCCAACTTGCTGGATAATGCGCTTCGCCACACGCCCGACGGAAAGCCGATCCGACTCAGCGTGTCGCGCGCGAGCGAAGGTGGCGTGATTCGTGTGGAAGATTCCGGCCCGGGTGTGCCGCTCGCGGACCGGCAGCGGATCTTCGAGCGTTTCGTGCAGCTGGACAGCGCTCGCTCGTCCGGAAGCGCGGGGCTCGGCCTCGCCATCTCTCGCATGATCGCGAGGCTCCATCGGGGCGAACTCGTGGTTCGCGAAACCCCACTCGGAGGCGCGTGCTTCGAACTCACACTCCTGGATCGAGTGCGCGGCGGCGAGGCCTAACTCCGCGCATGCACGAAGCTGAGCACCTCGCCCAACACAGGAATTAGGACCCACCAGAGAGCGCGCCGGCACTCGCGCCAAAGCGCCGCCACGTCGACCTCGAGTTTTCGGGGTGCGCGCAGCAGGCTGAGGCGCGGCAGCAGCCGGGGCACTCGGCGGCAGTAGTCGCGATACGGCTCACCGAGCGTGGCCGCGAGGAAGCGCTCCTCGGCGGGGATCGTCAACGCGACGTAGCTGAACGCGAGCAGCAGAGCTCCAGCCAACAGCAGCGGGCTCTCGAGAAACAGCGCAGCCGACGAAACATTCAAAAAAGTGCCGAGGTAGAGGGGATTGCGGCACATCGCATAGGGCCCGTCTTCCACGACTTCGACACGCTTGCGGCCGCCAATGTGAAGCGTCGACCAGAAACGCATCGCAGCGCCGGCAATCAGCGTGGGCCAAGCGAACAGGCCCATCGCCAGATCCGCCCACGATCCCGCCGCGACCAAGGGCGGGAGGAGCAGCGTCGCCACGATCGGAGGCGCCAGCAGCACCGCGCCGATCCAGCCGCGCCTGCGAAACGCGGGGCTCGCGTCCTCGTGCTTCACTGTCTCGCTTTGCGGAAGCGCGGGGTCTGTCACCGGCTATCGCGTGCGGATCTTGTGGGGCTCGGTCGGCGCATTCGCGGGGTACCGTACCCGATCGCCTGCCCGTGTCGGTCGCTTCGCGCGCGAAGGCGAGAACGGTTTGCGGAGCAGATTCGAAACGACGAGCCTGAAATCGGGACGAACACGATGACCGACCTCCTCCCGGTGCGACGCGTGGGCTTCCTCTTCAACCACGAGCACGTGCACCAGATCGCGCACAGCGCGCCGATCGCGTTCGAGTTGTCGCGGTCGTACCGCGAGTTTGCAGTCGTGTTGTTGTTCTCCTCGGAGAAGCAACTCGTAGCTCTGGAAACCCTCGCTCGGGCGTACCCAGGCCACCGCTGCGAGTACCTCGCGCTCCGGGCAGAAGGTCGCTTCGCCTGGCTCGAAGGCGCGCCCAAGGCGTTCACATTGCTTCGAAACCTTGCCCTGCTGAAAACCAACGCGCAGGCGTTCTCCGGATTCGACGCGATCGTGACGCCGGAAAAGACGAGCCTCGCAATTCGAGGTCTGGTGGGTTGCGAGGGGATCAAGCTGGTTCACACGCGCCACGGCGCGGGAGATCGCGAGATCGGCTTCGACGCGCAGAGCCAGCAATTCGATCTCGTGCTGCTGCCCGGTGAAAAGATTCGCCGGCGGCTAGCGGCAGCCGGCGCTCTCGCGCCGCGGCACGCAATCGTCGGCTACGCGAAGTTCGACATCGGGGCCACGCCCGCGGCCAACCGGCGCAAGCTGTTCGACAACGACAAACCGACGGTTCTCTACAACCCGCACTGCTCGCCGCACCTGTCGTCTTGGTACGAGCAGGGCCGTGAGATCCTCGATTTTTTTCGCGCTTCCGGGCGTTACAACCTGATCTTCGCGCCACACGTGATGCTGTTTCAGCGCCGCCTTCAGGTCAGCATCGACAAGCTCGCGTTCAAGTGGGTGCGCAACCTCGAGTCGAAGTACCTCGCGAGCGACAACATCCACGTCGATCTCGGCAGCAGCGCCTGCACCGACATGACGTACACGCGCGCGGCCGATCTCTACTTGGGCGACGTGAGCAGCCAAGTGTGCGAGTTCCTGCTGAATCCGCGCCCCTGTGTATTCGCGAACAGCCACCGCATTCGCTGGCGCGACGATCCTAATTACTCGGCGTGGAGTCTCGGCTCAGTGTTCGAGCGCGTCGAGGAACTTCCCGGCGCGCTCGAGTCGGCGTTCCGAGACCACGCGGAGCTGCGTGCCGCGCAGGAGGCCTACGTGCGCGACACCTTCGACCTCTCGGAAACCCCCTCCGCACAGCGGGCGGCCCAAGCGATTCACGGTTTCCTCGCGCACGAGCCGCAGTTCGCCGGACGCGGCGAGCGGTGCGAGCCGGCCGGACGCATCGCCGAGAGGAGCTTCCATGGCTGACGAACAGGCATGGCAAGGCCTGATCGACCGCAAGCGTGGCGTCGTGTACATCGCGACCGGCGGCGCCAGCACCGGGGCCGCGAGAGCCTCTGCCGAGAGCGTGCGGCGTACGAATCCTGACTTGCCGATCGCGCTGTTCACCGACGCGGAGGCGCTCGCGAATACTTCACTGCGGGCCGCGTTCGACGCCATCGCGCCGGTCGAGAACCCGCATCGCCGCTCGAAGGTGGACTACCTGAGCGCGACGCCCTTCGAGCGCACGCTGTACCTCGATGCCGACACTCGCGTGTACGCGGATCTCGGGGGTGTGTTCGACTTGCTCGAGCGCTTCGACATCGCGCTCGCCCACGCGAATGCGCGCAACCGCGAGCGCACGAACGCGCCATGGCGCGCTCGGCTGCCCGCGAGCTTCCCGCAGTTCAACGGCGGCGTGATCGCCTACCGCGCATCGAGCGCCGTGCTCGCGTTTCTGCGCGAATGGCGCGAAGCGTTCCACGCAGCCGGTTTTCGGAAAGACCAGGTGACGCTGCGCGAACTGCTCTGGCTCTCGGATCTCCGGATCGCGACGCTGCCGCCCGAGTACAACGTCCGATTCCTGAAGTACCTGTGGGTGTGGCGGCGGAGCGAGGCCGCATTGAAGATCCTGCACCACGCTTGGTTCAGCGCGGATGCGTGGCACGCGCGGGCCCTCGACGGCGTGACCCGGCGCCTAACGCGAAGCTGATGCTGATCATTGCGATCCCCAAGAGCGCCAGTACGTCGCTCAACGAGACGATCAGCGAACTCCATGGGCTGCCCAACGCCCCCGCGCGAGTTCGCAGCGAGGTCGTCGCTCGCTGCCCGGTGGCGCCGGGTTACGCACAGCTCGCGAAGTTCCACCGGCGCGAAGTCGTCGAGATCGATGCAGCGGTGGTCGAGGCGGTCTGCTCGCCGCACTCGCTCGCCAAGTATCACTTCCCGCCGACGCCCAACAATCAGGCCCGGCTGCAGGGCGCACGCAAGCTGATTCTGCTGCGTGACGCCGAACAGATCATCTCGGCCTATCGGCGCGGCGACGCGACGGGCGCCTTCCGGCTGAAGAGCCACGAGTTCTGTTATTGCCTGAGCGAGCAGAGCTGGCACGCGCGCGCGGAGAAGCTGGGCCTGCAGGGTGAGCTGCGCGCCTTCGCGGCGGGTTGGCGCGCGCACGACGGCGACAAGCTCGTCATCGAGTCCGCCGAACTCACCGCGGACCCCGCCGCCGTGCTGGCGCGGGTCGAGGCCTATTTCGGGCTGCCGCTCTCCGGCGGCGGCGCGCTGCGGCGCGAGAAATACAGCCGCGCCCCGGATCTGCCGCAGCGCAGCGCACTCGCGATCCTGTTCTCGCGGCGCCTGTTGTTGGTGAAGCGGCTCGCCAGCGATCTGCGCAAGCTCGCCACGGGCGTGCCGCTCTAATCAGTGCGCGTGCTCATCGATCCACCACGCGAAGATCAGGATCGACCACAGCTTCAGACCCACGGGCTTGCCAGCCTCGAGCCGCCGCCACCAGCGCAGCGTTTCGGTGCGGTCGAGCCAGGCGTTCGCAGCCGACGAACCGAGCGCGAGATCTTCGAAGCGCTCTCGCAACGGCCCGCGTAGCCACGACCCAACAGGCACCGTGAAGCCGTGCTTGCGGCGCTGCGCGATCTCGCGCGGCAGGTACCTCGCTCCGACTTCTCGCAGGAG
>JANNDT010000396.1:0-5059 GCA_031387905.1 Deltaproteobacteria bacterium
CGAGCGCCGCGCGGCACTGCGCTGGTTGTACAGCTTTCTCGCGCGCGAACGCGGCGGCGTCGCGGTGCTGCTCGCGTTCGCGCTCAGCAGCACCGCGCTCGCGCTCGCGCAGCCGTGGCTCACCCAGCGCATCATCGACGACGGGCTGCTCGCCCGCGATCGCGCGGCGCTGTTCGCGAACGCTGGGTTGTTATTCGCAGCGGGGCTCGCGGCGGTCGCGCTCTCCGGCGCCAGCCGGCTCTTTCACACGCGCCTCTCGAGCCGCGTGCTGTTCGCGCTGCGCGAAGAGGTGTACGCGCACCTGCTCGCGCTGCCGCCCGGCTTTCATCGGCGCTGGCGCGTGGGCGACCTGCTCTCGCGCCTCGACGGCGACGTCGCCGAGTTGCAGCGCTTCAGCGTCGACACGCTGTTCGCCGGGCTCTCCTCGGCGCTCGGCCTCGCCGGCGCGCTCGTACTGATGGTGCGCATCAACCCCCGCCGCGCGCTCGCGCCGCTCCTGCTCGCGCCGATCGAGGCGCTCTGGCTGTGGCGCATGCGCCCGCGCGTCGAGGCGAAGAGCCGCGCACTGCGCGCGCGCGGCGCTGACGTGTCGAGTTTTCTGGCGGAAACGCTGCCCGCGGTGCGCGCGATCCAGAACGCGGTGGCGGAGGCGCGCGAGGCGGCGCGGCTGGTCGCGCTGAATCGCGTCTACGCGAGCGATCTGTTGCGGCTCCAGCGCAGCGAGTTCGGCGCTGCGGCGTTGCCGCGCGCGCTACTCGCGGCGGCGCGCGCCGGCGTGCTCGCGATCGGTGGGCTGTTCGTGATCGACGGCCAGCTCGCGCTCGGCGCGCTGGTCGCCTTCGGCGCGTACCTCGCGCTCGCGATCGGGCCGGTGCAGGCGCTGTTAGGCATCGCAGTGGCGTGGCAGCGGCTGGTGGTGAGCCTCGAGCGCGTCTGGGAACTGCGCAGGGCGCCGGCGCCTGAGACGAGTGCGGCGCAGTCCGCCCGCGCGCTCCCCGAGGCCGGCGACATCGCGTTCGAAGCGGTGACGTTCGCATATCCTGACGGTCCTCCGATCTTGCGGGAGGCGAGCGCGCTGCTCCCGCTCGGCAAGAAGACTGCGCTGCGCGGCGCGTCGGGCATCGGCAAGACGACGCTGGTGGATCTGTTGTTGGCGCACGAGCGCCCGCAGGGTGGGCGCATCCGGATCGGGGGAACCGATCTGAGTGCGCTTCCGCTGGCCGCGTGGCGGCGGCGGGTGGCGCTCGTTCCACAGGAAGTCGTGGTCTTCCGCGGCACGCTCGCCGAGAACGTGCGTTATGCCGTGCCGAGTGCGAGCGACGCCGAAGTGGCCGACGCCGCGCAGCGCGCCGGCCTCGCGGACCTGATGGCCAAGCTGCCCGGCGGGCTGGGCGCGCGCATCGGCGAGCGCGGGCAGGGGCTCTCCGGTGGCGAGAAGCAGCGCATCGCGATCGCGCGCGCGCTGCTGCAACAGCCCTCGCTCGTGATCCTCGATGAGCCGACGTCGGCGGTCGACTCCGCGGGCGAGGCCATGCTGCTCGCCGAGATCGACGCGCTGTTCGCGGGCGCTACGCGCCTCGTCATCAGCCACCGCGAAGCGCCTCTTGCCGACGCGGATCAGCGCCTCGTGCTGCGCGACGGCCAGCTGTTCGCGGACCCGAGCGGCGCGTGATTCGCGTCGCGCTGATTGACGCGGGCGTGGCGGAGCGGCACGCACCGCGAGTGGTGGCGGCACGCGCGTTCGAGCTGGCTGCCGCGGGCGAGGTTATTACGAAGGACGGACTTGCGGCGGTGACGAGTGGCGCGCACGCGCACGGCGCGGCGCTTGCGGACGTGCTGCTCGCCGATGCGCGCGTCGAGCTCGTCGCCGCGCGCGTCTTCAGCGAGCGCCTCGTGACGAGCGCCGCGCAGCTGGCAGCGGCGCTCGACTGGGTGACGGAGCAGGGCGCTGCGCTCGCGAACCTGAGCGCGGGTCTGCGCGAGGATCGCGAGGTGTTACGGGACGCGGTAGCGCGTGCGCTCGCGCGCGGCGTCGTGCTCGTGGCGGCAGCGCCCGCGCGCGGCGAGCCGGTGTATCCCGCTGCGTACCCGGGCGTGGTGCGCGCGACGGGTGACGCGCGCTGCGCGCCGGGCGAGCACTCGTGGCTCGGCACCGCACATGCAGACTTCGGCGCGCACGTGCGAGCTGGCGAAGTGCGCGGCGCGAGCGCCGGCTGCGCGCACCTCAGCGCACGCCTCGTCTCGCTGCTCGCGGACGGCGCCTCCCCAGCGCACGCGCTCGGCAGACTGCGCGAGCGCGCGCACTACACGGGGCCCGAGCGACGTTCGAGCTGAGGGGACGTTCGTTTGCGAATGAGACGCATCCCCGCGCGTTCGGTCCGGCGTTGTACTCGTCAACCGACGTCCCTGGGTGTTCCGACGCGGTGGGCGCGCAGCCAGCTGGAGACGGGCGCGCGCGACGTCTCGGGCAGCGCCGCGAGCGCGCGCGCCTCGGCGTCGGGCGCGGCGCCGCCATGCGCTAGCGCGCGCACGAGCCGCGCGATCTCGACGCCGGCTACTTGCCATGTCCCGAGCGGACGCGCGGCGGTCAGCGCGACTTCGCGCTCTTCGATCCAGCCGTCGCACACGACGGGCCGCACCGCGAGCGTCAAGGCGCGGTCGCCGCCGCTCGCATGCGCGGGCTCGGCATCCGGCCACTGCGCGCGCGTCTCCCAGAACGCGCCACCGTGGTGTGCGGCGCCGGCAGCGTAGAAGTCGCGCGAGACGCGGCCGAAGCGCGTGAAGATGTCGCGCGCGCGTGAGACGTAGAAGGCGCGCGCAAGAGCCGCGCTTTCCGGGCGGCGCAGCAGCGTGTTCACGACAGCCGGCGCGACGTTCGCGGTCGAGAGCGCCTGGAACACCCCGTTGCCCGAGAGCGGGTCGACCGCGAGCGCGGCGTCGCCGATGCGCAGCACGCGCTCGCCTGCGAGCCCCGAGTCGAACACCGGCGTCGCGGCGCGCGCGAACGGCTCGCCGCCCGGCGCGGCGTCCCGTAACAACTCGCTGCAGAGCGGGTGCGCGCGCAGCGCCGCCTCGCCGCGCGCGCCGAGTTCCGCGCGCGGCGGAACTTCGCGCGCGTCGAGCGCGAGCTGCGTCGTGAGCGCGCCGCGCCCGTCGTCGGCGCACCACGCCCAGCCGTGCGCGAGCGAAGCCACCGCGATGCGGGGCTCGCGCTGAGGCACCCGCCACGTCTGCACCACGCAGGTCGTCTCCGGCCCGCGATCGCGCACGCCGCTCGCAGGCGCAGCGCGCCCGCGCGCCTCGATCGCGAAGCTCGCCTCCACGACTGCGCCGGACGCGAGCGCGATCCGCACACCGCGCTCACTCGCAGCCACGCGCTGCACGTCATCGCGCAGCACGCGCACGCCACGTCGCGCGAGCGCGGTGGCGAGCCCCGCATCGAATGCGCTGCGCTCTACCTGCGCTTCGCCCGCCAGCACGCGCACATCCCCCGCCCAGTGCACGGAGCGCGGGCAGGGCGTGCTCAGCGCCGCCAGCGCTTCCTCGACACCAAGGGCGCGCAGGGCGTCCACCACGCGCACCGAGAAGCTCTCGCGCCACGCACGCGCGCGCGGCTGCGTTACGACGCACACGTCGCAGCCGAGCGCCGCGAGCCCGAGCGCCGCCGCTGCGCCCGCCGGGCCCGCGCCGAGAACCGCGATCGAGTGCGTATCGCTCAAGCCGGCAGTGTCGCATCTCGAGGGCCGTCCCGAACGCGAGCTGGGGAATTTCCCAGACTGGCATCGCGATCTCGTACCGCTTGGCGCCGGTGCCGGAGCCCTCGCTCGCGGGGCTGCTCACTGCCGGCGCGGTCGCGTTCGCACTGCGCCGCAGGCTCGCTCGCCGCTGACTTTCGCAACTCCTGGGTTTCGCTCGCTCTCGGCGCGTGATCGCGTTATCTCCCGCGCGCGATGGGGGAAAGCGAGTTCGCGCCAGACGCTATGGCGCGCGGCACTGGGACGACGCGACGCGTGTGGGCGCTCGCGTGGCCCGCGATCCTGACGAACCTGCTGCAGTCCGCGGTCGGCTTCGTCGGCGCGGCGGTCGTGTCGCGTCAGCTCGGTACTGCGGCAATTTCCGCGACCGGCGTCGGCGGCCGGATCTTTTTCACCCAACAAGTCGTGCTGATGGCGGTCACCACTGGCACGATGGCGTTGGTCGCGCGCGCCTGGGGCGCGGGCAATCGCGTCGAGGCGGAGCGCGTCACGCGCACCTCGCTCTGGCTGTGCTGCGCACTCGCGCTGATCGTGATGCTGCCCTGCATCGTGTTCGCGCGCGCGCTGGTCGGCGTGTTCGGCCTCGACGGCCCGACCAGCGAACTCGCAGCGACCTACGTGCGCTGGGCGAGCCTTTCCGCGCTGCCGTTCGCGGCGGGCATGGTGATCGCGACCGCACTGCGCGCGGCAGGCGACACGCGCACTCCGCTGTGGATCAGCATCGCGGGCGCCGCGCTGACCATCGTCTCGCTGTGGGTACTCGTCGGCGGCGGGCTCGGCGTGAAGTCGCTGGGCGTCGCGGGCGCCGCGATCGCGGGCTCGGTGGGCGCGCTGGTCGGCGCCTCGCTTTCGGTCTGGCTGTGGCGGCGCGGGTCGCTCGCGATCGGCCCTGCGCCGGGCGGCGACGACTTCGACCGCGCGCGCATCCTGCGGCTGTTCCGCATCGGCATCCCAGCTGGAGCAGAGGGCCTCGGCTTCCAAGTCGGCTTCATCGGCTTCATCTGGATCATCGCGCGCTACGGCAACGAGGCGAATGCGGCCTACCAGCTCGGCGTGAACCTACTCGCGTTCTCGTTCCTGGTCGGTCAGGCATTCGCGATCTCCGCCTCGACACTCGTCGGCCAACACCTCGGCGCGGGCGACGAAGCCAGCGCAGAGCGCAGCGGTTGGCGCGCGATGTCGCTGGCGATCGGCGTGATGGTCGTGTTCGGCGGCCTAATCATCGCGTTCGCGGAGCCGCTCGCGCGCTTCCTCAGCCCGCGGGATGCGGAGGTCGTGCGCCTCACCGTGGCCTTCATCTGGCC
>JANNDT010000417.1:0-6868 GCA_031387905.1 Deltaproteobacteria bacterium
CACGAGTGCGCGCGAATCGTGGCGAGTTCGCACCCGGTCGAAACCGCGTTCGATCGCGAGCCTGCGGCCGGGCCCAATGGCCGGGCATTCAAGCGGGCCGCTTGAGCCGGGCCTTTCGCCTACGCCCCAAGCTTGCTCGTATCGATCCCGTACAGCTCCGCCGTGCTCGCACCGAGAATCGCCGTCTTCTGCTCGGCTGTTAGGCACTTCGTGTGCTCGGCGAGCATCTCCTGGCTCCAGGGCCAAGTGGAGTCGCTATGCGGGAAGTCGTTGGCCCAGAGCAGGTGTCTCCAGTTCATGTCGTTCGCGACCTTGAATGCCACCCAGTCGTCTTGGAACGTGGTGTAGATGTTCGCGGCGAAGTACTCGCTCGGCAGCTTCGAGAGCTTCTGTCCGGCGGGCAGCCAGTAGCGATGGCGTTTGTACGCGTGATCCATCCGGTAGCAGTAGTGCGGCACCCAGCCGGCGTCGGCTTCGGCGCAGACGATCTTGAGATTCGGGTGGCGCTCGAACACGCCGCCGAGCACGAGCGTCCCCATCACGTCCTGGCAGCCGCGCATGATGCTGAGGAAGCCGTTCATCTTGGGGCCGCGCGTCTCGTGGCGGAAGGCGTAGTTGCGGTCCGTGAGGATGTGGAACGAGAGCGGCAGGCCGAGTTCGATCGCGGTCTCCCAGAACTTGTCGTAGGTGGTCGAGTCGTAGTCCTCGACGGCCGGGTTGCCGGGCATCATCACGCCGCGCAGCCCTAATGCCTTGATCTCGCGCAGCTCGCGGATGCCGTCCTCCGGCGTCTTCATCGCGAGCTGGCCGAGGCCGATCAGGCGCGCCGGATGCTTGCCGCAATATTCCGTCAGCCAGCGGTTGTAGGCGGCGAAGCAGGCGGTCTTGTAGTCGAAGTCGCTGTGGTTGCAGAGCACCATGCCGACGGTCGGGTAGATCACCTCGGCGTGCACGCCGTCGCGGTCTTGCTCGGCCATGCGCGCGTCGGAATCCCAACCACCGGGGTGCATGTCGTAAAACTTCACGCCGGTCATGCGGATCTTCTCGGGCGGCGTGCCGGCGGCGGCGACCAGGCCCATCGCGATCGGTGCGGGAATCCCGTCGACGAAGAACGCGTCGCCGAGCTTCTCGTTGTCGAAGCGCATCTGCGGTGCTTTGGCCTTCCACTTGGCGTCGATGTAGTCGACGTACGTGTTAGGCGGTTCGGTGATGTGCGAGTCGGCGGAGATGATGAAGTTCGCCATGGCGAGATCTCCTGTGAGCGGTGCCTCCACTGTACTCCCGCTTCACGCGCGCCGCGCCCTGTGTCACCGTGGCCGCGATGAAGTTCGGCATCCGCTACTGCAACACGGGCCCGTTCGGGCGGCCGGACCGGCTCGTGCACCTCGCGCAGAAGGCGGAGCAGATAGGGGCGGAGTCGCTCTGGACGATCGAGCACGTGGTCGTGCCCAAGGCCTACGCCTCGCACTACCCGTATTCGCAGGACGGCAAGATGGCGGGCCCCGAAAACGCGCCGCTGCCGGATCCACTGATCTGGCTGACGTACGCGGCGGCGGTCACCCAGAAGATCCGGCTCGCGACCGGCATCCTGATCCTTCCGCAGCGCCATCCCTTCTACGTGGCGAAGCAACTCGCGACGCTCGACGTGCTTTCCGGCGGCCGCGCGATTCTCGGAGTCGGCATTGGCTGGCTCGAAGAGGAGTTCCGCGGGCTTGGCGTGCCGTGGGCCGGACGCGCCGAGCGCACGGAGGAATCGATTCGTGCGCTGCGCAGCTTGTGGGCGGATGCGCCGAGCGAGTTCTCAGGCAAGCACTACGCGTGGAGCGCGGTCGAATCGAATCCGAAGCCGGCGCAGAAACCTGGCGTGCCGATCGTGATCGGCGGGCAAGTGCCCGCCAGCGCGCGCCGTGCTGCGCGGTTTGGGGATGGCTTCTTCCCGGCGCGCACCGACGGCTTGCCCGAGTTGCTCGAAGTGCTGGCGAAAGAGTGCGCCGCGATCGGGCGCGATCCGCGCACGGTCGAGGTGACGACCGGCATCGTCGGCAAGCTGCCCACGCGCGACGACGTCGCACGACTCGCCGCGCTGGGCGTCTCGCGCACGCTCGTGCAACTCACGGACGTCTCGCGCGACGGCGTCGAGCGCGCGCTCGAGCACGTCGGCAACGAACTGATCGCGCGCGGCTAGGCGCGCGCGTCTACGAATCCCCCAACAACTGGAGCTGTCATGAAGTTTGGAGTCATGTTCGCCAACGTCGGCCCGTTTGGTTTGCCGGATCGGCTTGCGCATTTCGCGCAGAAGGCCGAGCAAGTCGGCTTCGAGTCGCTCTGGACGGTCGAGCATGTGGTCGTGCCCAAGGGCTATGGCTCGCAGTACCCGTACTCGCGCGACGGCAAGATGCCCGGGCCTGAGAACTCGCCGATTCCCGACCCGCTGATCTGGATGACGCATGCGGCGGCGGTCACGAAGAAAATCAAGGTGGCGACCGGCGTGCTGATACTCCCGCAGCGCCATCCCTTCTATGTGGCGAAGGAACTCGCCACGCTCGACGTGCTCTCGGGCGGCCGCGCGATTCTTGGGGTCGGCATCGGCTGGCTCGAGGAGGAGTTCCGCGGCGTCGGCGTTCCGTTCAAGGAGCGCGCATCTCGCACGGAGGAATCGATCCAAGCGCTGCGCAGCCTGTGGGCCGATCGACCGAGCGAGTTCTCAGGCAAGCACTATCGCTGGAACGCCGTGGAGTCGAACCCGAAGCCGGTCCAAAAGCCTGGCGTGCCGATTGTCATCGGGGGCCACGTGGCCGGCGCCGCCAAGCGCGCAGCACGCTTTGGCGACGGCTTCTTTCCCGCGCGGGTCGACCTCTTGCCGAGCTTGCTCGAGACGCTCGCCAAGGAGTGCGCCGAGATCGGCCGCGACCCGCGCACGCTCGAGATCACGACGGGATCCGTCCCGACGCTCGACGAAGTGAAGCGGCTCCAAGATCTCGGCGTCTCGCGCTTCACCGTCTCGCCGCCCGGCTACTCGCATGAAGACGTGGAGCGCGGCTTCGAGAAGCTCGGCAACGAGCTGATCGCCAAAGCCTGAGCCCAAGCGGCGTCTCGCCGCGGGCGGCCCGCCGGGCGAGCGGAGTCAACGCGGCGCGCGCGTCGCCGCGAGCGCGAAGGGCAGGGCGAGCGCGAGCAGCACGGCGGACACGAGCATCGGCGCGCCGGCCCAGCGCGTGTCGACGCTCACGCCGAGCGCGAACGCGCCGTTGAAGATCGCCGGCGTGAAAACCTGACAACCTGCGCGCACACTCGCGAGCGCGCCTTGCAGCTGCCCCTGTTCGTCGGCGGCGATGGTGCGGGACAGAATCGATTGAGAGGCGGCGCTCCACACGCCCCAGAAGCCGCCAATCGCGATCGCGAGGAAGACCACCCACTCGGCCCACGCGACGGCGTAGAGCGCGAACGCGCCGATGCCCGCGCCCACGCCGATGAAGAGTGCGCGGCGCTCGCCGAAGCGGCGCACGATCCAGCCGATCGCACCGGCCTGCACGATCACACTCATTACGCCGACCGCGACCAGCGCGTAACCGACGATCTTTTGATCCCAGCCAAAGCGCGCGTTGCCGTACAGGAAGAAGGTGTGCGGCAGCGAATCGTGGGCGAGGTAGCTGAGCACCGAGAGCCCGATCAGCGCCCACGCGGCGGGATGGCGGCGAATCATCAGGGCCGAGCCGACCGGGTTGGCCTTGCGCCAAAGGAACGGCGCGCGCCGCTCCGGCGGAAGCGACTCCGGCAGCACGAACAGGCCATAACAAAAGTTCGCCAGCGTGAGGGCGCCCGCGATCCAGAACGGCAGACGCGGATCGATGCCGCCCGCTTGCGCGCCGATGAAGGGGCCAAGGATGAAGCCGACGCCGAACGCCGCGCCGATCATCCCGAACGCGGCGGCGCGCTTTTCGGGCGGCGTCACGTCGGCGATGTAGGCCGAGGGCACGCTGATCGAGGCGGAGCAGAAGCCGGCGATCGCGCGGCCCGCGAGCAACCACCACAAGTTCGGAGCGAGAGCGATTAGGGCGTAGTCGAGCGCGAGGCCGAAGTTCGAGAGCAGAATCACCGGCCGGCGCCCGAAGCGATCCGAGAGCGCGCCGAGCACTGGCGCAAAGAAGAACTGGATCACCGCGAAGAGCGTGCCGAACACGCCCTGCCACCAGGCCGCATTCGTTTTGCTGCCGCCCGTGAAGTCGAGGATCAGCCTCGGCAGTACCGGGATCACGATCCCGAACGCGAGCATGTCGAGCATCACGGTCACGACGATGAATGCGAGGGCCGCGCGGCGCGGTTCAGTCTGCGGGGCGGTTGCGCTCATTGACGGAGGCGACTCCAGTGGCGTTCCTTCTACCACGAGGGAGGCGCGAATGGCTCGGCTCGACGGCAAGATCGCGATCATTACGGGCGCCGCGCGCGGCACGGGCGCCGAGGTCGCGCGCGTGTTCGTGGAACGCGGCGCGCGCGTGCTGCTGACGGACGTGCTCGATGAGCGCGGCGCGAAGCTGGCCGCGGAGCTCGGAGAAAGCGCGGCGTACCACCGGCTCGATGTGCGGAGCCCGGCGGACTGGGCGGTCGCGGTCGAGGCGACGCGCGCGCGTTTCGGCGCACCGAACGTGCTCGTGAATAACGCTGCGATCCTCACAGTTGCTGCGATCGACGAGACGACACCCGAGCGCGCGCGCGAGATCTTCGACGTGAACCTGTTAGGCCCGCTGCTCGGCATACAAGCCGTGCTACCGGAGATGCGTGCGAACGGCGGCGGCTCGATCGTGAACGTCGCCTCGATCGACGCGCTCGAGGGCGAGGTTGGCGTTGCGGCCTACGGCGCCAGCAAGTGGGGCCTGCGCGGGCTCACCAAGTGCGCGGGCCTCGAACTCGCGCACCTCGGCATTCGCGTGAACACGGTGTGCCCGGCGGGCGGCGGCAAGGAGATGAGCGCACCCTTTTACGCGAAGCTCGCTGCGGAGATCAAAAGCGGGAAGCGCAAGCTCGACTTCTCAGGGAACCCCAAGCAGCCGCTTGGCCGCGAGCTCACGCTGCGCGAGATCGCACTCGCGATCGCTTGGCTCGCCTCGGACGAGAGCAGCTTCTGCAACGCGATGGACCTCGCCGTCGATGGCGGTTTCACCGCGGGCCACATCTTCCCAGGCGCGCCGCGGCCGGAGTAGCGAGGCCGGACTGCGCGATTCTCGCGAGCCGGCTTCAGGAGATCACTGATATGCTGGAATCGCGTCATGCGTAGGCGAGCGAGCGCCAAGGAGCGGCCACATGCGGACTCTGCTCCTGATCGAGGACTCGCCGGTCCAGCGCGCAGCGATTCGCGAGCCGCTCGAGCGAACGAGACTCTTCGACACGATCTACGAGGCCGCGGACGGCGCCGAGGGACTCCGGCTGTTAATGGAGCGGCCCTACTCGATGGTGGTTTGCGACGTCGAGATGCCGACTCTCGATGGCGAGAAGCTTCTCCACATCGCCCGCCAACAGCCGGGGGGTGGGCCGCCGTTCGTAATGCTCACGGCGATAGGCGATCCCCGCCGCCGCGCGGCGCTACTGCGCAATGGCGCTCGCGACGTGGTCGCGAAGCCCTTCGATCCGTTCGAGCTAGTCGCGCGCATCGAACTCCACCTCGAATACGCGCGCTTGCAATCTGAACTCGCGGAGAAGAACGCGGCACTCGAGGAGCTTGCTCTGACCGACGGGCTCACCGAGCTTCCGAACCGCCGCAAACTGAGTGAAGCGATCACGCTCGAATGGAAGCGCGCGGAGCGCTACGGGCGACCGCTCTCGGTCGTGATGGCGGACATCGATCACTTCAAGCGCGTGAACGACGCCTACGGGCATCCCGTGGGCGATCGGGTGCTGCGTGAAGTAGCCGGAGCGATCCGGCTTCACATTCGCACGACCGACATCGCCGGGCGCTGGGGTGGGGAAGAGTTTCTCGCCGTACTCACGGAGCCACTGCAGGGGGCGGTTGTAGCCGCCGAGAGTTGGCGCAAGGCGATCGCGGCATTGTCGCTGGATGTGGGCGGGCGCGACGCGCTGCGCGTCACGATGAGTTTCGGCGTGGCGCAGCGCACGGCGCAGCAAAGTGGACCCGAGGAACTGATCGCGAGCGCGGACGCAGCGCTCTACGCCGCGAAACGGGCGGGGCGGAACCGCACGATCGCGAGCGACGCTTAACGCGCGCAGGTACCTTGCCGTGCCCGATGCACTCGCTCATTCGCCGCGCGTTTTTCGCTGGTTGCTTCGCGCTTGTGTGGCTCGCAGCGGCGGCGCTGCCGGCGAACGCGGAGTTGGCCCGCGAAAGCGCGCGTCTGCGTTTTCTGCGCGATGGCCAGGAACTTCGCGTACTGACGCTCGCGGAACTGCGCGCGTGCTGCGAAGCGCGCGAGGTGGCGGTCGAAGATCCTTATTACGGCGCGCTGAAGCGCTTCCGCGCGCTGCCGCTCGCCGCGGTGCTCGCGCGCGGCTTCGGCGAGGAGGCGCTGCGCGGGTTCGCGAGCGCCGAAGTGCTGCTGCGCGCGCGTGATGGCTACACGCGCACGGCGAGCGGCGCACAGCTGCTCAGTGACGGCGCATTCCTCGCGTTCGCGGACGCGGAGCACCCGAGCGGCGCGTTCTTCCCGATTGACCGCAGGCAGATCGACCCCGCGCCATTCTATCTGGTGTGGCAAGGCGAGGGCCATAATGACACCAACCTGTGGCCGTGGCCCTATCAGCTCGTGGAAATCGAGATCGTCGATTTCGCGCGCGCGTTCCCGCATGTGCCGCCGCCGGGCGCCGCGGCGGCTAGCGCCGAGCAGCGCGGCTTCGCGATGTTCCGGCGCGAGTGCATCGC
>JANNDT010000420.1:0-11601 GCA_031387905.1 Deltaproteobacteria bacterium
CTCCTGCAGCGCCTCGAGCACTTCGTCCGACTTGATCGTGAGCGTCTTCGGCACGCCGGCCACGAGGTCGCGGCCCTTGATCTCCATCGTGCGCAGCTCGCTCGTCGGATACGCCGTGCCGATCGTGATCTTGATCGCTTCGGCGGTGCGCTCGCCGATCAGCAGGTTGTAGCGGCGCTTCACGTGATTGATGATCGCTTCGTCCATCTTGTCGCCGCCGACGCGCGTCGAGTTCGAGTAGACGATGCCCGCGAGCGAGATCACGGCGACATCGGTCGTGCCGCCGCCCACGTCGACGATCATGTTTCCAGACGGTTCCGTAACAGGTAGGCCCGCGCCGATCGCGGCCGCCATCGGCTCCTCGATCAGGAATACCTGACGCGCGCCGGCGGATTCGGCGGCTTCGCGCACAGCGCGCTGCTCGACGGGCGTAATCCCCGACGGCACCGCGACCACCATGCGCGGGCGCACGAGACTCGACGAGCGGTTATGCACGCGGCGGATGAAGTAGCGGAGCATCTCGGCGGTCACGTCGAAGTCGGCGATTACGCCGTCCTTCATCGGGCGCACGGCGACGATGTTGCCGGGCGTGCGCCCCAACATCTGCTTCGCTTCCTCGCCGACGGCCTTCACCTTGTCAGGGCCGCGGCCATCTTTCATGACTGCGACGACGCTCGGCTCCGAGACGACGATGCCTTTGCCCTTCGCGTAAACCAGCGTGTTTGCGGTACCGAGATCGATCGCGAGATCGCTGGAGAACCAGCCAAGGATTCGCTTGAGAGGCACCGAAGCTCCTTCGAACCGGCCCGGTCGGGTGTATCGGCTGTAACGACGGTTGGGGGTTTCGCGGAAGAGGAGACGCCGTTTCAATGTGCGCGGTTCACTGCGCTAAGTGACCGCGCGAGAAGGACGTTTTTCCTATTTTGCGAAGCGGGGCGACTCTATCAGCCCCTCGGGAACCGGGCAACGAAATTAACCTGCTTCCGTTGCTCGGCCCCCGTCCTCTTCTACCTTGCGCGCGCTCTTAGCCGTGTGTCGCGGCTCACCTCTCTGGAGAAACTCTCGATGCTCGACGTTCTGCGCCGCGGCCAGCGCTGGATCATGCCCGCACTGTTGCTCGGGATCAGCGTCCCGTTCGTCGCCTACTTCGGATTTCAGAGTGGCGGCTCGGACGGAACCGCGCGGACGGCGGGCGTCGCGATTCGCGTCGGGAAGCGCGAGATCAGCGTGATCGACCTACAGCGCAGCGTTGACCAGCAACTCCAGCGCTATCGCGAGAGCCTGGGCAACGAGTTCGACGAACGCAGTGCCCAGCCCTTCCTCGTGAATCAGGCGGCCTCGGGCATGCTGCGCAGCGCGCTCCTTGCGCATCTCGGCGAGCAAATGGGGCTCCGGGTGAGCGACGCGGAGGTGCTCACGCGCATCCGCTCTATGCCGGGCGCGCTCGACGAGAAGGGCCAGGTCAACCGGGAGGCGCTGCGCACTTTCGCTGAGCGCGAGTTCGGGACCGAGCGCCGCTTCCACGAGATGCTCCGCGACGAACTGCTTGCGGCGAAGACGGCGCGCCTAATCGAAGCGAGCGTCGCGGTCTCCGATTCGGAGACGCGCGACGCGATCCGTACCGGACGCGAAGAGGTGCAGATCCTCGCCGTGCGGCTGGACGGAACGCAGCCGCGGGCGGACCTGAAGATCCCTGAAGACGCGGGCACGAAGCTGCTGGCGAGGGACTCCGAGCGAGTGCGCAAGGCGGTCGAAGAGCGGAAGTCTCAGCTCGACACCGCGGAGCAGGTTCGCGCGCGCCACATCTTGGTGTCGCTCGTCCCCGGCTTCGACGAAGCGGCGAAGGCGGCGGCGCGAGCGCGAATCGACGCCATAAAAGTGCGACTCGAGGCGGGCGAGGACTTCGCAGCGGTCGCCAAGGAAGTGAGCGACGACCAGGGCACGAAGGAGAACGGCGGAGATCTCGGCTTCTTCCAGCGCGGCGCGATGGTAAAGGGGTTCGAGGAGGCCGCGTTCGCGCTCGAGCCTGGCAAGCTGTCCGGCGTGGTCGAGACAGATTTCGGCCTTCACCTCATTCGCGTCGAGGAGAAGAAAGCGGCGTCCGTCATGCCGTACCCCGAAGCGAGCGCGAAGGTGGCGCTCGAACTCGCGCGCATCGACGCAGCTGCCGCGGCGGCGAAGGCGGACGCGGACGCGCTCTCGGCGGCGGTGAAGGCGGGCAAGTCGCTCGAGGACGCGGCGCGCGAGAAGGGCGCGTCGATCCTTCGCCCGCCAGCATTCCGGCGCAATGCCGACGGCTACATCCCGGAGCTCGGCCAGTCGCAGGACATAATGACCGCCGCGTTCGCGCTCTCCAAGGAGAAGCCGGTGGACGCGACGGTTCATGTGCTCGGCGAGAATGTGTACGTGCTGATTCAGGCCATCGAGAAGAAGACGCCGACCGAGGACGAGATCGATGCGGCGCTTCCGCTCGAACGCGAGCGAGTGCTCGGGGAGCGGCGCATGGCCGTCGAGAACGCGTGGCTCGAGGGCGAGCGCAAGCGCCTCGAGGCGAGCAACGACCTCGCGGTCGATGTCTCGGAGCTGCTGCCTAAATCGGCGGCGCCCACCGACACCAACTCCTGAGACGCGAACGCCCGGCCTGGGTGTGACCCGGGCCGGGCGCCGTCCTCTACCTCGGCGTTGTTAGACGCCGATCACGTCCTGCACGAAGGACTCGAGCCGCAGGCGATTCTCCGAGTTCCGGAGCTTCGCCAGCGCGCGCGCCTCGAGTTGCCGCACGCGTTCGCGCGACAAACCGAGCTTGCCGCCGATTTCTTCGAGCGTGTGCTCGCGCTCGCCCTTCAGGCCGAAGCGCCAGCGCAGAATGTTGCGCTCGCGCTCGCACAGCTGCGCAACCGACAGGTCCGCTGCCTCTTCGAGGCGCGCGTGGTCCATGCCGTTCGCCGGCGAGATCGGATTCGGGTCGGCGACGACATCCTTCACCCTCTTCGAATCCGTGCCGGGCACCTCCTTCTCGAGGCTCACCGGCTCGCGCACCATGCGCTGGAGCTGCTCTGCGCGCTCTTCGTCGATCTTCATCTCGTTCGCGATTTCGAGCGTGGTCGGATCACGTCCAAGTTTCTTCTCGAGCGCGTTATACGCCCGGTAGTACTTGAGCAGCGTGTCGTGCACGTGGCTCGGGATGCGGATCGTGCGCGAGTGATTCTGAATCGCGCGGATCAGCGCCTGCCGAATCCACCAGA
Organism: Deltaproteobacteria bacterium; assembly: GCA_031387905.1. GTDB lineage: Bacteria > Myxococcota_A > UBA9160 > UBA9160 > UBA6930 > VGRF01. Next base: position 3,246 of record JANNDT010000420.1, read on the forward strand.
CCGCGTACGTCGAGAACTTGTGCCCGCGGTGGTACTCGAACTTCTCGACCGCACGAATCAGGCCGATGTTGCCCTCCTGGATCAGGTCCTGGAAAGCGATGCCCATGTTGCGGAAGTCCTTGGCGATCGCGACCACCAGCTTCAGGTTGTGTTGAACGAAGACGTTCTTCACTTCCATGAGGCGGTCCCACTCGTACTCGACTCTTCCCATCACCTCGAGGAAGGCGGCGGCGGGCATGCCGACTTCGCGCTCGAGTTCGGCGAGCCGCAGCAGGCAGCGCTCGGCCTCGGCCTTGCGGCGCATTTGCACGGCTTCGCTCGCGACCACGCCGCGCTTCTCGGAGTTGGCGCTCGCGATGCGGCGAACGGCCTGCGCGGCGTCCCGCCTCTTGTCGAGCAGTCCGCGGCGCATCCGGCCGAGCAGATGCATCGACAGGTCCACCTCCTTGAGGAGGCGCACCGCGCGCTTGTCGTGCTTGTCAACGAGCGCGGCGTCGCCTGCAGTGAGCGCCTCTGTGCGCTTGCCGAGCAACACGTCCGCGCGGCCGAGAATTGCATCGACCCTCGCGCCGAGGTCCTCGCCTTCCGGCGAGCCCGAGCCGAACTGCTCGCACATCTTGCCGGTCGCGCGGCCTTCGGCCTTCAGTGTCCGCCAAATGCGAACAGCCTCGAGTGCGGTCCACGGCATCGCGAGCATGCCCTCGCGGAAACCGAGCACCGAGGCCTCGATTTCCTTGGCGAGGAGGACTTCCTCCTCCTTCCCGAGGGTCGGGATCTCGGCGATGTCCTTGAAATATGAAACGAGCGCACCGCGCTCGCCCGAGCGCTGCGACTCGCTGGTCGTGTTCGAGCGCGCCGGGTTCACCGGCACGCCGCCGATGCTGCGCACGTTCTTCACGGCTCGCGCATCGGTTTCCTGGCCGAGCTCATGCTCCGGCGAGATACGGCGCCACGTGGCGCGCCGCCGCTCGGCAATCGAGAGGTCGTTCTTGGTCTCCACCCCTCATCTCCTGTTGTTAGGGCCCCACCGCCCTGGTTGCGGTCCCACCGCCCGGCGAAGTTGACGCCGCGCGTGCAGGCCTGTTTTCATCTGCCGTCGCAGCGCGCCGATTCGGCAACGCGACGACGCCGCGAGCGGACACTCCGCCAGCGACCGGAAGTGCGAGGTCGGCGTCGAGAGTTCCGCTTCTTGCAACCTTGCGACGCTTTCGACGCGCCGCGCCACAGTTGCAACTTCCTTCCGGACTAGCTGAAATCTCTCGACTTTTGCCCGACTGGAGGGAGCCGAACTACGCCTCCCACCTCCGAACGGGGCCCAGCGTATGACGCTTTCGGCGAACTGCCAAGCGGCATCAATTCGCAATTTTGCAATATCAGAACAGATAGTTGACTAGATTTGCCTGCATTCGGAGACATCTGTTTTGACGCGACGCGACAAAGCTCGATTGCGCTGCACCGCGTCAGACCGGCTGGGCGATCGGGGGCGACTGCCCTCCCTTGCCCCCTCGCCTAGGCGAAGCTCGCCTTGCGCAGGCGGATCAATTCCATGAACTCGGAGCGCGTCTTCGGGTCCGCCTGGAACGCGCCCTTCAACGAACTGGTCACCGCAAAGGAGTTCTGCTGCTGGACGCCGCGCATCATCATGCACAGGTGGACCGACTCGGCGACGACCGCGACGCCCTTCGGCGCCAGCACCTTCTCGATGGTCTCTGCGATCTGCATCGTGAAGCGCTCTTGAACTTGCAACCGACGCGCGAACATCTCGACGAGGCGCGGGATCTTCGAGAGGCCAACCACCTTGCCGTTCGGGATGTAGGCCACGTGCACGCGTCCGAAGAACGGCAGCAGGTGGTGCTCGCACAGGCTGAAGAAGTCGATGTCCTTCACCACGACCATCTCGTCGTAGGTGACGTCGAAAAGCGCGTTGTTGAGGATTTTGACCGGATCCTCTTGGTAGCCCTTCGTCAGAAACCGGAACGAGCGAGCAACGCGGTCCGGCGTCGACTTGAGGCCGTCGCGGGTTGGATCCTCGCCTAACTCTTCGAGAATCCCGAGGACGTAGCGTTCCAGCGGATCAGGATCAGCCATCGTTGTGCCTCGAGCGCGGGGTGAAGCGGGCGAGGCACTCTAACCCGGCTCAATAGGTCCGCAGCAGGCCGCGCACGACGCCGCGAATCTCCACCTCGCTCGCGGGCAGCTCGATTGGGCGATAGGCCGGATTCGCCGGTTCGAGGATCACCTTTGGCCCGCGGCGGTAGAAGCGCTTGAGCGTCGCCTCCGAACCGTGCACGAGGGCGACCACCATCTCTCCCTTGCGCGCCTCCGTGGCGCTCTCCACCACGACGTGGTCGCCATCGCGAATCTGCTCGTCGATCATCGAGTCGCCGCGCACGCGCAGCACGAACGTCTCCGAGCGCTTGCGCACCATGTCCGCCGGCACGCTGATGAACTCGGTCATCTCGAAAACTTCGATCGGTGCGCCTGCGGCCACGCAGCCGAGCAGCGGCACCTCCACCATCGGCGGCAACGCCGACGAACTCTCGACGGCCTCCAGCGAACGCGAACTGTTCGCACCCTTCCGCACGAAGCCCTTCTCGACGAGCAACTCCACGTGCCGGTGCACGGTCGCCACAGACGTGAGCCCGAAGCCCGCCCCAATCTCCTCGAGGCTCGGCGAGTAGCCGCGGTTCGTCACAAAATCCCGGATGAACTCGTAGATCTCTCGCTGCCTTCGCGTCAGCACCGGCATCGCAGATTCCTTTCGCTCGAGATTCGTGCACGCTAGCGGAGCGAATCGCCACGCACAGCCGGCAACCTGTTGCGATTGCGTTGACCGAGCGCACTCTCGCGATACAGTGCGCGCGCCCTTTGGCAGTCCGGCGCGTCGAATGCCAAGTCAGCGGCCCTCGCACCCGGACTCCCGCGGATATCGCGCAAGGGCGCGTCTGCGGCTCGAACCGCGCCGCCGATTCGGCGACGCCCTCACGGAGGATTTGCAAATGAAGATTCGTCCCCTTCAGGATCGCATCCTGATCAAGCGGGTCGCTGAAGAACAGAAGACGGCGGGCGGGATCATCATTCCCGACTCCGCCAAGGAAAAGCCCCAAGAGGGGCGCGTGATCGCCGTCGGCAACGGCAAGGTTGGCGACGACGGCAAGGTCCGCCCACTCGACGTGAAGAAGGGCGACCGCGTGCTGTTCGGGAAGTACACCGGCAGCGAGGTGAACCTCGACGGCGAGGAGCACCTGATCATTCGCGAAGAGGACGTGCTCGGCGTCATCGAGTAGTTCGTTCGCTCGCTCGCAACCCCTCACTGATTAGGAGCCAGACATGGCGAAGGAAATCAAGTACGGCCAGGACGCCCGAGCGAAGCTGCTCGCCGGCGTGAACGGCCTCGCGAACGCAGTGCGCGTCACCCTCGGGCCGAAGGGCCGCAACGTGGTGATCGAGAAGAGCTGGGGCTCGCCGACGGTCACCAAGGACGGCGTCACCGTCGCGAAGGAAATCTCCTTCGAGGACAAGTTCGAGAACATGGGCGCGCAGATGGTGAAGGAAGTGGCCTCGAAGACTTCCGACGTCGCCGGCGACGGAACCACCACCGCGACCGTTCTCGCCCAGGCGATCTTCCGCGAGGGCAGCAAGCTCGTCGTCGCGGGCATGAACCCGATGGACTTGAAGCGCGGCATCGACAAGGCAGTCACGGCCGTGGTCGAGGAGTTGAAGCGAATCAGCAAGCCCACGCGCGACTCGAGCGAGATCGCTCAGGTGGGCACCGTCTCCGCCAACGGCGACGAGGCGATCGGCAAGATGCTCGCCGAGGCGATGGAGCGCGTCGGCAAGGAAGGTGTGATTACGGTCGAAGAGGCGAAGTCGATCGACTCCGTGCTCGAAGTGGTCGAAGGCATGCAGTTCGACCGCGGCTACATCTCGCCCTACTTCGTGACGGACACGGAGGGCATGGAGGCCGTGCTCGAGGACGCGATGATCCTTCTCAACGAGAAGAAGATCAGCGCGATGAAGGACCTGCTGCCCGTGCTCGAGCAGGTTGCGCGCCAGGGCCGCCCGCTCGTGATCGTCGCCGAAGAGATCGACGGCGAAGCGCTCGCGACGCTCGTCGTGAACAAGATCCGCGGCACGCTGAACGTCGCCGCCGTGAAGGCGCCCGGTTTCGGCGATCGCAGGAAGGCGATGCTCCAGGACATGGCGATCCTCACGGGTGGCCAAGTCAGTAGGGAGGAGCTCGGCCTCAAGCTCGAGAACGTGACGATCAAGGATCTAGGCCGCGCCAAGAAGGTGGTGATCGACAAGGACAACACCACGATCATCGACGGCGCCGGCGCGAAGAAGGCCATCGAAGGCCGCATCGCGGAGATCCGCAGCCAGATCGACAAGACCACCAGTGATTACGACAAAGAGAAGCTGCAGGAGCGGCTCGCGAAGCTGGCCGGCGGCGTCGCGGTGATAAAGGTCGGCGCTGCGACAGAGACCGAGATGAAGGAGAAGAAGGCGCGTGTCGAGGACGCGCTGCACGCAACGCGTGCGGCGATCGAGGAAGGCGTCGTCGCGGGCGGCGGCGTTGCGCTGATCCGCGCACAGGCCGCGCTCGACGGCCTCGAGAAGGGCCTGTCGCCCGAACAGGCGGCCGGCGTCTCGATCATCCGCCGCGCGATCGAAGAGCCGCTGCGCCGCATCGCGGAGAACGCGGGCGTCGAGGGCTCGATCGTGGTCGACCGGGTGAAGTCGTCGAAGGGCGCTCACGGCTTCAACGCCGCGACCGAGACCTACGAAGACCTCTTCAAGGCTGGCGTGATCGACCCGACCAAAGTCGTGCGCTCGGCCCTGCAGAACGCGGCCAGCGTCGCGGCGCTGCTGCTGACGACCGAGGCGATGATCGCCGACAAGCCCGAAGAAAAGGCCGAAGGCGGCGGTGGCGGCCACGCCCATGGCGGCGGCGGCATGCCGGGGATGATGTAGCCCGCAGCCAGCCACTCTGAACGACGAGACGCCCCGGCAGGCAGCCGCCTCCCGGGGCGTTCTCTTTTCTGGGATCAAGCGCGCGGGCCGCTCCGACGAAAACGCGGGTTGGAGGTGCGCCAGCGCGTGGCGGAACCCGACGAACGCCCACTTGCCGAGTTCGCCGCCCGCCTCACAGAGATGGGTGTCGCGGTCGAACCTCTTCCCGGAGGCCGCTCCCTGTGCGGACGGCTACGCGTGTCGTCTGATCCGTTTGGCTCGCTCGAAGGTCCGCAGCGCTACGAGTCGATCTCGTTCAGCACCGTGGGCACAGCGCAGATCAAGTGCGTCGCACCACTCCCGTTCTTCTTCTTGCCCCTAATTCCTCTCGGCGGCTGCGCGAGCGCTCCAGACCTCGAGGCGCGCATTCGCAGCGTTTGGAGCGCGCGCGAACGCAACCTGCGCGTGGCCGCACAGCGCCTCAGCGCGCTCGGCGCGGAGCCCGTGCTCGAAGCGGGCGGGCAGGTGCTCGCGCTCTCGCTCGGGCACGACGACACGCTCGCCGCAGTCCGTTTACTCGACGCACAGCGCGCAATCCTGCCCGGCCGCGGCCCGCTGACTGCGCTGCGTACGAGTTCGCCCGAACAGCGCACGACGCGCTTCGATCCCGCTTGGCGCCACGCCTCCGACGCCGAGATCGCGCTCACCGATCATCTCGAAGCTTTGCGTCAGCGTCTCGCACTCGAGCGCCCGCCGCTGATCGTGGCCGCACGCTCGTTGCCTCCACCGCGTCTCGCGCCCTCGGCGCCGCAGCGCCGCCCGCGCTCGGGGCGCCGCGTCCTGCTCGTCGGCCCGCACCTAGGCCGCAACGCCGCGCTCTCGCGCCGGCTCGAGCAGCTCGGCTTCCGCGTACGCGTCGAGTTTTCCGCCCACGAAGCGCTCGACGCGTTCCGTGAACACAGCTTCGAAATCGTCTTCGCCGACGCACACCTCGGCCGCTCCGAAGGCATCGAGCTGATCTCGGATCTGCAAGCGCTGCCCGGCGTCGAGCGCATCCCGCTCGTACTCGTCGATGAGCATCATCGCGAGCAGGTGCGCGAAGCCGCGCGCCGCGTCGGCGCCGCGGGCTACCTCGTGCAGCCTCTCGATGGCGACCGCGTCGCTGCCGGCGTCGAGCGCATTCTCGGTGCGCAAACGCGGCGGCGCTTCAGCCGGCTGCCGTGGCGCCTCTCGGTTCAATTCGGCGACGGGCGCAGCGCTTTCACGACGTCAGTGGCTCGGCTCGGCGCGTTCATCGGAACCGATTGGCGCGAGCCGCTCGACGAGATTCGTCGCTGCGAGATCGAGTTGCCCGAACTGGGGCGTGTGCTGCTCGTCGAGGCCGAAGGCGTCTACAAGGTGGAGATTGCAGGCGTGGCGTCAGCCGGCCTCGGCATCCGCTTCCGCGGCTTCGGCGAGCGCGACGAGGCGGCCTGGATCGAGTACCTCGCGGAGATCTTCGCGAGCCCACTCGCCCGGGGCGACGCGCGCTAACGCGTCTGCGCACACTGCCAGCGCTGCCGGCAGGCCGAGCGATCTCTCAGGACGCGGGTCGCTCAGGAGACGCGCGCGCGCGCCTGAACGATGTCGCTCTCCATGATCGTCTTGCGCTTGTCGGCCGCGGCGATCGCGTGAGCCTCGCGCGCGAGCCGCGCGATGTAGTCCTCTGCGGCCGCGACGGCTTTGTCGATCGCGTCGCCTGCGACGCGCATCCCTTCACCGTGTTTGGTCAACAATCGCTTTACGACCGCGTTCGGTAGATCCGCCACGAATGTCCTCCTGAGACCGGCGCATCCTACGAGCGACGGCTTGGCGTTGTCAACGCGCCGAGCGCAGCTTCTTCGGCGGCGCGGATCACTTTCGCGAGCGGGAGCCCTCGTTTTGCGGCGATCCGCTTGACGTCGTCGTACTCGGCGGAGGCGGTCGCGGCCCCGTGCGCGTCGTAGGCGAGCTTGACGCGGACGCGGCCGAACGGGGTTGAGACGCGAACGACCTCCCGCGGCAGCAGAATCCGCTCGGCATCCTGAACCCGAACGCCGAGGCTCCCGGTCTCGCGCAGCAGGATCTCCGCGAGTTCGGCGCGGCGCTGCGGCGGGGCGATCACCGTGAGCGCGTAGCCCGGCCGGTTCTTCTTCATTTGCGCGTGGGAGAGCGCGACGTCGAGGGCGCCCGCGGCGAGCAGGCGTTCGAGCGCAAAATCGAAATGTTCCGGGATGAGATCGTCGAGGTGACAAGTAAGGACGCTGACCGTGTCGCGCGCGAGACCGCCGCTGCGGCCGAGCACGGCGCGCAGCACGTTCGGCAATGGGCCGGGGCGATCGTTGCCTGCGCCATGGCCGATCGCGTCGATCGTGAGCGCCGGCAGCGTGCGCCACTCGTCGACGATCGCGCGCAAGATCGCGGCGCCGGTCGGCGTCACGGTCTCCCAGGCGACCGGCGCCGGCACGGTGGGCGCCCCCCGTAACAGCTCGAGCACCGCGGGCGCTGGCAACGGGAGGCGCCCGTGAGCGGTTTCCACGGTGCCGTGCCCGAGCGCGACGGGCGAGGCCGTTACGCGCGCGATCCCCAACAACTCGAGCGCGAGCGCTGCGCCCGTGATGTCGACGATCGCGTCCACGGCGCCCACTTCGTGGAAGTGAACGCGCGCGACGGGGATGCCGTGGACGCGCGCCTCGGCCTGTGCGAGGCCAGCGAAGATCTGCTGCGCGCGGTCGCGTACGACGGGCGCGAGTCGCGCGCGCGCGAGCAAGCGCCGAATCTCGTCGTAGCTGCGGCCGTCTGCGTGCGGATGCGCGTGGTCGTGGTCGTGGTCGTGAGAATGCTCGTGTGCGTGCGCAGAGCCCGAATGCTCGTGGCGATGGGCGTGCGGCTTCCGCGCAGCGCGTGCGCGCTTCGCGCCCGGCACTTCGACCTCGACGTAACGCGCCGCGAGCGCGCCTCTGTGCACGCGCGTGACGCGCAGGCGATGCGCGACGCCGAGCCCCGCGAGCCCGGCTTCGAGTTCGCGCTGCGGCAGGCCAGCATCGAGCAGCGCCCCGAGGAACATGTTGCCCGCAATTCCTGAGAACGTGTCGAGGTGCAGCACGGTCTGCGGCCGCGGAGCGCCGTGGCCCGGTGCGGTTACGCGCGCCCGCGCAGCCTTCGTCCGCTTGCGCGCCGCCACTTCAGGCCCGGTTGATCAGCGACGCGACTACCGCCGCGCCGAAGCCGTTGTCGATGTTCACGACGGACACGTTCGAAGCGCAGCTCGTCAGCATCCCGAGCAGCGCCGTAATGCCTCCGAACGACGCGCCGTAACCCACGCTGGTCGGCACCGCGATCACCGGCCGCGCGACGAGCCCGCCGACGACCGAGGGCAACGCGC
>JANNDT010000421.1:0-25752 GCA_031387905.1 Deltaproteobacteria bacterium
GGGTGATCGGGCGCCCAGTGCCGCACGAAGAAGCGCCGCGCCGGCCCGGCGATCCGCCGATCTTGGTCGCCGACATCGCGCGCTTCGAGCGCGATTTCGGCTGGCGACCGCGCTACTCCGATCTCGACACGATCGTGCGCACCGCGTGGGACTGGTTGCGGAGCTGGAAGGGACTTGGTTGAGCGGCGCTCTCGGAACTGCGTGGTACGCCCGGCTAATCACGATCGGGCTGCTCCTCCTCGCGACGCTGCATGTCTTGCAGGTTTGGGGAACCTGGGGCTTTTACTGGGGCGACCCCGGCCAGGTCCTGGGACAACTCGAACGGGTCGCACATGGCCAGACGCTCTATCGAGACGTCGTCGTTTTCTCGCCTCCCCTCGGCTACTGGCTGATCGGTCTTGCGGCGCGGTTCGTCGGAACGGAGCCGGCGCAGATCTCGCTGATCACGTCCGTCCTCTTCCTCGCGGTCGTCTTCGCTTGGTGGAGTTGGCTCCGACGCCTCGTTCGCGACGACATGCTCGGGGCCGCGGTTGCCGTTCCCGCGCTCGCACTGGCCGCAGCTCTCGCGCTTTCCCAGGGTGTCGCTCTGCCGCTTGGCAGCTACGCCCCGGGCGCGCCGGCAGGATTTCTCTGCCTGATCGCCGCGCTGCTCGCGCTCGGCGATCCGCTGGCCGCCGAACGTTCGCCCCTGCGAGCCCTCGCGTGCGGCGTGCTGTGCGGCGGGTGCGTGCTCGCGAAGCAAGACTTCTGGGCGCCCGCAGCCTTCGTCGCGGGCTCCGCGTTCGCGGGATCGCTGCGCCGCGGGGACTCCCTCGGCGGGCTGTGCGTCGCGATCGGAAGCATCGGCGCGACGCTCGCGGGCTGCGTTGCCGTGGCGTTAAGTGCCGGGTGGAGCGAACTCCCGCTCATTGCGACCGGGTATGGGGTCGCGTCCGAGTCGGGCTTTGCGCGTGCAGCTCCGTCGCTAGAGATTCTCACGCTGGAAGCTATCGGCCTGTCGATGATCATCGCGCTGGGCGCCGCAGCGGTTCTCGCAACGGGCGGGGCGGCGCGGCGCGCGCTTCGCGCGTTCGCGTTGGCGGTGGCGCTCGGAGCCGGGCTGACCGCTCTTCATTTCGCCGCGTCGCTCGGGGTCGCGGCTTCGCCCTCCTCGTCAGAGCCGGCGCCGCAGCTGACATTTCTTCAGCATCGGGCACTCGAGGGACGAGCTTCGAATGCGGACCTCGCGCGTGCGGAGGCTCATTATCTGATCGAGCACGCGGCGCGCCGCCCGCTCCCGCTGCTGCTGCCGCTAACGCTAGGCGTCGTCTTGCTCTGGCGACGGCGAAGTGCGCCGTCGAGCGCGCTCGACGCTGCGCTGTGGTGGGTTTCGCTCTGCGTTGCGGCGCGCCTGCGTCGCGGCTTCGAGGGAACGGACTGGTTTCATGCGTTGCTCGAGCTGCCGGTGGGTCTGGTCGCTGCGCGAGCGCTCGCGCCGAACGCATGGCGTGCGCCAGCGCGCGCGGTGCTTGCCACTGCCGTGCTCGGAGCCGGCGGCTGTTGGTGGGTGCTCGGAATCGGCGCGCTCAGCGCGCGCGGTACGCCGCCCATCTTCGAGAGCGAGCGAGGCCCCGTGCGCTTTCCTCAAAATCAAGTCGCGAGCTACGAGTGGCTGCGCGATCGACTCGACGAGAGCGACCCGGCGCGCGTCCGGCCCGTATTTTCGTTCGGCCACAATGGCGGCATCGCTTACTGGCTACGCCGAGAGAATCCATCGCGTTGCACGTACGGGCTCACCTTTTGCGGGCGGCCGATCGACGCGCTCGTGGCCGACCTACGCACGCGTCGCCCGCCGCCCTTCTTGGTGTACAGCAGCGTCTACGAGAAACAGCGCGTGCCGGACTCCCCGTCGCTGCTGCTCCGCTGGCAACTTCCGACGCGCCAGAACGCACTGATGACGCGCGACTTCGCGAACTTCGAGCGCGCAGCCGAGGGATGTCCGGAGGTCGCTCGGCTTGGGGAGCGCCGCACGCTCCGACTGTTCGACTGCCCCGAGCCCGCAATCGGATCGGGCGCGCCATGACTCTACGCTGTGCGCGACGCCTCCCCGCGGCGATGAATCGCGTCCTGCAGGCGGTTCTCGAGCACGGTCGCCGAGTTCTTCCCAGTCGCGAGGTTGCGCAGCGTCCGCCAGATCCGCGAGGGCCGTAACAAGTAGCCGAGTCCGTAGTTGAGCAGCATGAACACGAGGCGCAGGGACGCGAGCTCGAAGGCAGAGACGTTCGGGTTCGTCACGCCGCGCGGCCGGAGGTTCGAGAACTTTCCATTGAACGAGACGAGCTGCATGAAGTACTGATCGCCGAGCTTCACGCGGCCGGTGGCCACGAGGTCGCGAAAGATCTCCGTGCCAGGGTATGCGGAGAAGATGAAGTACGGCACCTCATCGACGCCGATGACGGCCATGCGCACTCCGAAGAGCAGTGTGTCGAAGATGTCGCGGCGGCTCTCGTGCGGGAACCCGATGATCAGGTTGGTGCGCAACACGATGCCTTGCGCCCGCGCCTTTCGAATCGACGCGACCATGCGCTCGAGATGGACCCGCTTCTTGATCTTCTTCAGGGTGCGGGGCGATCCGCTCTCTGGGGCGTACGCGAGGTATTCGCAGCCTGTTTCCCTGAGCAACGCGAGCGTCTCTTCGTCGAGCGCCTCACTGCGGGTGCCGCTCGGCAGCGACCAGCGCAGCCGGACGCCTTCCGCTTTCAACTTCTGGCAGAACGCGACTGTGAAGTCCTTCCGCACGAACGCCGTCAGGTCGTAGAGCTGAATTGACGTGATCGCGTACTTCGCGATGTAGTGCTTGATCTCAGCGACGATGTCGTCGACGTCCCGCATCACGTAGCGCGTCGTCCACATCTTCGGACTCGAGCAGAACGTGCATTGGTACGGACAACCGCGCGTCGCCAGCATCGGCATGTCGCGGCCCGTGCGAACGCCGTAGGATTTCCCGGCTTCCCAGAAGGCCTCGAGGTAGCCCTCGGGCCACCAGGGCCACGGAACGCTTTCGGGCTCACGAATTCGCGGCTGGCCACCGTTTTCCCGGAACTCCCCGCTGGCGCTCAAGAACGCGATGCCGTCGACGCCTCGGAAGTCGCCTGCGCCGTGGGCCTCGAGCAACTCGTAGAAGATGTGCTCGCCTTCGCCCTTCACGATCACGTCGAGCGCAGGGCAGTCGCGCAGGCTGTACTCGGGAAGCGCGTTGAAGTGTTCCCCGCCGCCGACGATCAACCGGTCGGGGAAGCGGCGACGCAGCGCTTCTATCATCTCGCGCACGAGCACCCACTCGGCGGAGAACATGCAGCTAACGCCGATCACGTTCGTGTCAGCTGGAATGCGCGCGACCAGTTCGTCGAGCGGAATGCCCTGGATCTGAAAGCCCGGGTGATTAGGCAACGCGTGGACGCAATTCAGCCCGAGCGCGGCTCCGTCTACTAGTTCCGTCTCGTAGCCGAACTTCCGGACGTATCCGGCGACGTACGCACAGCCGAGCGAGGGCACTACCTCGTTGTTGAGCGAGCCGATACGCGAGATCAGCGGAGCCCGCACGAACGTCACGTGGAGCTTGGGCGACGGGGTCAATGCGTTCACCTGCTGGAGGTAGGCGCCGAGCGACGCTGGGTGCTGGAAGATTCGATCGTAGTCAGCGAGTTCAGTCGATCCTGAAAGGTCTCCAGCCTATATCGGGAGGCGATCGCTTCCAGAGTACGCCTGAGGAGAGCGAGCTTCTCGCTGAGCGGAACTTGCATCCCCGGATGGCGAGCCAGGCGGGCGTCTGCGCCGTCTTCGCCGAGCCCGAGGGCGTCGACCGCGTGCAGCGGATAAGAGAGCGCGTGCCCCTCCAGCGCCAGCCGATCGAGCGCACGCTCGAATCGCCGATCGCTCAGGGAGTACCGCAGCGTGTGATAGATCGGGATCCGCAGCGTTCGCGTCACACTGACTGGGAACTCGACGATTTCGCGAACGCGGCGCATGGCGCGCGGTTCGCGAGCGGCGAACCATTGCCGGACGCCCAGAGCGAAGCGGCGGCGCCCGCGTGAGCGCGCCCATAGGAGCGCGCCAGCGGCGCCGAGAGCTGGCGAGGGGAACGCAGAGGCGTCGTAGCGATAGCCGGCCGCGCGGAGCTGCTCCCCCAGAGCGGCGGGCGAGTGCCAGCCAGGCGACCGAAATCCGACGATGTCGCGCGCCGTCGCCTCGGCCAGCTCCGCGCGCGATCGCGTGAGCTCGAGCGCGATGGCGTCCGGCCCGAGCAGGCGCCACGACTCGGGATGGCTCACCGTGTGGGACGCGACCTCGTGCCCGGCGCTCGCGATCTTGCGCAACAGCTGCGCATTTCGCCCTGAGTCTCGGGCGACCCAGAAGAACGTGGCGTGGACACCGCGCTCCGCGAGCAGCTCGAGCAGGCGCGGAATCGCCCGCTCGTAGACCAAGTGGTCGGGCGGTAGGCCCGCGACGCCGTATCCCGCGAGATGCGCGTCGAGCGGATCGACGTCGATGCTGATCGTCGCCGCCGATCGATTTTCTCTGCCCATCTCTTCACCACCGCCTGTGAGTCACGGGCCACCATGAAGGGTGACGTAAGTCACGCTTCCGCGGAATCCGAGGCCTCTGGGAACAGCGGACTCACCCAAGGAGCCTCCCGTGGATTTGGCGATTCTCGGCGGTGGAATCTCAGGCCTCGCGAGCGCGCGCCGGCTGCTCGCGCGCGGCCATCGCATCACGCTCTACGAGGCGGACGAGCGCCTCGGCGGCCTCGGTGGGACGTTCTCCCACGACGGCATCGAGCTCGAGAAGTTCTATCACTGCATGCTGCCGACCGATCGCGCGCTGCTCGCGCACGTTGCCGATCTCGGGCTCGGCGAGCACATGGCTTGGTCGCCCACCGATATGGGCTTTCGCGTGCGCGAGACCACCTACCCGCTCAATACGCCGCTCGATCTGCTGCGCTTCGCACCGCTCCGCTGGCGCGACCGGTTTCGCCTCGGGCTGCTCGCGGTGCAAGCGCGCCTGGTCGGTACCCGACCCGCACTCGACGACGTCACCGCCGCGGAGTTCGTGCGAAACACGGTGGGCGAGCAGGCCTTCGAGTTGCTCTGGAAGCCGCTGCTCGCCGCGAAGATTGGCGACCACTACCCAGCGCTCCCGGCACTCTGGCTGACGACGCGGCTGCACCGTGAGAAGAACGTCTCGCGCGAACGCAAGGGTTGCCTACGCGGCGGCTATCGCACACTGATCGACACGTTCGCGGCCGACCTCGCGGCGCGCGGCGCGACGCTGCATTCGAAGAGCCCGATTCAGGCGCTCACGCGCGACGAGGACGGCATGCACGTGCTGTTCGGCGACAGCCGCAGCGCAAAGCACGATGCGGTGCTCTCGACTCTCCCGCTGCCTGCCTTCCAGCGCCTCGCCGCGAACTGCGGCCTGCCGCCGGAAGTCTCCGGGCTGTCGCTCGACTATCAGGGAGTCGTGAGTGGGGTGTTCCTCACGGAGCGGCCGCTCACGCCTTATTACTGGGCGCCTTGGGTCGACTGCGGGACGACCTCGCAGGGCTTGATCGCGATGTCCAACGTGGTGCCGCTCGAGCAGACGCGCGGCCTGCACGTGCACTACCTCGTGAACTACACGCATCGCTCGAGTGAGTTGTACGCGTTGCCGGACGCGGAGATGCTGGCGCGCCATGAAGCCGACCTACTGCGCGTCCACCCCGAAGCGAAGGGCGCGATCGTGGGCCGTCACGTGTTCCGCGCGCCGTTCGTCGAGCCGATGTGGACCGTCGGCTACGCCAAGCGCAAGCCACCGCACGTCGTCCTGCCCGGCCGCCTCTACCTCGCGTGCACGGCGCAGCTCTATCCGCGCGTGAACTCATGGAACGCGTGTTGCGAGATGGTCGATGAGATGGCCGTGGTTCTGGAACGCGACTTCGCCCGAGCGCGCTCGTGATTCGCGTACTGCTCTGCGCGTACAACGAAGAGAAGGACGTGCATCGCCTGCTGCTGCGCATCGCGGACGCGCTGAAGAAACAACCGCGGCCGTGGTCGGTGCTGATGGTCGACGACGGCAGCCAGGACGCGACGGTCGCCGAAGCAAAGCGCGCGGCGCAGGACTGCGGCGGTCTTCTGCCGCTCGAGATCGTGAGCCATGCACAGAATGCGGGCCTCGGCGCAGCGCTCCGCACCGGCTTCACCTGGATGCGCAATCACGCGGCGCCCGGCGACGTGGTCGTCACGTTCGACGCGGACAACACACATCCGCCCGAGCAGATCGCGCAGCTCGTGGACGCGCTCGAGGGCGGCTTCGATCTCGCGATCGCGTCGCGCTATCAGCCCGGCGCCACGATCGCGGGCGTGCCTGCCTACCGCGCCGCGCTGTCCGATCTCGCTGGCGTAATCCTGCGCGCGATGCTCCCGATCCCCGGTGTGCGCGAGTACACCTGCTGCTACCGCGCGTACCGCATCGAGCTCTTGGGGCGCGCCTTCGACGCGTACGGCGACGCGTTCATCGCATCGGGCGGCTTCGCGGCAGTCGCCGACATCCTGCTGCGGCTGCGTCCGCTCGCCGTACGCGCCACCGAGATCCCGATCCAGCTCGACTACGCGGGCCGAGTCGGCGCGAGCAAGATGCGTGCGATTCCCACGGCGGTGAAACTGCTGCGGCTCGCGCTGCGGCGGCGCGTCGAGCAGAGCTTCCCTCGGAGCGCTGCATGAGCGTCGCCCTCGTCGTCGGTACGCGGCCCGAGATCGTGAAGATGGCGCCCGTGATCCGCGCCTGCCGCGCGGCGGGCTTGCCGAGCTTCGTGCTCCACACCGGCCAGCACTACGACTACGCCCTCGACGGGCTTTTCTTTGCGCAGCTCGAACTGCCGCTCCCAGACGTTCGACTCGACATCCGCGGCGGTCCGCGCGACGAGCAAATCGCGCGCACGCGGGGCGCGGTGCGCGACGTGCTGCGCGCGAAGGCCGCGACTGCCATCGTCGCGCAAGGCGACACAAACTCGACGCTCGGCGCAGCGCTCGGTGGGCGCGATGCAGGCGTGCTCGTCGTGCACGTCGAGGCGGGCTTGCGCTGCGGCGACCTGCGCATGGCCGAGGAGCACAACCGCCGCGAGTGCGACGCCTTCGCGACGCTGCTGTGCGCGCCGACCGCGCTCTCGCACGAGAACCTGCTCCGCGAAAGTGTGCCGGGGCGCATCGTCGTCACGGGCAATACCGTGGTCGACGAACTCGAACGGCAACTCGCGCAGTTGCCCGAGGCGGATCTCTCCGCGTTCGGCGTGACGTCAAAGCGTTACGTGCTCGCCACCGTGCATCGCCGCGAAACGGTCGAGGATGACGCGGCGTTGCGCGACGTGTTCCATGGAATCGCGCTGGCTGCTGAGCACGCGCAGTTGCCCGTAATCGCTCCACTTCACCCGCGCACTCAGCAGCGCCTCGCAGAGCTCGGAATTCCGCTCGGCGGGCGAGTGCGCGTGGTTCCGCCAGCGGGCTACGTGGAGTTCCTCCAGTTACACCGCAACGCCGCGCTCGTGCTCACCGATTCCGGCGGCGTGCAGGAGGAAGCCTGCGTGTTAGGCGTGCCGTGCGTGATTCTGCGCGAGACGACCGAGCGGCCGGAAGCCGTGCTTGTAGGCGCCGCGCGCATCGCGGGCGTGCGCAGCGACGACATTCTCAGCGCGACGCGGGAACTCTTCGGCCGCAAGGAGCGCTGGAAAAATCCGTTCGGCGACGGCAAGGCGGGCAAGCGCATCGCGGCGTTGGTAGCGGGCCTGATCGGCTGAGTCGCAGCTGGCAACACCGCCACTCCCGCAGATCAGCAGCGGCCACAGGCCGCCTGCTGCATCAGCCCTCCTCCGCGCCCGCGAGCACCAGGATCACTCGTGCTCGGTCTCCGTCCGAAGCTCGAGCCTCTTCAACATCTTCTGCAGCGACTGCCGCGGAATCCCGAGCTTCTGCGCCGCGCGCGTCAGGTTGCCCGCAGTCGCCATCGCCTCCTGAATCATCGCGGCCTTGAGCGCATCGACTGCGCGGTTCAGATCCGACTCCGCCGGCAGCACGATGCCCTTCGCGGCCTGCGCCGGTGACGGCCCACGCACGTGCTCGGAGAGCATCTCCTCGCTGACGCGCTGCTCGCTGCCCGCGAGCGCGACGGTGCGCTGAAGCTCGTTCTCGAGTTCGCGCACGTTGCCCTGCCAGAGGTGCGCGCACAGTCGGTCCATCGCCGCGTTCGTGAAGCCCTCGAGCGCGCGGTTCATCTTTTTGTTCGCGACGTCGAGGAAGTGATGCGCGAGCGCCGGGATGTCTTCGCGCCGCTCGCGCAACGAAGGCAGCCGGATCTCGACGACGCGCAGGCGGTAGTAGAGGTCTTCGCGGAAGCGCCCCGTCTCGACGAGTTTTCGGATGTCGCGGTTGGTGGCGGCGATGATGCGAACGTCGACGTGCCGCGTTTCGGAGGAACCGAGCGGGCGCAGCTCGCCGTCCTGCAGCACCCGCAACAAGCGCACCTGCATGCCGGGCTCGGTCTCGGCGATCTCGTCGAGGAAGATCGTGCCGCCATCGGCGACCTCGAACAGCCCCTTTTTGTCGGCGTGCGCGCCGGTGAAGGCGCCGCGCTTGTGCCCGAACAGCTCGCTCTCGAGCAGCGTGTCGGGCAGCGCGCCGCAGTTCTGGGCGACGAAGCGCCGCTCCTTGCGCGAGCCCGCATAATGGATCGCGCGCGCGACGAGATCCTTGCCGGTGCCGGTCTCGCCAGTAATCAGGACCGTCGCGTCGGTCTGCGCGACCTTTTGCATCACGTCGAAAACGCGCTGCATCGCCGGGCTCGCGCCAATGATCTGATCGAAGCCGTGATCGCGCTGTGCCTGGCGGCGCAGGTAGAGGTTCTCGGCGCGCAGTCTCTCGTTGGCGGCCTGCAACGCGCTCGCCAGCTGCGCGTTCTCTGACGTGAGCCGATACGATTCGAGCGCGTGCTTCACGTCGAGCCGCAACTGGTCGGGATCCCAGGGCTTCTGGATGTAGCGGTAGATGCGGCCCTCGTTGATCGCGTGGATGATCGCGTTCACGTCGGCGTAGCCCGTCAGCAGGATGCGCACGGCGCGCGGCTGAAGTTCGACGGCGCGCTGCAGGAAATCCGCGCCGCTCATCTCGGGCATCACTTGATCGGCAATCACTAGCGCGACCTCCTCGCGCTCGAGCAGCGCGACGCCCTCGCGCCCGTTCTTGGCGCTGAGCACGCGGTAGTCGTCGCCGAGTGTGAACTCGATCGACTCGAGGATCGCCGGCTCGTCGTCCACGACCAGAATCGTGTACGGATGCGCGCCCGGCTGCTGGCGCGCGCCGGCGATGAGGTTGGCGGGATCGGGCATGTGGCGCGCTCGCAAGCTAGCTGAGTGCGAAAAGGAGAAGGGGCCAGCGCCTGGTTGGGCGCCGACCCCTTCGATTCTTGCGAGAGAACGTCTAGCGGCGCGTGCGCCTGCGAGCGGTCGCCTTCTTCGCGACCTTGCGGCGGGTGCCCTTGCCGCGGCGAACCATCTTCGCGCGCGACACATCGCCGTCCTTGTCGATGAAGTAGAGGTAACCGTCCTCCTTCTTCACGCCGACCTTGACCACGACTTGGGTCGTGCCCTTCTTCGCCTTGCCGCCGCCTTCGGCTCGGCGAACCCGGCTCACATTGCCTCGACGATCGAGGAAATAGAGCCAGTCCTTCTCGCGCTTGATGCCGGTCTTCTCGACTTTGCCTGTGGCCATGAGGCCTCCTTCTGTGTTCGGGACGAACACGCCCGGCGTTCACGGAAACACCGCGCGCTTGGAGGAAGCCGCACGAGGCCGGGGATGGGGCCGCGTCCGACGGCGCCCATGATTCCCGCCGTCGGTGAGCGTGTCAATAGGTTTTCCGCGGCCTTACCGACGGAGTTGCGAGACGGCTCCGTCGCTGCCATCGGCTTACCGCTCGATAGCGAGACCGAAAGGGGTCTGACCCCTTTCGGTCTCGCTCAGCGGCGCGGGCGCTCGGCCACCTTCGCCTCGACGGCCTCGAGCACGCGCTCTTCGTAGCGCGCAGCGTCGAGCGCGTTCATCTCCTGAATCCCGGTCGGGCTGGTGACGTTCACCTCGGTGAGCTTGCCGCCGATTACATCGATGCCGACGAAGAACAGGCCATCGCGCACGAGCCACGGTCGCAGCTTCTCGACGATGCGCTGGTCGTGCTCGTCGAGTGCGGTCTTCACCGCGCGCCCTCCGACATGAAGGTTCGAGCGCGCCTCGTTCGCCGCGGGCACGCGCAGCACCGCGCCGAGCGGCTCCCCGTCGATCAGCAGGATGCGCTTGTCGCCAGTGCGCACCGCCGGCAGGTACTGCTGCGCGATCGCCCAGCGCGTGCCAAAGCCGGTGCTCTGCTCGAGGATCGAGAACAGGTTCCGGTCGTCGTTGCGAATGTGGAAGATGCCCTCGCCGCCTTTGCCGTGGAGCGGCTTCACGATCATCTCGCCGCCCATCTCGGCCATGAAATCCACGAACTGCGGGATCTCGCGCGCGATCAGCGTCGTCGGCATCACGTCCGCGAAGTGCATCGCGTAGAGCTTCTCGTTAGCGGCGAGGATGCCTTCGGGGCGATTGAGCACGAGCGCGCGGCGGCAGAGCGCGAGGATCTGCGTCGCGGTGACGTAGGCGACGTCGACCGGCGGGTCTTTGCGCTGGAAGACGACGTCGAACTCTTCGTCGAGCCCCGCCCGCCGCGCGGGGCCGACGGTTGCGTGGTTGCCCACTTCGCGGCGCAGCTCGACGGGCTGCACTTTTGCGGTGACGCGGTGATCGCGAACGCCTAGGTCGAGCGGGTCGGCGTAGTAGATGCGGTGGCCGCGCCGCTGCGCTTCGAGCATCAGGGCGAACGTGGTATCGCCGGCGATGTTGACTGCCTGGATCGGGTCCATCACGAACACGAGCGACAACTGGGGGGTGGCCAAGACTCGAGTCTCCCTCGCGACCGGTGCGATTGTGCTCCTCATTACAACAGCGCCTCGCGCGTCGGCTACGGTGCCGCTGCCTTGGGGGGCGCGCGGCGATGGCAGCGAACAAGACGCTCGTGCGCGTCGGCATCGCGGTGGGAGTGCTCGGCGCGGCGGCGGGCATCGCCCTCGTTGCGCTCTACCTCGTCCTGATCCGCGACCTCCCCGACTTGCGCGCGCTCGACGACTACCGGCCGGCGCTCACGAGCCGCGTGTATGACCGCCACGGCGCCCTAATCGGCGAGTTCTTCGAAGAGCGCCGCGAACTCACGCCGATGGATCAGATCCCGAAGCTCGTGGTGAACGCGTTTCTGGCCGCCGAGGACGACAAGTTCTACGAGCACTCGGGCGTCGATTTCGTTTCGATGCTGCGCGCCGCGAGCGTGACGCTGTTCACGGACGAGACGCAGGGCGCGAGCACGATCACGCAGCAACTCGCGAAGAACCTGCTGCTCACGTCCGAGCGCACCTACACGCGCAAGGTGCGCGAGGTGGTGCTCGCGTGGCGCATCGAGGAGCGCTTCGAGAAGGACGAGATTCTCTGGCGCTACCTGAACCACATCTATTTTGGCAGCGGCGCCTACGGCGTGGCCGAGGCGGCGCGCACCTATTTCGACAAGCCGCTCGCGGAGCTGACTCCGAGCGAGGCCGCCCTAATCGCTGGGCTGCCGAAGGCGCCGAGTAAGTTCTCGCCGCACACGAACCCCGAGCGCGCGGACGAGCGGCGGCGCTACGTGCTCGGGCGCATGCGCGCGGTGGGATTCATCGATGAGGCCACTCTTCAAGCGCAGCTCGAAGCGAGGCCCGTGCTGCGCTCGCCTAAGCCCGAGGATTTCGAAGCCGCCGCGTACGTGACCGAAGAAGTTCGGCGGCGTCTCGTCGCCGAACTCGGCAACGAGTTCGTGCTGCGCGGCGGGCTGCGCATCGAGACGACGATCGATCTCGCGCTACAGAAGACCGCGACGCGGGCGCTGCGCGCAGGCGTCGAGGCGCTCGATCACCGGCGCGGCTATCGCGGGCCGCTGCGAAGGGTGAAGCGCGACGCGATCGAGGCGGAGTTGCCGAAGCTCGCCACGGAGAACGCGCTCGTGAACGGCGGCCCGCTCGCGCCAGAGTTCTTCGTGAAGCCGCGCACGGGCGTGGTGCTCGCGGTCGACGACAAGAAGCAGACGGCGCGAGTCGCGTTCGGCGCGGGCGTAGAGGCGGATGTTTCGCTGGCGTCGTCGAAATGGGCGCACCCGAAGCAGGGCGGCGATCACGGCGCCGCGATCGCGCGCTTGTCACAGGCGCTCTCCGTGGGCGACGTCGCGCAATTCTCGGTGAGCGCGCCGACCGCGGACGCGCAGCCCGGCGCGCTGAGCGCCGCGCTGTATCAGAGCCCCGACGTGCAGGGCGCGCTGCTCTCGTTCGACGTAACAACCGGCGATCTGCTCGCGCTGGTCGGCGGCTACGACTTCGCGAAGAGCGAGTTCAACCGCGCGACGCAGGCGCAGCGCCAAGCCGGCAGCGCCTTCAAGCCGATCGTCTATGCGACGGCGCTCGCGAACGGATTCACGCCCGCGACGATCGTTTACGACCGCCCGGCCGTGTACGACGACGGCAGCGGCGCGCTCTGGCGCCCTGAGAATTACGGGCGCGAGTTCCTCGGCCGCCTGACGCTCACCGAAGCGCTCGCGAGGTCGATCAACAACGCCGCGGTTTACGTGCTCGCCGACGTCGGCATCCAGCCAGCGCTCGATCTCGCGCGCGCGCTCGGCATTCGCTCGAAGCTCGATACGGGCCTCTCGCTCGCGCTCGGCACGAGCTCGGTGACGCTGCTCGAGATCACGCGCGCGTACGGCGCGTTCGCTGCGGGCGGCAGACTGGTCGAGCCGCGCCTGATCGCGCGCGTGCTCGACCGCGAGGGCAAGTTGGTGGTCGCGAGCGTGCCGCTCGATGGACCGATCGCGAAGCCGGCGGGCGAGGCGCAGAAAGAGGACGTGCCGGAGCAGCCCGCGGCCGCAGTTCCCCAACAACTCGTCGTGAAAGAGAGCGAAGCGCCCGAGCTGGGCGTCGAAGCCGAGCTCGGGCCGGTCGAGGAGATCGTGGAGACGCGGCCATTCCCAAAACTCGCGGTGCCGAAGGGCTACGCGATGGCGCCGGCGCACGCGTTCGTGATGGCGCAGATGCTGCGCGCGCCGGTCGAGCACCCGAACGGCACCGCGGGCGCTGCGCGCAGCCTCGGCCCGAACCTCTCAGGCAAGACCGGCACCACCAACGACCAGACCGACGCCTGGTTCGTCGGCTTCTCGCCCGAGATTGTTACGGGCGTTTGGGTCGGCATCGACGAGCGCGACGTGCTCGGCCCCAAGGAAACCGGCGGCAAAGCGGCGCTGCCGATCTGGCTCGAGTTCATGAAGCAAGCGCTCGCCGGGCGTGTGCCCAGCGCGCCTGAGGCGCCCGACGGCGTCACGTTCATGCGCATCGACGTCCGCACCGGCCAGCTCGCAGGCCCGAGCAGCAAGACCGTAATGACGGAGGCGTTCCTGACGGGCACCGAGCCGCTTTCGCGTGCTGGCGCAGGAGAGAGCGAGGCGGGCTCGGAGAGCTCGGAGCGAAAGCGGCGGCTGGATTTCTGAGCGCGGGGCGACCGAACCAGGGAGCTTGCGGCTTTAGAGTGCGTCCACGGGATCGGGGCAGACTCAGCTTCTGCTTTTGCCGGCTCCCTTACACCGGTGGGCGGAAGCGAAGTACTTCAACCGCCGGGTCGGGTTCGGTTCTCCAAGGCCTGGGAGTTCGAGCTCCTCGAAAGGCACCGACCCGAAGACTTCGGTCTTCGCCTCGATTCGAACTTCGCAGACCCCACCGTGGCAAACGGCGTATCCCGCGTTGGAATCCCTGCCGAAATGGAACTTGCCATTCTCTTCGATCCTCAGCCGATGCGCGCCGAGTCTGCCGTCGAGCGTGCCAGGTGCTGCGTCGCTTGGAATGCAAATCGCAAATGGCCAGTTGTTACGAAGTCGGAGGTGAAACTCTCTAGCGTCAATATCCGCGCAGATTTCTACTTCTATCCGCTCCTCCTCCGGAGTCCGATTGAACTCCCTCGCAGAACAGGCGAGACCGACAATGACTTGGAGCGCCAAGAGGACTGGAAGCAATTGGCGCGGGCGGCCGATCACTCCACGCCTCCCAGCCACTCGCTCACCTCGCGGCCCAGTGCGGCCTGGCCGGCCATGAAGAAGTGATCCGCACCGCGCAGCACGCGCAGCGTCACATTCGCCGCGCCGGCGAACGCAGCTTCGAGGGCGGGCACCTGCACGAAGCTGTCGCGATCTCCCGTAATCACCAACGTGCGGGCGCGCAGCGCGGCGATGCGCGCGGGCGCAATCAGCGCGGGCGGCGGCGCGACGAGCACGAGCCTGCGCACGCGCGGCGAGCGTTCGGCGGCGCGCACCGCGGCCGCGGAGCCGAACGAGTAGCCGCACGCGAGCAGCGCGCCCGGCACGGTCTCGGCCATGTGCGCGAGCGCCGCGCCATAATCAGCATCCGCGATCGCGTCGTCGCCTGAGGGCTCACCCGCGCTCGCGCCCACGCCGCGCCAGTTGAAGCGCAGCGTCGCGATGCCGCTGCGGTGGCACGCGAACGCGATCTCCGTCGCCACGGGCGAATCCATGCTGCCGCCGTACAGCGGGTGCGGCGGCGCGATGACGGCGCCGCGGTCGTCGTCCTTCGCGCCCGCGAGGAAGATGCCTTCGAGCGATTCGCCGCCCGCGCCCAGCGCAATCGCGACCATCTTCTCTTGCAGCTTGATCGTCATCGCCACGCTCCTCTCACGCTACTGTGCCCAACATGTCGGCCGAGAGCACCGCTGCGCGAGGGGCGCGCGCCGCGCGCATCGTGAAGCGGCTCGCGCGCGAGTACCCAGATGCACGCTGCGCGCTCGAGCACAAGAACGCCTTCGAGTTGCTGATCGCGACGATCCTCTCCGCGCAGTGCACCGACGCGAAGGTGAACGAAGTCTGCGTGAGCTTGTTCGCGAAGTACCCGACGGCGAAAGCGCTCGCGGCTGCGGATCTCGCGGATGTCGAAACGATCGTGCGGCCGACCGGCTTCTACCGCCAGAAGGCGAAGTCGATTCGAGCCGCGGCACTCGGGATCGTCGAGAACTTCGGCGGTGAGGTGCCGCGCGCGCTCGAAGATCTCGTCACGCTGCGCGGCGTCGCGCGCAAAACCGCGAACGTGGTGCGCGGCGTCGCGTTTGGCGAGCCGGGCCTCGCGATCGATACGCACATGCAGCGCGTGAACCGCCGGCTCGGGCTCGCGCGCGGCGACGACCCCGAAGAGATCGAGCGAGAGCTCGCGGCGCTGCTCCCGCCGCGCGAGTGGACGAGCTTCACGCTGCGCGTGATTCAACACGGGCGCGTCTGCTGCGATGCGAAGAAGCCGCGCTGCGCGGTATGCCCGCTCGCGGAGGATTGCCCGAGCGCAGGCACGCTCGCGCCCACTGCGCGCCCCGCAGGCCGAGCGCGCGAATGAGCACGCGCGTCGTCCACCGCGGTCGATCGATTACGGTGCAGGTCGAAGATGTAACACTGCCGACCGGCCACACCGTCACCCTCGACGTGGTGCGTCACCCCGGCGCCTCCGCCATCGTGCCGTTCGAAGATGAGCGCACGGTGTTATTGATCCGCCAGTTCCGCCACGCAGCCGGCGGCTTCATCTGGGAGATTCCCGCCGGCAAGCTCGACGGCGACGCGCCCGAAGTGTGCGCGCAGAAAGAACTCGCCGAGGAAGCGGGGCGGCGCGCCGGCCGGCTCGTCCACCTGAGCTCGATCTTCACGACACCGGGCTTCACGGACGAAGTGATCCACCTCTACGCCGCATTCGACCTAACAGTCGTGCCGCAGGCGCTCGAGCACGACGAGATCATCGAGGTGGTGCCGACCCCGCTCGCGCGCGCGCTCGAGATGGTGTTCAGCGGCGAGCTGCGCGACGCGAAGAGCGCCCTCGCGCTGCTGCTCGCGGCCCGGCACATAGGCGCGCTCCGATGACAGCAAGCGGCGCTCCGCCGCGCGCAGCGAGGCGAAACCGAGCGGAGTCGAGCGCGCTGGGCGTCGCGTTCACCTGGCACCAGCTCGCGTACGAGGAGCTGCTCGCCCTCGTGCAGCGCGCCGAAGCGCTCGGCTACGCAGTCGCCTACATCGACGGCGATGTCTCGCAGCTCGCGAGCCTCGGCGAGCGCGACGTGCTCGACGGCTGGACCGTAATGACCGCGCTCGCGCAGCGGACCTCGCGCATCCAGCTCGCTTCGATC
The DNA here is from genome assembly GCA_031387905.1 of Deltaproteobacteria bacterium. Lineage (GTDB taxonomy): Bacteria > Myxococcota_A > UBA9160 > UBA9160 > UBA6930 > VGRF01. The sequence goes on from JANNDT010000421.1 coordinate 16,323, forward strand.
CGGCTCGCGCATTACTGGAACGCGGCGCGCCTCGCGCAGTCGCTCGCGACGTTCGAGCGCATCGCGCCCGGGCGCCTGCGCGCGTTCGTCTCGATCGGTGCGCAGCTCGCAGACGAGCGCTTCGGCTTGCCGTGGCTGCCCGTCGGCGAGCGCATCGCGGCGCTCGACGAGACGCTCAGCGCGGTGCGCGCGCTTTGGCGCGGCGAGGAAGTGAGCGCGCGCGGGCGTTTCGTCTGGCTCGAGCGCGCACGTGTGCGGCCCGCGCTCGCGAGCCCGCCGCCGATCGAGATCGCCGCCGCGGGCCCACGCATGCTCGGCCTCGTCGCGAAGCACGCGAATGCTTGGAACATGAACGTGCCCCCGCTCGCCGAACGCGTGGGGGCCGCGACCGCTGTGCTCGAAGCCGCTTGCGCCGAGCGCGGCCGCGCGCCCCGCGAGATCGCCCGGGTGCTCCAGATCTTCGCGCGGCCGGGCGTCGCGCCTGAGGATCCGGCTCTGCGCGCCGCCTACCGCCGCTTCCACCCTTGGTTCCGCGGCGTCGCGGACAGCGACGTGCCGCGCGCCTCGCTCACCGGCGACACCGCCGCGTGTCGCGCGCAACTCGCGCGCATGCGCAGCGAGTTCCAGCTCGATCTGCCGGTCGTGGATTTCACGGGCCTGCCGGCGGCCGAGGCGAGCGCGGCCCTCGAAGCCCTCGCTCCCACCGCCAGCTGAGCCGGATTCTCGTTGACGCTGCGACAGCCGCGCCGTTAGGCTGCCTCGGTTGCGCGGCCTAGCGCCCCCCGCGCAATCTCAGCCCAAAGCCCAGACCGGCAGATTTTCTGTCGAAGTGCGCATTGTTCAGTTCGCGACGTGCTGCGTGAGCCGTCTCGCCTGAGTGAGCGCGAAACGCAAAGCGAACGGAGTCAGCTTGTACGGACGAGGCGGCGCACAAATGCAGTTCGGGCCGCGCGTAACGCCCGACGCGATCAAGTGGCTGATCGGCGCAAACATCGCGGTGTTCCTGCTGCAAGGGTTCGGCATCACGCCGCTGCTCTACCTCGAGCCGGAGCTGTTCTGGCGCGGCGGGCAGTTCTGGCGCGTCGCGACGTACATGTGGATTCACGAAGGCCCGATGCATTTGATCCTCAACATGCTCGGGCTGTGGATGTTTGGCAGCGACGTGGCGGCACAGTGGGGTCCGCGTCGCTTCCTGCGCTTCTATCTGCTGTGTGGAATCGGCGCCGGCCTCGTGATCGCGGCCTGGCAGGGCGGACTCCTGTCGCTCGGCCTCGGGATGCCGGCTTACACGCTCGGTGCGTCGGGCGCGATTTACGGCGTCCTGCTCGCGTACTCCTTGTTATGGCCGAACCGCACGGTGATGTTCATCTTCCCGCCGGTCCCGGTGCGCGCGATCTACTTCATCCCGTTCCTGTTCCTGATGGAAATGATCTTCGCGTCGCCTGGTGTGAGCCACATCGGCCACCTCGGCGGCGTCCTCGTCGGTTTCCTCCTGCTGGTGCAGAGCAACGACGCGGGCATCACGATCTCTCAGCTTCAGTATCGATTCCGCCGTTGGCGCATGCGCGGCAAGCTGCGCGCACTGGACGACGACGAATCGAACCGGCGCCGGTTCCACTGATGGACGCCGCCGACTTCACGCTGACGCCCGAGCTCGACGCGCAAATCGCGCGCGCTGCGGGCTGGTTGCGTGAAGCGCGGTCGGTCACGGCGCTGACCGGAGCGGGCCTCTCGGTGGAGAGCGGCATCCCCCCCTTTCGCGGGCCCGGCGGGCTCTGGACGAAATATGGCGAGCCGCCGCTCGACGGCTTTCAGCGCTTCATGCGCGACCCTGCCAAGGCGTGGCGCGACCGGCTCGACCCGAAGGAGCCGTGGGCGATCGGGCTCAGCGAGACGCTCGCCGCGGCGAAGCCGAACGCAGGCCACCGCGCGCTCGCGGCGCTGGAAGGGCTCGGTCTGCTCGACTGCCTAATCACCCAGAACGTGGACGATCTGCACGGCCAGGCGGGCCAGCGCTCGCTGCTCGAGATCCACGGCAACCACGGCTGGCTGCGCTGCCTTTCGTGCCACCAGCGCTTTCACCCGAAGACGATCGCGGTCGACCCTGCGAGCCTGCCGCCGCTTTGCCCCGAGTGCGGGGGCATCGTGAAGGGCGACACCGTGCACTTCGGCGAGCCGATCCCGCCTGCGGTGCTGCGCGGTTGTTACGCCGCGGTCGAGCAAAGCGACTGCATGCTGGTGGTCGGCACCTCGGCCACCGTCTATCCCGCGGCCGAGTTTCCAATGGATGTGCTGCGCCGGCGCGGCCGGGTGATCGAAGTGAACCCGTATCCGAGCGAACTCACGCCGCACGCGACGCTGCTCCTAGAGGGACCTGCGGGCGCGCTGCTCTCGCGGCTGCTGCAACACGCGCGCGGGGTCGCGTCATGAGCCGGCAGCGCGACGACGCCGAGAGCCCCCCCTCGCGCATCGGCGGTTTCCTGCGTTCGCTGCTCGAAGGCATCCCGTGGCGCGAGCGCGCCGAACTCGAAGAGACGCTGATGCTGCCGGCGCCGAAGAGCGGCCTCTCGGTCGACAACGAGAACGGCCGCACGCGAGTGATCGGCGAAGACCGCGCGGATGTCGCGCTCAAAGTCACGCGCGCCGCGCGCGGCGACTCCGTCGAAGACGCCGCTGCGCGCGCGGATGCGATCAAAGTGACCACGCGCGAAAACGCGGGCGAGTTGTTCGTCGACGTGAACGTGCCGGGCCGCTTCTTGTTGCGCGGCAAGGCCGACCTCGAGCTGCGCGTGCCGCGCGGCACCCGCGTCTCGGTCACCTCCGCGAACGGTCTCGTATGCCTCTCGGGCCTGCGCGCCGCAGTGCGCGCGCATTCGAGCAATGGTCCTGTTCGTGTGACGGACATCGTCGGGGACGTGGACGTGCACACCTCGAATGCACGCATCCGCGCCGAGAGCGTCTGTGGCCGGCTAGTCGCGCGTTCTTCGAACGGCAAGATCGACCTCGTCGAACACAAGGGGTCCGTGGACGCGGCGACATCGAACGGAACCATCTGCTGCCGGCTCGACAGCATGGATTCGGCCGGTGTAGTGCTCGCGACCAGCAACGGTCGCATCACCCTGGAGCTGCCCGTCGACGTCGATGCCGACGTCGACATCCGCGTCGACAACGGCACGATCCGCACGCAGCGCGAAATGCCCTGTGCGCCGCGCGAAAGAGAAGGGCGCCTGCGCTGCACGCTCGGCCGCGGCGGCGCACCGATTAGGCTGCGCGCGAGCAACGGCAGCGTGTCGGTGCGCTGACCGAACGCCCGCTCAGCTCGCTCCGACGCCGCGCTTGAACTCGGCGCCCTCGTGTAGGAACAGCACGCCCGACGGGCGGATCTCCTTCACCACCACGCCGTCGATCGCGTCGCCCTCGCGGAGTTCTCGAAGCTCGCCGTTTTCGCCGATGCGCACGAGCGCGCTGCGCTTATCAGGCGACGGATGCCACTGGGTGCGCTCGACCCAAACGTCGGGGCGATGCGCGACGACGGCGACATCGGGCTCCGCGGGCGGTTCGGCTTGGACCACGCGCTTCGGCGCCGGCGCAGGCGGGGCCGCCGGCGCGGGCACTGGCGCAGCGGGCGTCTCGTCGCGCGCAGCGTTCACCGCGAAGCGCGGCGTCTCGCTTCGAGGAGTCGCGACCAGCGCCTCTGCGTCCGCCACCTCGGGTTCGGGCTCATTGCCGCGCGTGGGCCGGAGGTTCGCGCGCACGACGGGCAATCCGGCTTCGCCGCGCGCGGCGTACGGCCGCAGCTGCCTGCGCAGCGCGCTGTCGAGCTGCGTGCCTGCGATCGGCGCGCCACTCGCCGGAAGCGCAGCGCGGGGTGCGTTTCGGATCCGGCGCGAAATGCCCGGCTCCGGCAGCGCTTGCGATGCGGGCGCAGCGGCGGCGACGGCTGGGGGCGCTGCTGGGCGCGTCGTCGCAAACCACGCGACGCCGCACGCGACCAGCAGCACACCGGCGCCGCCCGAAACGAACAGCCACTTGTTGGGTCGTCCCGTTTGCGGCTCACCCGGCGCTCCGCCGCCGAGCACTTGCTCTTCGAGCGTGCGCGGCGCCGCGTCGGCACGCCGCTGCTCATCGAGGCGCTTCAGCGCCTTGAGAATCGTGCTCACGCGGGCGGCTCCAGAGCCGTAATCAGTCGTGGCGAGGCCGCACCGCTCGCGATCGAGCGGTAGAGCAGCAACTGCGTGTAGGGCCCGACCGCGCCGTCCGGCGTGAGGGCGTTGGCGCGCTGGAACGCGCGCACCGCGCTCGCCGTCGCCGAATCGAAGGCGCCAGTTGCTGGCCCTCGAAAATAACCGAGTTCGGTCAGCGCCTGCTGAAGCCAGCTGACGGCCTCGCCGCGGTCGCGGCGCACTAACAACTCGGGCAGCGACGCGGTGTTTCGCCAGGCGATGTAGGCCGCGCCGTCCCAGTGGCTCGCGAGCTCGGTCAAGGAAACGCGCACGGCAGCCGGGGCGCCGATGCCGTTCAACCACGCGGCATCGTTCTCGATGCGCGCGAGCAGCACCGGCCGCGGCGCGCCGTCGAGCGCGGTGAGCTGCAGCAATACGGGGCGATCGATCGAGCGAAGCAGCGCGAGATCGGCCCCGACCAGTGCGAGCACCGAGAAACCACGTGCGCGCAGCGCATCCTGCACTTGCCCAATCGAGAGCAAGTCAGCGCCCCCACGCGCCTCGCCCCAAGCTTCGAGCAACGCGTCGCAACTCGCGGCGCCGGCGGCGGCGGGTGAGAGCCGCGCGAGCGAGGTAGCGAGATCGATCGCAGGCGCGGCGCTGGGCGGCGGCGCGGAGACGTCGGGCAACGCTTGCGCGCGCGCGTCGACCGCCGTGGAGGTCGGAGTCGGCGTGCTGGCGGCCGCCGCGGGCGGCGTGAGTCCGCCGGAGCGCAACCAGCGCTCGCCAAACCCGGTGCTGAGCGCGAGGCCCAGCAGCAGCGCGACCGCGGTCGCGCCGATCAGCCCAGCCAGTAACAAATCGGGCCGCACCGCAAAGCGGTCGCGCCAACTGCTGAAGCCGCTACCGCCGCGCGGCGGCCCCGCCACTTCGCGCTCGACCTCGGACACGAGCCCGAGTCCGATCGACTGCGTGCGCGCCGCATAAGCCGCGAGGAGCGAGCGGTCGCATAACAGGTTGATCACGCGCGGAATGCCGCGCGAGCGCCGGTGGATCTCGCGCAGCGCGAGATCCGTGAACAGCTCGCGCGAGGCGCCGGCCACTTTGAGGCGGTGCACGACGTACTCGCGCGTCTCGCCGGCGCTGAGCGGCGCGAGCCTCCAGCGCACCGTGATGCGCTGCCGCAGCTGGCGCAGATTCGGCGATTCGAGTGTGGTGTCGAGTTCGGGCTGCCCGAGCAGAATGATCTGCAGGAGCTTCGCGGTGTTCGTCTCGAGGTTGCCCAGCAGGCGCACCTGTTCGAGCGCGTCGCGTTCGAGATTCTGCGCCTCGTCGATGATCAGCAGTACGCGGCGGCCCTGGACCTTCTTCTCGAGCAGGAACTGATTCAGTTCCTGCGTCAGCTCTTGCCGCGACGCTTCGCCGCCGAGCAAGCCGAGTTCATGGTGAACCGACTGCAACAACTCCATGCCGGAGAGCGGCGGATTGAACACGAACGCCACTTCGGTCGAGGCATCGAGCCGGTCGAGCAGCGTGCGGCAGAGCGTCGTCTTACCGGTGCCGACTTCGCCGGTGACTGCGATGAAGCCCTCGCCCTGCTCGATGCCGTACAGCAGATGCGCGAGCGCCTCCCGGTGCGAATCCGAGAGAAAGAGATATTTCGGGTCGGGGCTGAGCGTGAAAGGTTTTTCACGGAGCCCGAAGAACTGGGTATACATGCGCCGCCCGTGCTGCGAGTGATCAGGGTATATCAGCCGGGTGCGGGGCCGACACAAAGAAGAGACACCGGAGGCGCGCAGAGCGATGGTCGACGCGGTGGGAATCGACTCGGGCGCGAGCCTGACGAAAGTCGCGATTCGCAGCGGGAACGAGACGCTTCACCGCTTGTTGCCCGCTGGCGATGCGGGCCCGACGGAAAGGCTCGTCGGCGAACTCGCTCCGCGACGCATCGGGCTCACGGGGGGCGGCGCCCCCGAACTCGCGCGGCGGCTCGGCGGCGACGCCGTGCGCGTGAACGAGTTCGCGGCGTGGGGCGCTGGCGCGGCAGCACTGCTCGATGCGGAGGGCCGCGATGCGCCGCGCCCGTTCTTGTTGGTGTCGCTCGGCACCGGGACTTCGGTGATGCTGGCCGATCGCTTGTCCGTGAATCGCGTCGGCGGCACCGCTCTCGGCGGCGGCACCGTAATGGGTCTCGGCGCGCTGCTGCTCGGCCACTCGAACTTCGACGAGATCTGCGCGCTCGCGGCGCGCGGCGATCGCCGCAACGTAGACATGCTCGTTTCGGACATCTACCGGCCCGGCGAGATCGCGCTGACCGGAGACCTAACAGCCGCGAATTTCGGCAAGCCAGGCCTCTGCGCCAGCCGGAGACCGAAGCCCGAAGATGTCGCGGCGGCGATCATGGGCTTGGTCGGCGAGAACGTCGCGCTGATCTGCGCGGGGCTCGCGGCGCCGCACGGCATTCGCCACGTCGTATTCGGCGGCTCGACGCTGCGCGAGAACCCGTCACTGCGCAGCGTGCTGCACGAGATCACCAGCGCTTTTGGGCGCGATCCCGTGTTCCTCGAGCGCGGCGAATACGCGGGCGCCGTCGGCGCACTGGAACTCGCGGCGGCGTAGCGCGCGTACGCTTCGCGTCCGCTGGCTACCGCATTTACTCCGCTCGCCTGCGGCTCGCTGCGCGCGGCTTGCGCCGCTTGCGGTCAGCCCTTCAGTACGGGCTCGCTCGGCTCGTCGTCGGGGCGGACGACGGTGCGAAGTACGCGTTGTGTGCGCGCGATTGCGGCGCGCTGCACGCGAAGCTCCTCGGTCTGCGCGGAGACTTGGCGCTCGAGGCGGTCCTTCGCGTCGATCACTTCTTCGAGGCGGGTTTCAAGGAGTGCGATGCGGCGGTCGAGTTCGGCCAAGTTCAGTCCTCCAGTCGCGGTCGGGGCTTGCGGTTCAAAGGCGGCGGTCGGGGTCACTGACCCAATCGTCGAGAGCAGGGCGCCGCGCGCGGGCCCAAGGTCCGGCTTCTCGGGTTCCGGGATCTCCGGCGGCGCCTCGAAGTCGAACGCGGAGGCTTCGTCTTCGCTTGCGCCCGGACGCGCACCCGCCTCGGATTCGTCGGCGGGTGCAACCGCGTCAGAGCGCGCTTCGGCCTGCTCGAAGCCCGGCGTCTCCGCCGGCGCGTTGAACAGTGAAGCCGCCAGCTCCTCGTTTGCCCGCGGCGCCGCCTTCGCGACTGGCCGACGGCGACGAAGGATCAGGATCACCGCGAGCGCCACCATCGCGATCGCGAGCCCGCTGAACACGACCGGGTCGGTCAGCGAGTCCGTGAGGCCGCGCTGCCGCGTTGCGTTGCGAATCGGCGCGGACTTCATCGGCTCGGGCGCGAGCGGCGCCAGCTCCACCTCGCCCGCGGGCGACGCGGCTTCATCGCCAGTCACGGCGCCTTCACTCGCCGCGATCTCGTCGCCAACCACGGGGGTCGGCGCGGGGCCGAGCAATTCCTCCGCCTCGGCTTCCACCGCCGCGTCTTCGTTCACCGCAACCGCGGGCTTCGTTTCTTCCGCGACCACGGGCGCCGGTGCGGGCGCGATCGGCTTTGCCTCCGCCACGCGCGCGGGCTCCGGTGTCGGCTTCGTCGCGGGAGCGCCGGGGTACACGTCGAGCACGATGCGGTTCGGGCCCGTGAGCACCATCTGCTTCACGCGCCCCGGGCCGCGCAGTTCGAGCTTCACGATCGCGCTGCTACCCGCGGGTTCGATGCGTACCCAAGCTACGTGCGGACCTTTTGCCGCGATGGCCTTCGGCGTAGCGCTCGCCTGCAGCTCGATCGTGACGACGTCGCCGCTTTGATTCAGCGAGTACGACGTCTTCGCGTCGGTCTCGAGCACGACGCGCGTGTAGGCGTCATGCGGACCCACGCGCACGTCCTCGAGATTCGAGGCCCAACTCGAGGCCGCGAATCCCAGCGTGACCAACAAAAGAACGCCCGACACAGTCAGACGAATCCGGAACCAAACCGGCACCGCGCTCACCCCCTAAATCGCGCCGAGGAGGAGGCGGCGCAACAGTTCAATCGCACGGAGGATTCGAGGACCGTACCAAGAAACAAAAGTGCCGTCGATCAAATGGATACGACCTGAAGCTGCGGCTGGGATCGCGAACTGCGCGAGCTCCGCGGCGTCGCGCGGACCGAAGGCGTAGGGCTCGTCGGGAAGCAGCACGACCGCGGGTGCAGCGGCCTCGATTTCTGCTCGGGTGACGCGCGGGTACCGCCGCTCCGCGTGCGCGGCGAAAACGTTGACGCCGCCGCACAGTCGGATCAGATCGTCCGCGTAGGTCGGCGCGCCAACCGCCATCCACGGATCGCGCCAAATCGGACAGAACACGCGCACGGGCGCCACCGCGGGCGCTGCCTCGGCGTCTGCGACCGCGCGCAGCACCGGGGCTACGACGCGCTCGCGCGCTTCGGCGCTCGCACCCAGCTCCGCGATCTCAGCGAGCAATTCCGCGCCTTCGCGCACCGTGCATGGGTACGTCACCCACACGCGTATGCCCGCGGCCTCGAGCCGCTCAACGTCGCGCTTTCGGTTCTCCTCACGGTTCGCGATCACGAGATCCGGCGCGAGTGCGCCGATCGCAGCGAGATCGGGGTTCTTCGTGCCGCCTACCTTGGGAACGCGCGCGACCTCGGCGGCCGGATGCACGCACCACTCCGTCACGCCCACCACGCGCGCGCCGAGGCCGAGCGCAAACAGCGCTTCCGTGAGGCTCGGCACGAGCGACACGATGCGCTGCGAGGGCGCACTCGGCCGGCTGCGTTCGCGCGAGGCTTCGGCTTCCACGCGCGCAGCCTAACAGGCCGCGCCAGCGTCAAGCCGCCTCGAACACCTCGGGCTCGCTCGCAGCCGCCAGCGCCACGGGCGCGAGCGGTCGCTCTGTCCAGCGGTGGTCGCAGCGCGGGCATTCGTTCAGCAGCAGAATGCCGCGCTCGATCACCTCGTCAGTGCGCACTTCGCGGAAGCCGCACACGAGACAGCGCGTCAGCGTGCGCAGCGCTCGCGTCAGCGTGTGAACGCGCGCCGGAACGCGTTCTCGTCGTTGTATATATATATACGCTCGCTGGCACACGCATTCTCGTCGCTGATGGCGCAGATCTTCGCGGGCACCGGGCTGCTCTTCCTGGACCCACGGCAGCTCACCATCGCCGCGCTGCTCGCTCCGCTGTACACCCGCGCCATCGAAGACGCGGAGGTCATCTCGCAGCTGCTCGCGGCGCG
>JANNDT010000426.1:0-7873 GCA_031387905.1 Deltaproteobacteria bacterium
GCGCGCGCGCGAGCTCCGCTTGCTCGGGCGCGCGACGGTTCACGATCAGCACGGGCAGACCGGTCGCTGCCGCGAGCGACTTCACGTCGATCAGGGCGAGGCCTGCGATCGTGAGGCCGCCGAAGACCAACCGTGCACGCAAGGTGCCCATGACGCACGCGCTCGCCGAGCAACTCTTCGACGTGCTCACGGTCCGCAAGCGCGAAGCCCTGGCGCGCGGAACGGGCGAGGTTGCCGCCTGGGTGTTCTGTTCCGAAGTCGGTGGAGCCTGGGAGCCTCGGAATGTCGAACGTTCGTGGTACCGCGTTCTAAGGCACTGCCAGAACCGCGAGACGAAGGTGCGCCCGCTCAAGTTGCACTGCGCGCGGCACACTTGGGCGACGCTCGCGCTGCTCGCTGGGAAGAGCGTGCGCTGGGTCGCGGACGTGCTCGGCCACGCTGACCCGTCGCTCACGCTCCGCGTCTATGCGCACGCACTCCGCGAGGAGGAGCACGACCTGTCGTTCCTCGACTTTGGCACACCCGGACGGCCCCAGACGGCCCCTGTTACGGGCGGCGCTCTGGACACCGAGGAAGCGTCGGACGAAATCCCTAATGATCTCGCCGGGCTTGCATGGCGCGCCGGGAGGGGCTCGAACCCCCGACCCCCAGGTTCGAAGCCTGGTGCTCTATCCAGCTGAGCTACCGGCGCGAGCGCGGGCAAGCTAGCGGACTCGCGCGCTCCGCGGCACGAAGCTCATACTCCTCGCTTGACACGCGCGTCGCGGCTCGTGCATAACGGCTGCACCTGAGAGATCGGAGCCGAGATGCAGTACGAGATCCGTGCAATGTCGGTGGGTGAGATCGTCGACACCTCGTTTCGAATCGTCCGCAATCACTTCGTGCCGCTCGTGGGGATGTCGGCGGCGATCTACCTGCCGTTCACGCTCTTTCAGGCCTACTGGATGACGAGCATGCAAGCGAGCGTCGCCGCGGGTGGGAAGCTGGACATCGGCGCGCTGTCGGTGACATTCGGCGCCGGGATGTTGGTGCTGATGGTCGTCATGCCGATTGTCTCGGCGGCGATCGCGCACGCGGTGGGCGAGGCGTACCTCGGGCGGCCGGTCAGCATCGGCGGATCGCTGCGTGAAGCGATGAAGATCTTCCTCCCAATCGTCGGCACCGGGATCCTGTCTGGGCTCATCTTGATGGTCGGGCTGCTCTTGTTCGTCGTTCCTGGGATCTGGTTCGCGCTTGGCATCATGGTGCTCTACGCGATCAACATCGTGGAGCGCTCGTTCGGCATGACCGCGATTCGGCGTAGCCTCGATCTGATGAAGGGCCAGCGCGGACGCGGCTTCCAGCTCTACCTGCTGGTCATTATCGTCTCGATGGTGCTCGGCGGAATCTTCGGCCTGGTCGGCGCAATCTCGCCCTGGCTCGGCGCCGTTCTTCAAGGTCTCGCGTCCGCGATCACCGGTGCGTTCACCGGCGCGGTCTTCATCGTCTTTTACTTCGACATTCGCTGCCGCAAGGAAGCCTTCGACGTGGAGCACCTCGCGCGGCTCGTGCACGGCTCGGCGCCGGCGAGCGCTTGAACGCCGCGGAGGCGATCTCCGACGAGCGCGCTCGCGAGCTTGCGGTCGAGATCGTGAGCCGCGCCGAGTACGCGCGCTTCGCGGCGCCGGACTTCTCCGTGTTCAACGTGCCCGAGTGGATCGCCGGGTTATTGGGCTGGGTCGCGCGGCTCTACGAGACGTCCCGCCCGCTCTGGTTCCTGCTGGTCTTCGGTCTGCTCGCGCTCGCGCTCGCGCTGCTCGGCCATGTGGTGTGGACGATCCGCGCGGCGATTCGTGCGAGCGAAGCGGCCGCAAAGCCTGCGCCCGTGCCGGAACGCAGGCGCCTCGATCTCGAGGCCGAAGCGCTCGCGGCCGAGGGCAAGCTGCTCGAAGCGGCGCACGCGATGCACCTCGCCTGCGTCGAGCGCTTGGTGCAGCGCGGTTTTGTCGAGCTGCGCCGCCACGACCCGAATCGCACGCTGCGCGTGAAGCTCGCGAGCGCGGCGCTCGGTGGCGCTACGCGCGGCGAGTTTCTGCGCTTGCTCGATTGGCTCGAAGAGCGTTGGTTTCGCGATCCGACACCCGATCCGCGCGATGCCGAGCTGCTTGGCGCGTGGCGCGAGCTCCACGCGCGCCTCGGCCAAGCCGCAGCGTGATCCACGCCGGCCGTAACTCTGCGATCGCCGCGTTCGTGACGCTGGTGCTAGTCGGCCTGCTCTCGGCGAACGACGGCAAGACGTTCAGCGCAACGAGCTACGGCACGATTCCGAACGCGCACGGCGCGCTCTACGATTTGCTCAAAGAGTCTCGCTTGCCGGTGAGCCGCAGCTTCGCGGCCGTGGAGCGCTTGCCGCGACGGCAGACTATTTGGTGGATCGAGCCGCGCGGGCTCGCGGCGTTGAGCACGGAAACGGCTGACGCGGCTGCTGAGGCCGAGGACGCGGAAGGTCCGCGAACTCCGGCGGGAGACGAGGCGCGCGATCCTGAACCCAGTGCCAGCCCATTCAGGAAGATCACGGAGCGGCCGAGCCCGCTCGCGGGCGAGGCGCTCGCCGCGTGGATCGCGGCGGGCGGTACGGCGGTCGTGTTTCTCGACAGCCGCTCGCATGGCGCGATCCCGCTAGCGGGTCTTCGCGTCCCGGCGCAGGAGCATCTTCCCGGGCCGAACGGGAGTTCCGCGCGTCGCGCTCGGCCGAAGCCGCAACCCGTCGCGCTCTCCGGCTCGCTCGCAGCGCGGCCGCGCACGCTCTCACTGCCCGAACCCATAATATTTACCGACGCGGGCGAGGGCTGGCGCGTGGTCGCGGACGCTTCCGGCAAGCCGTTCGCAATCGAACGCAGGCTCGGCGCGGGGCGGCTCGTGGTCGTCTCCGACGCGCGCTTTCTCTGGAACCAGTGGTTCGCCCGCGCCGACGCCGCGCCACTCGCGCTCGATTTTGTCCGTGCCTACGGCGTGCCGCGCATCGACGAGCACGAACACGGCCTGTCCGGCTCGCAGAGTTCAGCGCGCTACCTCGCCGCCTCGCCGGCGGCGCCTTTTTTCGTGGGCCTCGCGCTGTTCGGGATTCTGTTCGCGTGGTTCGGCGCCGCGCTCCCGCGCCGCGAGGTGGGCGACGACACGCCTGGCGCGCCCACGCTCGAAATCTACGTCGAATCGCTGGCGAGCTATTACGGCGCGACGCGCGAGTACCCACGCGTGCTCGAGCGCTACCGCGAGCTGACAGCTCGGCGCCTGCGCCGCGCGCTCGCGCTGCCGCCCGACGCGAAGCTCGAGCGCATCCTCGCGCGGCTCGAACGTTCGCGCGCGGTGGATGCGCAGGCGCTCGCGCTGCTCGCAGCGCCGCGGCCAGTGCGCGACGCTCGCAGCCTCGCGCAGGCGGCCGCGCGACTCGACGAGTTGGTGAAAGGGGTGGCGGGATGAGCGCGCTGGGCGAACCGGATCGCGAGCGGATCGCGAGCGTTGCGGAGTTGTCCCGGCGCATCGACGCGGCAGTGCGCGACGTGGTGATCGGCCAGGAGAGCGCGGTGCGCTTCGCGACCGTCACGATTCTGTGTCGCGGGCACAGTCTGATCGAGGGCGTGCCAGGCCTCGGCAAGACGCTGCTCGTGCGCACGCTCGCGAGTTGCCTCGGCATCCGTTTCGGGCGCGTGCAGTTCACGCCCGACCTAATGCCCAGCGACGTGATCGGCACGCCCGTCCTCGACGTGACGCGCGGCGAGGCGCGCTTCCGCCCAGGCCCCCTCTTCACGGATTTGTTATTGGCCGACGAGATCAACCGCGCGCCCGCCAAGACGCAGGCGGCGCTGCTCGAAGCGATGCAGGAGCGCGCCGCCACGGTCGATGGCGTGTCGCACCCACTGGGGCCGCACTTCGCAGTCTTCGCGACGCAGAATCCGGTCGAGCAGGAGGGCACCTATCCGCTGCCCGAGGCCGAGCTCGACCGTTTCCTGTTCAAGATCGTGATGGATTATCCCGCCGAGGCAGACGAGCGCGCGCTGCTGGCGCGGCATCACGCGGACGACGCGGCCCCGGCGCGCGCTGCTGCGCGGATTTCGCCCGAAGAACTGGAGACAGCGCGCGCCGCCGTGCGTTCCGTGCGCGTCGGCGACGAGATCCTCGCGTACGTGTCCAGCCTCGTGCGGGCGACGCGCGCCGATGCGCGCTTCACGCTGGGCGCGTCGCCGCGCGCGGGCCTTCTGCTGGTGCGCGCGGCGAAGGCGCTAGCGGCGCTCGGCGGGCGCGATTTCGTGTTGCCCGAAGACGTGCAGGAAGCCTGGCCCGCGACGCTGCGCCATCGCGTCGTTCTCGAGCCCGGCGCCGAGGTCGAGGGGCTGCGCGCGGACGACGCGCTGCGCGGCACGCTCGAGAGCGTGACGGTGCCGAGGTGAAGCTCTGGCCGACGCAGCGCCTGCTCGCGCTGCTCGGCGCCTTCACTGGCTGCGCGGCGCTGCTCGTGCTGGCGCCGTTGTTATGGCCGGTCGCAGCCGGCGCGCTCTTCATGCTGGCGCTCGCTGCGAGTTCGGATGCGCTCGCGCTGCGCCGCGAGCCGGCGCTCGCGCTCGAGCGCGCTCTGCCGGAGCGCGCGTTCGTCGGACGCGCGGCGCAGATCGTGATTCGCGTCGCCGCCGCCGCGCGCGCACGTCTCGAACTCTTCGAGGAGTTGCCGCGCGACCTCGCCGCCGCCGATCCGCATTGGGCGAACCTCGCGCTCGCGCCCGGCGAAACGCGCCTGCTCAGCTACGCCGTGACGCCAGCGCGCCGCGGCGATCGCGCGCTCGGGCGGCTGCTCGCATTCGAGACGGGGCCGCTCGGCCTCTTGCGCCGCCGCTCCTTCGCTGGCGCTGGCGCGGTGCTGCGCGTCTACCCCGACACGGCGCGCATCGTCGGCGGCGAAGCGCTCGACCCGCGCCGTCGGCTCGAGCTGCTCGGCGTGCGTCCAGCCCGCCGCCGCGGCGAAGGCATGGAGTTCGAGTCGCTGCGCGACTACGTGACGGGCGACGACCCGCGCCGCGTCGACTGGGCTGCGAGCGCGCGGCGCGGGCGGCCGGTCGTCCGCCAATACCAGCACGAGCGCAATCACGTCGTGCTGCTCGCGCTCGACGCGAGTCGCCTGATGGGTGCGCGCGTCGGCGAGCGCAGCAAGCTCGACTACGCGATCGACGCCCTGCTCGCGCTCGCGCACACCTCGCAGGCTGCGGGCGACCGCGTCGGCCTCGCGGTCTTCGATCGCGCGCTGCGCTCGTACGTTCCGCCGCGCTCGCGCCGCCACGGTATCGGCGCATTCGCCGAGGCGCTGCGCAGCGTGCACCCGCAGCTCGTCGAGCCAGACCATTTGCGATTCGCACAGCGCCTCGCCCTGCTGCAGCGCCAGCGCTCGCTGGTGGTCGTGCTCACGGATTTTGTGGAGGCCGAGTCGGCGCGCCTAATCGATCCGTTCGCGGCGCTGGCCAAGCGCCACCGCGTGCTCGTGGTCGCGGTGCGCGATCCGATCTTTGCGTCGCTCGATGCGGCGGCCGCGGCGCCGCCCGCGCAGCTTTACCAGCGCCTCGTGCTCGACGACTTGCTGCATGAGCGCGAGACGGCGCTGCTCGGCCTGCGGCGCTGCGGCGTTGCGACGCTCGATCTCGCGCCGGACCAGATCACGGCGCCGCTACTGAATCGCTTCCTCGCAATGCGTTTCAACGCGGAGCCGTGATCTCGGCGGCGCGCGCCGCGGCGGGCCGAGCCAACTCGCCGAGCCAATCGGCCGCTGACTCGCGCCGCATCGCGAGGTGACGCGAAAGCCACAGGAACGCGAACTCGAGCGCCGCGAAGCCGCCCGCAACCGAGAGCCTCGCCGCCGTAGAGAGGGCGGATTCGCGCACGAAGCTCTCGACCAGGGCGGCTACGAAGAACAACGGAATCGAGGCGCCGAACAAGAGCAGTGCAGGATCCGCGGCGCGCTTTAGGGCGGCGGCCCGGCCGTCGCGGCCCGGGCTCGCGACCGCGATCCCTAACAGCAACCCGGCGGCAGCGCAGAGCGAGATCGCAGTCAGTTCCGGCACGCCGTGCGGGAGGATCCAGGCTGCGAAGTCGATCGGCAGCGGATCGCGCGCGAACACCGAAGTGAGCGCCCCGAGCACGAGGCCGTTGTAGACCTGGAGCAGCACGGTCGGCACGCCGGCGAGAATGCCCGTCGCGAACGAGAGCAGGCCCACCCGGGTGTTATTCGCGAACAGCAGCGAGCCGAACAGCGCGTTCTTGGCGGCGGGAGTTTGCTCGCGCGCGAGAAACTCCGCGCGCGCCTCCGCCGAGTTCACGAGCGCCTCGAGCCCGCCGTCCGAGTAACCGAGCGACTCGGGTACGAGCGCGTAGAGCGCCTGCTCGTCGGCCGCGCCGAGCGCTGCGCCGATCAGCACGCCGAACAGGAGCAGCGCCCAGGCGAGCGCTTGAACGTGCCAGGTGTGCGCGATTGCACCTGCGAGGCGCCCGTGCAGTGGGCTGCGCGCGCTGCCCGCATCGCGCCCTGCATACAGCACCCCGTAGGCCCGCACGCACAGCGAGTTCACGTAGCGAATCAGCTCGGGATCGTCGCCGCGCTCGCGCAACCGCGAGAGCCGCGCCGAGTAAATCCGGTAGAGGCGACCGAGTTCGCGCAACTCGTCGAAGCCGAGGCCGCTCGCTTTCAAACGCTCCGCTCGCCCGAGGAGGTGTTCCATGCGCGCGATTTCGTCCATCATGCTCTCCCCGACGCGAAGGATGCGACGTGAGCTTGGCAGGCGGCAACCCGGATGGCTTCGCTGGCGGAGAACCGCTGCAGATCGTGCAGTCGCCCGAGCAAGTCGCGCTGCACTTCCCGATCGCAGGCCCCACCTCGCGCATGCTGGCCTACGGCATCGACGTAATCGCGATCGGCCTGATCGAGTTCGGCCTCCTCATCTTGGTAATGCTCATCTCGCCCCTCGCGAGTCGTTTACAGCGCGCCGTGCTCGATCTGATCCCGAGCAGAATCGACCCCGCGAACCCGCAAGAAACGATGGGTTTCTTTTTCGTGATCGTGATGCTGATGCTGCTCGTGCAGATGGTCGTCGAGTGGGGCTACTTCACGTTCTTCGAGGTCGCGATGGGCGGCCGCTCGCCGGGCAAGCGCGTGGTTGGCCTGCGCGTGATGCGCGACGGCGGGTTGCCGATCACGCTGCGCGAGTCGCTGCTGCGCAACCTGCTGCGAATCGTCGACATGCTGCCGGCGCAATACCTGATCGGGTTGATTGCGATGGTGGTGTCGAGCGAGGGGAAGCGGCTGGGCGACCTCGTCGCCGGCACGATCGTGGTGCGCACCGATGCGCCGCCCGCTCCTCGGCCCTTGCCCGCGCGTGACGCGGCCGCGCAGTCGGTGTTTCGCTTCGAGCGCGCTCAGTTCGACAAGCTCGGCGCTGCGGAGCGCGCACTGATTCGCCAGGCGCTGCGGCGCTCCGAGGAGTTTGCACCCGCGCAGGCGGGTCCGATTCTCGCGCGCGCGGTCGATGCGCTGCGCGCTCGGCTCGAGTATCCGGCGGTCGAGCCCGCGGATCACCGCGACTTCTTGCTCGCGCTCTTGCACGAGGTGCGCGAGCGTTGAGCCCGTGCCCGCTGCCGCCGCTCAATCGAGATTCCTTTTTCGCCTGATTCCCGCGCTCGATTCGCTGCGCAACTACTCGCGCGCCGATGCGCGCGGCGATCTGGTGGCGGGCCTCACGGTCGCGGCGGTCGCGGTGCCGCAGGCGATGGCCTACGCGCTCGTGGCCGGGCTGCCGGTCGAGTACGGGCTTTATACCGCGATCGTGATGACCGCGGTCGGCGCGCTGTTCGACTCGTC
>JANNDT010000437.1:0-1571 GCA_031387905.1 Deltaproteobacteria bacterium
CTCTGGCGGCGCATCGCGCAGCTCGCGCAGTCATCGAGTTTCTCGCCGCCGAGCGATCGCGTGATCTCCGCCGCGGGCTTCGCGGTGTTGCGCGCGCACGCGCTGCTGGCTGCGCGCAGCGAGGCCACGCGCGCCGATCTGCGCGCCGCGCGCTTCATGCTCGCGGCGCGTCTGCCAGAGGCGCTGCTGCGCGCGGCCGAGCAGCTGATCGAACGCGCGGCGCTGGGCGAACTCGCGCCGCCTTCGAGCACGGCGCGGGCCGGGCGCGCGCTTCCAGGCGACGCGGGCGCCCGCGCGCGCACGCCCAGCGCGAACGCGCGCGAAGCCGAGCGCTCGGCGCTGCTCTCCCCAATCACTCCGCTGCGCCACCGCCCCGAGCCCGCGGATGTCTCGCGCCTCGTGCGGGCGCTCACCGGCCGCATCGATCGCGCCAAGGCGGAGCGCGCGGCAGATGCTGGCGGTTCGCCGCGCCGCCGCGCGCCGCTCCGCGAGCTCGGCGACGCCGCGGACGCGGACCCGGTGGAATTGTTGCTCTGGGCTGAAGCTTCCTGGCCGAGTGGGCCGGCAGTGCTCAGGCGCGAGCGGCGCAGCCGCGGCGGCGCGCTCGTCCTGCTGCGCGATGTATCGGCCTCGATGGAGGGCGCGCGCACGCGGCTCGCGGCGGACGTGGTCGCCGGCGTCGTGCGCGCCGCGGCGAAGCGGCGCATGCGCGTCGGTTACATCGAGTTCCATCACGACGCGGAGCCATTCCTGGTGGAAGGCGCGCTCTTTCATCGCCGCTACCGCGCGCTGCTCGAGCGCGCGCGGCTCGCACGCGCGGAGGGGCGCACCAGTTACGAGGCGCCGCTGCGCGTTGCGCTCGAAGCGCTGCGCGCGCTCGAACAGCGCGGCGGGCACATCGTGCTGCTCACGGACGGTGTGCCGGTTGTTGGGGATGCGCGCGTCATGCGCGAACGCGCGGTGGCGTGCGAACTCGGCGCGCGCGTGCACACGGTGTTCCTCGGGCCTGAAGAGACGCCCGCGCTGCTCGACGAGCTGGCCGCCGAGACGCGCGGAATCAGTTTCCGCGCAGCGCGCGAGGGGGGCCGCTCGGTCCTGTTGCCCGCGCGCGGTCCGCTCCACGTCGCGCCGCTGCGCGCGCTGCGATAGAGAACGCGCCGCATGAGCGCTGCCGACGACGCCCGCGAACGCCTCCACGCCATTCGAGCGCAGCTCGACGCGTTCGTGGTCGGCCACGGCGAGGCCAAGCGCGCGCTCTTGCTCGCGCTGCTCTGCCGCGAGCACATCTACTTGGAAGGCCCGCCCGGCGCGGCCAAGACGCGCATGGCCGAGGTGGCGGCGCGCGCGTCGAGCCTCGGCTTTTTCTTCTATCAAATGCACCGCGACACGCGGCTCGCCGAACTCGTGGGCGATGTGGTGCTCGAGCGCGAACCGCTCGCGGGCGGCGGCGAGCGCATCGCGCAGCGCACGCTGCCTGGCGGCATCGCGACGGCGGAGGTGTGCGTGCTCGACGACATCTCGCGCGCGCCCGGGGAAGCGCTGAACGTCTTGTTACGGCTCTTGCAGGAGCG
>JANNDT010000469.1:0-6172 GCA_031387905.1 Deltaproteobacteria bacterium
CTGCCGATCCTCGACGCCCTGTGTATCGACTGCCACGGCTACGAACAGACGCCGCGCGGCAACTTGTTGCGGGTGCATGCCGACAGCCTCGGTAGCGAACTCGACGTCAACGACGGCATCAAGCTCGACCTCGGCTCGACGGCGAAGCTGCGCACGCTCGTGACGTATCTCGAAGTGATTGCGGAGTTGCACGCCGCGCGCGCGAGCGGCGCCGCGCCCGACCCGCTCTCGCGCTTCGTGCGCGAACGACTCGCCGCGAACCCGAAGCTGCCGCTGCCCGCGCTGCTCGATGCGGCGATGGAGCGCCGCTACTCCGCGAGCCCGTACGAGGGCTTCGTCACCGGCGGCGGCGTCCACCGCTTCGCGAACTTCGACAAGAGCGACAACGCGCGCGTGCTCACGGTGCGCGAAGCCTTCCGCCGCTCGGTGAACCTGCCGTTCGTGCGCATTCTGCGCGACGTCGTGCGCTACGAGACCGCCCGCATCGCGGCAAGCGGCGCGGCGCCCGAGGCGCGCGACGCAGCGCTGCGCCGCCACGCCGATCGCGAGGGGCGCTTGTTACTGGCGCAGTGGCATCGCGCGTGGAAGAGCGCGACGCCCGAGCAGATTCTCAGCGAACTCGTCGCGCGGAAGGCGCCCTCGCCCCGGCGCGTCGCGGTGATTCTGCGCGCGCTCTACCCCGCCGCCGATCGCGCCTGGTTCGCGGCGGAGCTCATCAAGCGCGCGCCGGCGGCGGCGAGACTCAACGACGCCGCGCTCGCGCGGCTCTACGATGCGGTAGGCCCGGAGGCGCTCGGCCTCTCCGACCGCGGCTGGCTCGCGAACGTGCAGCCCCTCGAGCTGTGGCTCGCGGCGCATCTCGTCGCGAAGCCAGGCGCGACGCGCAGCCAGGTGCTCGCGGCGAGCGCGAGCGCGCGCATCGAGGCGGCGAGCTGGCTGTTCAAGACCCGCAACAAGCACGCGCAGGAGCGGCGGCTCCGCGAGGTCCGCGAGCAAGACGCCTTCGCGAGCATCCACGCGCGTTGGGCGCGGCTCGGCTACCCGTTCGAATCGCTCGTGCCGTCCTATGCGACGGCGATTGGCAGCTCGGCGGATCGCCCCGCCGCGCTCGCGGAGTTGATGGGCATCCTCGCTGCCGGCGGCGTGCGGCTGCCGGAGCGGCGCATCGAGACGCTCGCGTTCGCGGCGGGCACGCCCTACGAGACGAACTTCGCGAGCGAAGCCGCGCCGCCCACGCGCGTGCTGCGCGAGGAGATCGCGCGCACGCTGCGCCGCGCACTCGGCGACGTGGTCGCGAACGGCACCGCGCGCCGCGTCGCGAAGACGTTCACCGCTCCCGACGGCACATTGATCGCGATCGCCGGCAAGACCGGCACCGGCGATCATCGCTCCAAGAGCTTCGGCCGCGGCGGCGTGCAAACCGGCGAGCGCATCCTGGACCGCAGCGCGGTCTTCACCTTCATCGCAGGCGAGCACCACTTCGGCGTCGTCACCGCTTACGTCGCGGGCCCCGCGGCCGCCGAGTACCGCTTCACGAGCGCCCTGCCGCTCGAAGTGCTGCGCGCGCTGGCGCCTGCCATCGCGCCGCTCGTCGGCGCGGCCAAGACGCCGGGCGCGAGCGACGTGCTCGCTACGCGCTGAGGATGTAGAGCGGCGAGCGCGTGGTCTCGATCGATCTCGCTCACAAGCGCTACAGCGATATTGGCGTGTGCGTACTCGCGCGTGACGACGGATTCATCCGCGCGGAGTACACAAAATTCGGCGGCCCCGGCGCAGACCCCACAGCCGAGGCCGTCGCTAAGCACTGCATCGCGCTGTGCGAACGAGTGGGTTCGCGCGTGCTCTTGATCGATGGGCCAGCAGCCTGGCGAGACCCAACAACCGGCGTCGCCCGCATGCGAATCTGCGAACGCCGGCTCAACGCGCCCGCAAAAACTGGCCTGCCAGGAAGCGTATTGCCACGGACTACCTGCCGTTCGTTGCGTTCTCGATCGCCGTCTTCGACGCGCTCCACGAGCGCGGTTGGCCGCGCATCGAGAGCGGCGAACTCGCGGCTGGCCGGTGCGCGATCGAAGTCTTCCCGCGCGCCGCGTGGCTGCGCCTCGGTAGGCGCTCGCTCCCGGCCAAGAGCAAATGCAGGCCGGAGACCGTTGCGGAGTTTCACGCCGGCTTAGTGCGCGACTTCTCGATTCACGACGAGGCCCAACCGACTCACGACGAATTGCAAGCGCTGGTGGCGGGTGTCGCAGGGCTCTCGCTCATTGCAGGCGATCGCGACGCTTACGAGTTGGTCGGCGAGATGCCCCGTCGCGTGGCGGGCGTCTGGCGCGAAGGCTTCATTCTCGCGCCGCGTCAGTGAACGAGCGATCCGCAGTTGCGCGCCCACTCGATTGCTCGCAGGTAGGCAGAGGCCAACGCGTCGCCAGTCGCCGGCACGTCGCGGAGAGCGACGTCGATCGCGGTCCAGTTGCCGCGTTCCCAGGCGATCACGCATGCGAGTGGACCGCCGAGCGGGCCGCCGCAACGCCGCACGGCGTCGTCGATGTCGTCCGCCAGCGGAAGCTCGGCGAGGACTTCCTTCATCGGGCGATCGAGCAGCGCGTCGAGCAAAGAGAAGAGTCCGACCAGGAACAGATCCGTCGCGTGCTCTTCGAGGCCGAAGCCCTCCGCAACCTCCTCGCAGAAACGCGCACGCACGAGCGTCGTGCGGATCAGCTCCGCCGGCTTGCCCTCCGCGAGGCCCGCGAGCGTGAGCAAGGCGATCCACTTGCGCACTTCCGATAGCCCGAGCATCGAGAGCGCGTGCTGAATCGAGTCGACGCGGCCCTTCTTTCCGAACGCGGCGGAGTTCGCCATGCGCAACAGCTTGAGGCACAGCGAGACGTCGCGGCGCGCCACTTGCTCGACTTCGCGAAGGTCGCAGTCTGGCGCGCTCACGACTTGCAGAATCCGCACGTAATTATGCAGATAGCCCTGGACGTCGCGGCCGACGACGATGTTCGGGCGCTCGAAGAAGAAGCCTTGAAACCACGTGTAACCGGCGCCGCGACCCGCTTCAAAATCCGAGCGCATCTCGACCTTCTCAGCGAGCAGCGTGACGTCGAAGGGCCGCAGCCTGCGGGCCATCGCGATGCGCTCCTCGCCGCGCGTCGCGAGGAAGTCGACCTTCACGATGTCCGCGAGTTCGAGCAGCGGAGCCCAATCCTCGCCCCACGTGAAGTCGTCCAGCGCGAGCCGGTAGCCGCGCGCCTTCAGCCGGCGACATGCGCGCACCACCTCGGGGTCTGGTGTTACGGTTTCCAGCAGCTCGATCACTGCAAAGTCCGGCGGCAAGAGCGAGGCGAAATCCTGCAGTAGCGCTTCGCGCGTGAAGTTCAGGAACGCGGGCTTGCCACCCGTCAGCGACTCGATGCCGAACAGCGCGAACGCATCCGCGATCACGCTGGCGGAGGCGCGATCCGCTGAATCACACGCATACACGTTCTCGAGCCCGGCGCGGAACAACAACTCATACGCGACGACGCGTTCCTTCGCGTCGAGGATGGGCTGGCGCGCGACGTAGCGCGCATGCGAGGCAGTCGTCGGCAACGAGTCGTTCACCCGGCCCTGATCGGCAACTCGCGCGCGAGTTTCGATCGCGGAAAGACCCGAGAAGCGAGCCGCCCGGCCCGGCGGCGCTAAGCGAGCTTGCCGGGTACATAAGGATGGGAGGCGCTCAGCCCGCCATCCACCGGGAACGCCTGGCCGTTCACGTAACTCGCATCGTCGCTCGCCAGGAACGCCGCCATCGCCGCGATCTCGCGTGGCTGCCCGCCGCGCTTCAGCGGGTTCAGCTGCCCGATCTTGTGCTCTTTGCCCACCGCGCGCGCGCCGTCATAGATCGGCTTCGTCATACCCGTTTCGATCAGGCCGGGACAAATCGCGTTCACGCGCACGCCCGTATTCCCGAGCTGATACGCCGCCGTCTGCACCAGGCTGACGACGCCCGCCTTGCTCGCGCTGTACGGCGTCCCGCCCGCGCCACTTCGGAGGCCCGCCACCGAAGCCGTGCAGATGATCGACCCGCGCCCCGCCGCCGCCATCGCGCGCCCCGCGTATTTGATCGCCAGAAACGGGCCGATCAAGTTGACGCGCAACACCGGCCACCAGTCATCGACCTCGAGATCGAGAATCGTCTTCGGCGGCCCCGAAACACCCGCGTTCGCGTAGATCGCCTCGAGCCCGCCCCAGTCTTTGACGCACTTCGCCACCAATGCCGCCACCGTCGCGTCATCCGCAACGTCCGCCGCGATCGCCTCCGCCTGCCCGCCCGCACGAGCGATCTGCAGAGCCGTCTCATTCACGGCCGCTTCGGCAAGATCGACCGCGAGTACGCGAGCGCCTTCCTCCGCAAAGCGAATCGCCGAGGCGCGCCCGATCCCCGAGCCCGCGCCCGTAACAATTGCCCGCTTGCCTTCGAGACGACGCATCGAACCCTGCCCCGGAGCCGGAGTGCGAGCCGCCCGCTACCGCAGCTTCACGCCAGCGCGCTCCGCCTGCTTCTTCAGCTCGATCTTCGCCACCGTCCTGCGGTGCACCTCATCCGGTCCATCCGCCAACCGCAGCGTTCGGATCGAACTCCAAGTCTTCGCCAGCCCGAAGTCGTCCGTAACACCCGCACCACCGTGCGCCTGAATCGCGTCGTCGATGATCTTCAGCGCCATGACCGGCGCCTTCACCTTGATCATCGCGATCTCCGCGCGCGCCACCTTGTTGCCGACCGTGTCCATCATGTACGCGGCCTTCAGCGTCAGCAGCCGCGAGCACTCGATCTCGATGCGCGCATCCGCGATGCGCTCTTCCCACACCGAGTGTTCGTAGATCTTCTTGCCGAACGCCGTGCGGGTCATCAGGCGCTGGCACATCTTCTCGAGCGCGCGCTCCGCGACGCCGATCACCCGCATGCAATGATGGATGCGGCCCGGCCCGAGGCGCCCCTGTGCGATCTCGAAGCCGCGCCCTTCACCGAGCAGGATGTTGCTCACCGGCACGCGCACGTTGGTGAAGCTCACTTCACCGTGGCCATGCGGCGCGTCGTCGAAGCCAAACACCGGCAAGAAGCGCTCCACCTTGATGCCCTTTGTATTGCGCGGCACCACCACCTGCGACTGCTGCGCATGCTGTGACGCGCCCGCGTCCGTCTTGCCCATCAGGATCAGCACTTCGCAGCGCGGATCGAGAATGCCGCTCGTCCACCACTTGCGGCCGTTGATCACGTACTCGTCGCCTTCGCGGCGAATCTCGGTCGAGATGTTCGTCGCGTCCGAAGAGGCGACCGCCGGCTCCGTCATCGCGAACGCCGAGCGGATCTTTCCTTCGAGCAACGGCTCGAGCCAGCGCTTCTTCAGCTCCGGGTTCGCGTAGCGCTCGAACACCTCCATGTTGCCGGTGTCGGGCGCCGCGCAGTTGAACACTTCGGACGAGAAGCCGACGCGGCCCATGATCTCGCAGAGCGGCGCGTACTCGAGGTTGGTGAGGCCGGCGCCGCGCTCGCTCTCGGGCAGGAACAAGTTCCAGAGGCCTGCGGCCTTGGCCTTCGCCTTGAGTTCTTCCATCAGCGGCGGAATTTGCCAGCGGTCGGCCTGCGCTTCGTGCTGGGCGTAGAACTTCTTCTCGTTCGGGTAGATGTTCTCGTCCATGAAGCTCTGGAGCTGTTTCATTAGGTACTGGGTCTTGTCGCTGTATTGGAACTCCATGGACGGGTTCTCCTGGTGGCTGGGATTTGCGAACTGGGGATCGTAGTACGGGTGGCGCGCGGGGCGCAGCGGTTTGAAGAGTTCTCGTTCGTGGCGCCGCGCGGGGCGGGAGGGGCGCTGTCCGGCTGCGGGCCTTGGCCGAATGGAGTGCGGGCAGCGGGTACGTCGGGCAGCCGGGCGAACACTGCATGGCAGCGGGGCGATTGCGGAGATCCGCTGCGCGCTCGCTGCTTGCGTGCCGTGCAGGCGCGTTGCTGGTAGCGACCCTCCGCCGGCCACACCCCGCTCCCGCCCCGCGCTCCTCGGCGTGGCGAAGATCGCGTGCACGGGCGGGATGCTTGGAGGGTGACGGCGCTGCGGCATTGAGCCGCAGGCGCCGTCACTTTTCCGATTCGCGCGCGCCTCGATAGGAAAGTGCCGCCACCGCCGCTCGATGC
>JANNDT010000482.1:0-22439 GCA_031387905.1 Deltaproteobacteria bacterium
TGCGCCGCCGCCGCCGAGGTCGCTGACTTCGAGCTGGGCGACGGAGTTGGCGGGGAACGTCGAGCCGAACGGAAGCGCGGCGAGATCGAGGGTCTCGGCGACCGGTAGGCCGAAGTAGGTGCCCGTCGCGTCGATCGTGCCGGCGCCGAACGAGAGCGACGAGCCCACGAGATCGAAGAGCGAGAGACCCGGCGCGACCGGGAAGCCGCTCGCGGCCGGGCCCGCGGCGCTCGCGACGATGCCGTTCCACGAGAATGTCAGGTCGTAGAGCGGGAAGCTCTCGAGCACGATCGAGGAGTTCGA
This sequence comes from Deltaproteobacteria bacterium, assembly GCA_031387905.1. Lineage (GTDB taxonomy): Bacteria > Myxococcota_A > UBA9160 > UBA9160 > UBA6930 > VGRF01. Next base: position 304 of record JANNDT010000482.1, read on the forward strand.
GAACGCGATCGCGCCGCCGGTGAGCTGGAGGCTCTCCGCGACGAGGCCGAACAGCGCGTCGCTCGCGAGAGTCACGTCGGCGTCGACGCTGCCCGAGAGCGAGACCGGCACCAGCGCCGGAGAGCCGAGCGAGCTGGTGATCGCGACGCTCGCGCTGCTCGCGGCTGAGTCGACTGCGAGCGTGACAGGCGAGGCGTGCGCGCTCTGCGCGGAGCCGCCTAACAGCAGCGCCAGGGCGAGCACGGAGCCGGGGAACATGCGGCGGAGAGCTGCGCGCCCCTTGCGCCCGCGCAGCAGGACGATGAGGCCGAGGAAGAGCGGCGACTCGATGCCGAGCAGGCCGCAGCGTGTCGGCGCCGCCACCCAGTAGTAATCGTTGTTGGACTCGTCGAGCTCGCGATACGGGGCCGCGGGATCGGGCGCGATCGAAACGCGCAAGGAGGGTTCCTGCTTCGCGCCCTCGAGGATCAGCTCGCCCCGTTGAAAAGAGACCGGCAGCGCGCATTCGAACGGACAAGCAGCCGCGCAGCTGGACCCTCTCAGTGAAACCGGCAGCTTGCACTCCTCGACGCGAAACACGATGCGCGAGACGGGATCCGGTCCAAGGTTCCAAAGCGAAATTCTCCAGAATCCGGGGTTCGTAGACTCGAGCTCAGCGATCCCCAAATCCGCCTGTGGCCCGGTGCCGACGATCGCGGTCGAGAGGCCCGGCGCCGGGTCGACCACGAGCGGACTGAACGCGCTGACGGTGTGCTTCAGCCCGACTCCGAGCGGCGTCGCCGCGGAGACGCGCACGGGCAGCGCCAGCAGCGTGCTCTGCCCTTTCGCGAGGTCGCCGATCGCGAGGCTCCAGTTCCCGGTCGCCGGGTTGTAGGTGATACCGGGCGGAGCGGACGCGACGTCCAGGTCGAGCCCCGCTTCGAGTTGCCCGGAGACGATCACGCCGAGCGCGCCCTCGGGCCCGTCGTTTCGTACGTTGATGTCGAGGAAGATCGCCGCTCCAGGTTGCACGGACGCGGGAAGAATCTGCGTGACCACGAGATCGGCGCCCGTGCGCACGTCGAAGGCTGCGCTGCTGCGATTGCCTGAGAGATCCGGGTCTGGCTCGCTCAGGTTCTGCTCCGCGTCCGCGAGCACCGTGAGCGCGCCGGCGGCAGCCGCGCCGATGGTGGCGTCGAAGAGGCGCGTCGCAGCCGCTCCGGGTGCTAGGTCTCCGGCGCTCCAGAGGCCGCTCGCTTCGTCGTAGCTGCCGGGCCCGGCGGAAGCCCAGCTACTGAAGCCAGGCGGGCGCGCAATCACCACCGGCACGTTCGTTGCCGTGGCTGGCCCCGCGTTCGAGGCAGTCACCTCGAAGCGAACCGCGTCCCCAGGCGCGACCACGCCGAGGCTTGGGTCGATCGCGACGTTCACGGAGACGTCTGCGCCGCCGGCGATCCCCGCATCGAAGCACGGCCCGAGCTCGGAGCTGTTGCCGTTCGCGTCGGTCGCCATCGCGGTGAAGGCATGGCCCTGCGCCGTCGTTGCGAGCACCGCGCTGAAGGCAACAACGCCGGCATTGACGAAGACAGAATCGCTGCCGAGGAAGAACCTTCCCGAGCCGCTGTCGTTGCCCGCGTCGCACGCCGCGCTCGAGTAGAAGTCGAGCGTATAGGGGCCGATCTCGGCGTCGATCTTTCCGTCGAGCACGGTTTGGCCAGGCGAGACGATCACGTTGTCGAGCGTTGGCGGGTTCTGGAGATTGTTGGGGCCAGCGTCAATGTCTCCGGGGTCGTTGTTCAATTTACCGTCGTCGCCGAGGTCGATGTCGAAGAGCGCGCTTCCGTAGATCTGGTTCATGCGCAGGGAGTTGTTGATCGGTTGATTGGCCGAGCTGGGGCGGGTCGGCAGCGTGATTCCATTGCGCGTGCTGAAGGCGATGACGTTGCCCTCGCCGCGGCCGAGTGCGGGCGCGCCGATCACGTTGTCGTTCGAACTGATCACGATCGCGTCGCGATTCCCGAACACACCCGACCCACCCGGTCCCGTGCCGAAATAGTTGCCCTCCACCGAGTTGCCGCCGGCTTGGAGCTCGAGCCCCGTATCGTTCGCGGAGATCACGTTCGCATTCAGCATGGGGCGGCTCAGACTCGCGGCGCCAATTCGGTGGAAGCCGCTCGCCAGGCGGATGCCGACGGAGTTGCCGAGCGCCGTGCGCCCGTCCGCGCTCATGCCGATCAGGTTGCGCACCAACGTGTTGTCGCTGGAGAAGGCGATCGTGACGCCAAAGGCGTTGCCGGAGATCACGTTGTCCGTGACCGCGTTGAACGACCCCCCGGTGATGATTACTCCCGAGGTGTTCCCGATCGGCGAGGACCCGCTCGCGTCGGTGCCGATCAGGTTGTTGACGACGAAGTTGGCGTTGCGGGTGATCGAGATGCCTGTGGAGTTGTTGGAGATGAGATTGCGATCGTCCCGCGAGGCGCCGCCGATGCGTATGCCGTTGCCGTCGAGCGTCACACCGGTCGAGCACTGTTCGATCCGGTTTCCTGACAACACGGAGCCGGAAGCGCCAAAGAAGACCTGCACGCCGACCGAGAAGCTGCGGATCGCGAGGCCCCGCAAGGTGACGGGAGCGTTAGAAACCTGAAGCCCTTGGCCATAAGTGCCCTCGATCGCGATCTCGATCTGCGCGTCCGTCCCGGCGGGCAGCGCGTTCGGGCTCGCGCCCGGTTGCGTGTAGCCGTCGACTTCGAGCTCGCTCGTGATCGCCGGGAGAGCGATCGGGACGGGGCGGATGATGTGCGGCCCCGCTCCCGGGATCGCGAACTCGATGCGGTCTGCACCGGCGGTGGCATTCGCCTGCTGGATCGCCGCGCGCAACGTGCACGCGCCGGCTGCGTCCTTGCACGCGTTGTCCGTGAGATCGCCGTCCGAGCCGTTGGTCGTCGCATCGACTACGAACACTGTGGCTTGCGCCGCGGGCGCTGTGGCGATCACGAGCAGCGCGAGCGCGAGGCGCGGGAAGAACCGCATGGAGTGCTCCTAGGCAGAGGGAATGGGGCCACACTGCCACGCGTGGCTCGCGGGCTCTGTCATCAGTTCTGCTGACACGGCCGTGTCCGCCTTCGCTGAGCGCGCGTGCCACACTCGCCTGCGAGGCTGCGAACGCAGCGGGTTCACACGCGCGGAGGTGCCTTGCCGGATTTGTCTCAGACGCACCGCGTGCTGCTCGTCGAGGACGAGCCCAGCGCGAGCGAGCGCGTGCGCCGCGCCCTCGGCGTCGAGCCGCGGCTCGTGTTGGTAGGAGTGGCCGCGAGCGTCGCCGAAGGCCGCAAGCTGCTGACTGAGCTCGCGCCAGATTTGTTGTTGACCGATCTCGGGTTGCCCGACGGCAGCGGCGTCGAGTTGATCCATGCGGTCGCGTCCGAGGGGCTCGCGACGCTTTGCCTCGTGAACACGGTGTTCGCGGACGACCGCTCCGTGTTCGAGGCGCTCGAAGCCGGCGCGCTCGGCTACCTGCTGAAAGACGAATCGCCCGCGGAGCTCGTGCGCTGCGTGCTCGAACTGCTCGCGGGCGGCTCGCCGATGAGTCCGGCGATTGCCCGAAAAGTGTTAGGGAGACTTCGACCGGCGCAGGCCCTCGCCGAGCCGGCGCCCGAGCCGAGCGCGGCGCGCGAGGAGCAGCCGCACCTGTCGGCGCGCGAGCTCGAGGTGTTGAAGCTGATCGTGAAGGGCTTCAAGTACGACGAGATCGCCGGCGTACTCAGCGTCTCCGCCGCGACCGTCGCGACGCACGTGCAGCGCGTCTACCGAAAGCTGGCGGTGCATTCGCGCAGCGAGGCGGCCTACGAGGCGGCGCAACTCGGGCTGATCAATCCGAAGGATTAGGGGCAGGCGCCGAATCGATCCACAGCCGCACGCGCGTTCCTGCGGCGTTCGAATCGATCGTGAGTTCGCCGCCAATGATGGACGCGCGCTGGCGCATGTTCGCGAGGCCGCGTCCGGGCGGCGCGCCGTTCCCGCCGCTGCCGTCGTCGCGCACCTCGACGAACGCGCTGCTGCGGCCGGCGTGTTCCTGCGAGCCGCTCGCGACCTCGATCGTGCTCGCGCCCGAGTGCTTCACGGCGTTCGCGATCGCTTCCTGGAGGATGCGCAGCAAGTGCAGCGCTTGTTGGGGAGTGAGGCGCGGCTGCAGCGCGATCTCGCCAACGCGCCATGCGAACTTCGCGCCCGAGCCGTTCGCGAGCGGCTCGAGCCGCGCGCGCAGTGCGCCGAGCACATCGCCCAGCTCGCGTTCGCCGGCGTCGAGCGAATCCACCGCGCCGCGCAGCTCGCCGAGGGCGAGGCGCACGCTGTGCCGTACGGCGGCGTTGTCTTGCGGCTCGCGTTCCGCCACCGCGAGCGCGGCGACGAGTTGCGCGCCGAGGCCGTCGTGCAGATCGCGCTGCACGCGTTCGCGCTCGGCGCGCGTGGCGCGCTCGCGCTCGAGTTCCAGCAGCCGCGTCTGGCTCTCCTGGAGCGAACGGTTGAGATCGCGCTCACGCGTTAGGCCATCGCTCAGGAAAGTCACGATGTGCGCGAAGCTCGCGATCACGACTGGACCGTGGACGATCGGAAACAGCGGGATCCCGAGCAGCGGCGCACGGTCCCAGAACAGCGGCACATCATTCGTGCACATCAGCATGCTGACGGCCAAAGCCGAGTTGAGGGGAGTTGCGGGGCCAAGCCAGCGTGCGATGAGCGCAACGCCATGAAGTCTGAAGAGATAGACGGCGAGCCCGAAATCGAACGCGGCAGTCGCGACGGACAGCGGGAAGACGGCCTCGGAGGGTGCGACCACGACGCCCAACGCGAGCGCGGCGAGAACCGCGAACAGGGCGCGCTCGGTTCGGCGGCGATCGATTTCGCCGATGCGGTGGGCGGCGCAGAGGATGCAGAGCACGGATCCGCCCATACCGAGCGGCCAGAGCCATAAGTCGGCCGTCCGCCAGGGCAGGCCCGCGAGACAGAGCGCTCCGACTCCGGCTGCGAGCCACGCCCACTCCGGCTTGCGGTCGCGCCGCCAGACCGACAGATAGAGAAGGGCGAGCGCGAGCGAAACGAGTGCGAGCACGTCCGGCGCGGAGATCAGCGAGTTTCTCGCGCGAAAAAAGCCCTGCAGCGCGTCCACCGGCCCAACGAAGACGGGCGTCAGGTAGCCCGCGAACTCCGGGCGCACTCGCAGGCGAAGATGAAGCGTGTTCACGCCGCTGCGCAGCGCGTCCTTCGGCAACGGCAGCCAGACGGGCTCGCGCCGCCCCCACCAACCCGTCGGCCCGCGGCCCACGCTCGCGACGCGCGCACCGTTCAGGAACACCTCCGCACCAAAGGCGACCTGAGCGATTAGGAGCTGCGGCGGCGCATCGGGCACGCGCTCGAGGGAGAACTCCGCCCGGCACCAGAGGTCGCGGCCATCACCGCGGGGACGCCACTCGCTCGGCAGGTGAGTGCGTCGCCATTCTGGAGAATCGTGAGCGGGAGGGGAATCCGTCAGCGCCGGGGCGAGTTGCACGTCCACCAGCCGGAAGGCGCCCGGCGGAAGATCCAAGCCGGCTCGCCCAAGCGCGAGCAGCATCAGCGCTGCGCAGATTCCCACAGCGATCGCCCAGGGCTTCCAACGCATCGGGCGAGCATATCTCGACGCGTATGCGCTCCCGCTAGCGTCCGCCAATTCCGGAGCACGCGCGCGGTGGAAGCTGTGACCGAAGAGATCGTCGAAATCAGCGCGCTCGCCGCGGGCGGGGAAGGCGTTGCGCGCGAAGCCTCGGGCCGCGTGTTGTTCGTGCGCGGCGCAGTGCCGGGCGATCTCGTGCGCGCGCGCGTGGTCGAACCGCATAAGCGCTTTGCGCGCGCGGAGATCGCGGAGCTGGTGCGTGCGAGCGCGCTGCGCGTTGCGCCCGAGTGCCGCGTGCACGGCGAGTGCGGCGGCTGCGGCTGGCAGCAGATCGCGTATGCGGCGCAGCTCGAGGCGAAGCGCGCGATTCTGCGCGATGCGCTCGTGCGCGTGGCGGGCGTAGCGCTGGAAGCGCTCGCGGCGCCGGTCGAGGTGGCGCCGTCGCCGCAGCCTTACGGGACGCGCAGCCGCGCGCGCTTGTTATTCCGCGACGGGCACGTTGGCTACCGGCGCGGGCGTTCGCACGAACTCGTCGCCACCAACGCGTGCCCGATCCTCGCGCCGCCGCTCGAGGCCGCGCTGGCCGCGCTCGCCGCGAAGCCGCCGCGCGGCGGCGGCGAGCTCGATCTCGCGTGCGGCGACGACAGCGCCGTCAGCGTGTCCGGCGTGCATTCGCGCGCGCTCGCGGAGCAAGCGATCTCGCTCGACGCGCCGGGCGGCGCGGTCTCGGTTTCGCCGCACGGTTTCTTCCAAGCGCACGCGACGCTGCGCCGCGCGCTCGCCGAGGCGGTGCACGCGCACGCGGGGCGCGGCGCGCGCGCGCTCGAGCTGCACGCGGGCGCGGGTTTCTTCACGCTCGGGCTCGCCGCGCAGTTCGCGGACCTGATCGCCGTCGAGTCCGAGCCGCGCGCGGTGGTGGATCTGCGCGCGAACCTCGAGCGCGCGGGCCGCACGAACGTGCGCGTGCTCGCGAGCCGCGCAGCGCGCGCGCTCGCGAGCCCCGAGGTAATGCGCCTCGCCCCCGAGGTGGCGGTGCTCGACCCGCCGCGCACAGGCATCGGCGAGAGCGAAGCCGCCGCGCTGGCGCGGCTCGGCGCGCGCCGCATCGTCTACGTCTCGTGTGACCCGGCCACGTTGGCCCGCGACCTGCGCGTGTTATTGCGCAGTGGCTATGGGCTCGCGTCGTGCGCGGGTTTCGACATGTTCCCGCAAACGCCGCACGTCGAAGCGCTCGCGGTGCTGGAACGCAGCGCGTGACCCACGCGCCGCGCGGCCTGGTGCGCGACGTCTCGCTCGCCGCCGCGGTCGCGATCATCCTCGCGCAAGTCATCGGCACCGGCGTGTTCGTGAAGGCGCGCGTGATGACGTGCAGCGTCGGCTCGCCGAGCGCCGTACTGCTCGCATGGCTCGTGGGCGGGCTCTTCACGCTCGCCGGCGCGCTCAGTTACGCCGAACTCGGCGCGATGTTCCCGCGCTCCGGCGGCGAGTTTCACTTCTTGCGCGCCGCGTACGGGCGCGCCACCGCGTTCTTGTACGGCTGGATGCAGATCCTCGTCGGCAAGTCCGGCTCGCAGGCCGCGCTCGCGGTGGCGTTCGCGATCTTCTTGAACGACCTAATGGGCGGCGCGCTGCCGCCGCTCGCGCTCACGCTGGTTCCGCTCGCAGCGATCGCGCTTGCGACCGCCCTCAACCTCGCTTCCGTCCGCAACAACGGCGGGCTTGCGACGGCGCTCAGCGCGATCAAGGTGGCGCTGATCGCCGCGGTCGCAGCGGGAGCGTTCTTCTTCACGGACGGCGGCTTCGGCAACTTCGCGCTGAGCGGCGCCGCCGCCTCCTGCAGCGACGTTCCCGCGAGCGCACGCTTCGGCTTTGCGGGCTTCGGCGCCGCCGTGATCGGCGCACTCTGGGGCTACAGCGGCTGGGGAAACCTCACGCTGGTGGGCGCCGAGCTGAAGAACCCTGCGCGCAATCTGCCGCTCGCGACGGTATGGGGAGTCGCGCTGATTCTCGCGCTCTACCTGCTCGCGAACGCCGCCTACTTTTTTGCACTCACTCCCGCGGAAGTTGCGAGTGTGCCGCTCGCGTCGTCGGTCGCGCGCGAGGTGGCGGTGCGCGCGTTCGGCGCGGGCGCGGCGTCCCTAATGGCCGCGGGGCTGCTCGCCTCCTCGTTCGGCTCGCTGCACGTCTCGATGCTCACGGGCGCGCGCATTCCCTACGCGCTCGCGCGCGAGGGCCTCTCGCCGCGCGCGCTCGCTTCGGTGTCGCAGCGAGCGCGCGCGCCGTGGGCGGCGGTGCTCGTGCAGGGCGCATGGGCGAGTGTGCTCGCGCTCTCGGGTTCCTTCGACGCGCTGACTGATTATTCCGTGTTCGGTGCGCTGCTCTTCCAAGCGCTCGCGGTCGCCGCGATCTTCGTGCTGCGCCGCTCGCAGCCGGAAGCAAAGCGCCCGTATCGCGCGTGGGGCTACCCGCTCGTGCCGGGGCTCTACATCGCGGCCACGATCTGGCTGGTGGCGAACACGCTCGCCGCGACACCCAGCCGCGCGCTCGCGGGCCTCGGCCTGATCGCGCTCGGGCTCCCGGTCTACGCATGGTTCGCACGCAGCGCGCCGCAAGAGTCCAGCGCCGAGTGAGGCGACGCGCGAGCGTGTTCTCTACGTTGCGCGCGTCTCAACTCCCCCTCCTCGAGAGCGAACGTGTCCCGTCGCGCGCACATCGCGAGAGCGCCACACCGCGCAGCGAACGAGCCGCGCGCGTTCCTCTACGTCGAGGGCCCGCGCGATCGCGAAATCATCGAGGGCTGGGCGCTGCGCGCACCGCAGCGGCTCGCTGAGCGCGTGCGCGAGGCCACGATCATCCTCGGCGGTAGGCAGCCTGCGCGCGCGCGCGAACATCTCGCCGAAGAGCGAGCCGAGAACGGCGCAGCGCGCGGGCTCTGCGTGCTCGATCGCGACGAAGCGCCGGCGCCAGAAGCCTCCCACGACGCGGACGGGCTCGAGTTCTTCGTCTGGGGGCGGCGCCACATCGAGAGCTACTTGCTCGAGCCCGCCGCGCTCGCCCGCGTGCTGCGCAACTTCGACGCGCGCGCGCTGCGAGCGCTGGCTGCCGAACTGCCCGCGGCCGACGACGAGCGCGGTTGGCGCGCGCTCGACGCCAAGCGGCGCCTGGCTGCGAGTGGGCGGCGCTTTTCGTGGGGCCGCCTCGCGCGCGGCATGCACGAGGACGAACTGCACCCGGACGTGAAGGCTCTGCTCGCGCGGCTGGCGTCGCTTTTCGGCGTCGCCGATGTGCCTGAAGTCACGCTGCGCGCGTCGCCGCCGGTGTAAGATCGGAGCCGTCCGACGAGGAAAACGCCTCGAGGAGGGCACGCCATGCAGATCGACCGCAGCGCCTACGATCCGCCCAGCGAAGGTGATGAGGCCTACTTCGACGCAGAGCAGCCGCGCAACTTCGACGCCACTTTGCTGGAAGCGCCCGCGTCGGTCTTGCAGGCCCGCCGCGCGCGCGTCCTCGGGCGCGAAGACTCCGTCACCGACGCCGTGCGCGCGATGCAGAAAGAGCACAGCGGCGTCGTCCTGATCACCGAGGATGGAACCGATGCCAGCCGCGTGATCGGCGTCTTCACCGAGCGCGACGTGCTGTTTCGCATCATGGACGGCGGCCGCAACCCGGCGACCGTCCCGCTCGAGCAAGTCATGACGAGCGACCCCGAGTGCCTAACAGAAGACGGCACCGTCGCGGACGTACTGCGCATGATGAGCGTCGGCGGCTTCCGCCACGTGCCGATCGTCGATGCGCGCCGCCGGCCAGTGGGCGTGGTGTCGGTGCGCGATGTCGTCGATCTGCTGGTCGAGGCCTTCCCCGCAGAAATCGTCAACCGCGGCGGCGACCGCCAAACCGAACGCGAAGGCGGCTGAACCCCCTCTTCGAGTTCGCGAGTTCGCAGCGCGCCGCCCTACGGCCGCATCCCGCGCGCCTTCGGCCCACGCTCGTGCGCCACGATCTCGATCGCCCGCCTCGCAAAATCCACCAGCAACGGTCGCGTCTCTCGCGGATCGATGATCTCCTCGACGCCGAACACCTCGGCCGTCAGCAGCGGATCGCGCAGCGAAGCCAGATTCGCCTCGAGTTCCGCCCGCAACTTTTCAGGGTCCGGCGAAGCTTCGAGTTGCCGCTTGTAAGCCGCTTCGACGCCGCCCTCGATCGGCAGCGAGCCCCACTCGCCGGACGGCCACGCGTACCGCGAGTGGCCGCGCGTGTGATTACTGTGTCCCGCGCCCGCCACGCCGTAGACCTTGCGCAGCAGAATCGAGCACCAGGGCACGCTCGCTTGAAACACCGCCGTGAGCGCGCGTACACCTTTGCGAATCGTGCCGGCGCGCTCCGCCGGAGTGCCGACCAAGAAACCCGGGTTGTCCACGAAGTTCACGACCGGCAGCCGAAACGTGTCACACAAGTCGATGAAGCGGGTCATCTTCTCGGAGGCGTCGGCGTCGATCGAACCCGCGAGCTGGCGATTGTCGTTCGCCATCACGCCGACCGGAATGCCGTCGATGCGCGCGAGGCCGGTCGCGAGCGGCTTCCCGTAATAACGGCCGATCTCGAAGAACGATTCGCGATCGAGCACCAGGCCGAGCAGCTTGCGCACGTCGTAGGTCTTGCGCCGGTCGCGCGGGATAACCGAGAGCAGCGCTTCGTCGCGGCGCTCGGGGTCGTCGCTCGGCGCAGTGCGCGGCAGCGGATCCCACACCGAACTCGGCAGGTACGAGAGGAAGCGCCGAATCTGCGCGAACGCCTCCTCTTCCGTCGCCACCTCGTTGTCCACCGCGCCGCTCTCGCGCGCGTGGATGTGCGAGCCGCCAAGCTCTTCTTTCGTCACGTCGCGCCCGAATGCGCGCCGCACGACGGGCGGGCCCGCCACGAACAGCTGGCTCGTGCCCTTCACCATCAGCGAGAAGTGCGAGAGCGCGACGCGCGCAGCGCCGAGCCCTGCGACCGGACCCAATGCCGCGGCAACCACCGGCACCTGGGACAGCAGTTCCACCGAGACGTCGAAATCCGGGTTCGCGGGCACGTACGAGCGTTTGATCGCCGCGTTCGTCTTCACGCTGCCGCCGCCGCCGGTGCCGTCGACCAGCCGCACCATCGGCAACCGCAATTCGCGCGCGGTCTTCTCTGCCCAGCCCATCTTGTTGCCGACCGCGCCGTCCGCCGCGCCGCCGCGCACCGTGAAATCGTCGCAGCCGATGACCACGGGCCGCCCGTCGATGCGCCCGCGGCCCGTCACGAAGTTCGAGGGTGTGAAGTTCTTCAGCTTGCCTGCCGCGTCGTACTCGGTCTTGCCCGCGAGCACGCCGGCTTCGTGGAACGAGCCGGCGTCGAGCAACAACTCGACGCGCTCGCGCACCGGCAGCCGCCCCGCCGCGCGCGCCCGCGCGACGCGCTCCTCGCCGCCCATCAGTTTGGCGAGCCCGCTGCGGCGGGCGATTTCGTCGAGCTCCGGTTGCCAGCTCATCGCACTGCTTCCGCTAGCGCTTCGAGCTCACGCGGAATCTCGGGCCCTGCTGGCTGATAGGCGATCTCCGTAACACCTTGCGCCTCGAGCGCGGCGAGTCTCGCGCGCCAGCCGGTGCGGTCCAGCGCGAGGCCTTGCTTCGCGAGCAGTTCGCCCGAGACGAACGCGCGGTCGCGCTCGTTCACGGCGATTAGGTGCTGATCGTGCAGCGCGAGATGGCGCGTGCGTTCGGGCAGGCGCTCGTAGACCGCAGCCCACTCGGCGCCGCCGGGCACCGCGCTGAGTTGACCATGCTCGATGCCCCAGTGCAGCAGCACCGAGGCGGCGTGGCCTGCGGCTGCGATCGCGCGAGCCGAGCCCGCGCTCTCGCCCGGATCGAGCACGGTGCCGAAGGCGAGCAGCACGCTCCACGCGAAGCCGCCGATCGGTACGGAGCCGAACACGCCGTCGCCGATTTCGCGCGCGGCCGCGATGCCTTTCGGGCCCGCGGCAGCGATTACGAACGGCACATTCAGCGGGCGCGGCGCGGCGTAGCCCTCGGGATGCAACATCTGGATCGCGCGGCCTTCCCACTCGATCGCTTCACCGCGCAAGAGCGCGCGCACGGCGCGCACGTACTCCGTGACAAACGACCAGGCGAGCGGGCGCTGGCCGAGTGTTAGGCGGCCCGTGAAGCCCGAGCCGATCGCGACCGCCACGCGCTCGGCGCCCGCGAGCGAGGCGAGCGTCGCGATCGCGGCGGCGTTGGTCATCGGGTGGCGCAGGCTCGGCACCAGCACCGCGGGCCCGAGCCCGATCCGCTGCGTGCGCTCGGCCGCGCGGCAAAGCTGCACCCACACGTCGGGGTAGAGCGCCGGCGAGTCGTAGAACCACGCGCGGCGATAGCCGACCTGCTCCGCGATGCGCGCATGCTCGTGGCTGTCATTCGACGTGGCGAAGGCGCAGGACAGCGTGATGGGCATTTCGGCTCCGAGTAGAGCGCGACGTTATCGCGGGCCTAGGGCGGGCCAGTCATGCCGAGGGCGTGGGAGGCCAGAGGCTCTCTCGTTGACGGTCGCGGTACGAGCGCACGGGGCTACCTTGGCCCCACATGTCCACTTCTCTCGACTTCCGCTTTCACGCCGAGCGCACCCCGAACCCCCAGTCCATTAAGTGGGTGCTCTCGCAGGAGATCACGCCGCCAGGCGTGACGGCGCCCTTCGAGGCGCCGGTCGGCGCGGAAATCTCGCCGCTCGCGGCGCGCTTGTTCGCGATCCCAGGCGTCGTTGGCGTGTTCCTCGCGCCGAGCTTCGTGACGGTCTCGAAGCGCGAGGACCTCGAGTGGACCGATCTCGCGCAGCCCGTCGTCGATGCGCTGAAGGCGTTCGCAGCGGCCGGCGAGAGCGCGCTCGGCCCGGCGTTCTCCGCCGAGAATCGCCCTGAAGAGAGCGGCGTCGTCGCGCGCATCAAGCACATCCTCGAAACTGAGGTGCGGCCCGCGGTCGCGCGCGATGGGGGCGACGTGGTGTTCGCGGGTTTCCACGACGGCGTCGTCGAGGTGGTGCTGCAAGGCTCGTGCGTCGGTTGTCCTAGCTCGACAGCCACCCTGCGCTTCGGTATCGAAGGTCGCCTTCGCGAAGAAATTCCCGAAGTCATCAAGGTCGTGCAGGTCTGAGTCGATCCAGAGCCGTTTCCGCGCGCGTTGCCCCCACTCGCGCACGGTGTTGAGGTTGGACTGAGCCGCCGCAATCGCGCGCAAGACGGAGTGCCGAGCGCATGGGGGAGTCGAGAACGGCGCCGCGTCGCATGCGAGTGCGCGGGCGCCTGACGATCGCGGCGATCTGCACTGCGCTGCCGCTCGCGCTCGTGATGCTGTTCGCGGATGAGAGCCGTAGCAAAGCGCCTGAGCCGCTGCGGTTGCCTGCGCTCGAAGTGCCGCCCGCGAAGCACGCCCTCGATGCGCCCGCGAAGACCGCGGCGGCGCCGGCGCCCAGCGCGAACTCCGTGCGTGCTGGAGCGCCGCTGCCTTCGGCGCCGCGCGCGCCAGCATTGCCGCCGGACGCGCTTTCAGCCCCAACGGGCCGCGCCGCGCTGCGCGCGCTCGCGGAGCGCGACGGCTCGTACGAGCGCACGATCGCACTCGCGCCAGAGCAGTCGGTGCGGCTTCGCTACACGCTCGACCCTTCGCTCACGCGCGAGATCTGGCGGATCGTCGAGCAGGGTCACGTCGCGCGCGCGCACGTCGTCGTCATGGATATCGAGACGGGCGCGCTGCTGGCCTACGTCTCGACCGATCCGAAGACATTTCCGCCAGATCGCGCGTACCCGGCCGCATCGCTGGTGAAGGTGGTGACGGCGGCGGCGACGCTCGACGCCGCTCCCTCGCTCGCGCGAAGCACCTGCCGCTTCGCCGGCAGCCCGTACGTGCTGACGCCGGCGCGCATCAATCCGCCGAAGCGCGGCACCGAGATCAGTCTCCAGAGAGCGCTCGCGACTTCCAATAATCAGTGCTTCGCGCAGTGGGCCGTCCACCGCGTCGGCGCGCGCGGCATGCTCGACGCGATCGACCGCTTCGGCTTGCTCTCGCCACCCGCTCCCGATCATCCGCCGGGCGACGTCGAAGACCCGGGCAGCGACGCTTACAAGCTCGGCAAGCTCGGCTCGGGGCTCGACGGCCTAATGATTACGCCGCTGCACGCGGCGCAGCTCGCCGGCACGCTCGCGCACGGGCGGCTGCTCGAGCCGCACTGGCTCGCAGCAGCCTACGACGCGCACGGCGCCGCGCTCGGCGTGGCGAGTGCACCGCGTGAGCGCGTCGTGCTCTCGGAGCAGCTCGCCGACCAACTGCGCGGCCTGCTCGAAGAAACAACCGAGCGCGGTACGGCGCGGCGCGCGTTCCGGCCGCGCGGCCGGCCGCTGCTGCCGGGCATTACGGTCGCGGGCAAGACGGGCAGCCTCAACGGTACGAACCCGCCCGGTCGTTATGAGTGGTTCGCAGGCGTGGCGCCTGCGAATGCGCCGCGCATCGCGGTCGCGACCGTCTTGGTGCAGGGGCCGCGCTGGTGGACGAGCGGCAGTCAGCTCGCGGCGCAGGTTTTCCGCGCTGCGTTTTGCCCGGCTGGGCGCTGCAGTGCGGCCGCCATCGATCGGTTCGCCGCGAAACCAAGCGCGAGCGCGCTCGCCAGCCACAGCGCGGTGGGGTCAGAGCTCGCGCCGAAACCCTGAGAGCACGCGCGAGACGACGCTGCCGAGGCCCGCGCCCTCGCCGCCCTGCAACGATTCGATACTCGGTAAGCGCGCGACGAGCCGCTCGAGCTGCTCTCCCACGCTTTTGTCGATCCCGTCAAAGGCGAGGCCGAAGCCGTCGCCGGAATCCTGCACCACGCGCCCCTTGACGACGATCGGCTCGTCGCGCGGCGAGACATAGAGCGCGAGCTCGAGCACTTCGCCCACCTGGAGGCTCGGGTGGTACTCGACGCTCATACCGCCCACCGAGAGGTCGCGGCCGAGCAGCACCGATTCCGCCTCGAGATCGAGCCGCGCGACTTCCTTCGGGAAGGCGCCGCGCGGATGTTGCCGACGATTCGCGGAATCCACGCTCGGCGGAGGCGCGGCAGGCGCGGTGGGCACCGGGGCTGCGAGTGCGGGCGGACCCAATCGAATCGGCGCGGGCCTGGCCGGTGCGCCGGCGCGAGCCGCCGCGGGCTTCGCGATCTGCGCAGCAACCGGCGCGGTTCGCACGGCGACCTTCGCTCCGAACACACGCGGATCGTCCATACCGGCGGCGTCCGAGAGTCGCTTCAGCAGCGCGCGCACCTCGGCAAGCTTTTCCTTGGTGAGGTTCTCGAACGCGAGTCCCATTTCGATGCGTCCATCCGATCCCGCCTTCGGAGCGACGCGCACCACCTTGCACGGCAGCGTGAGCTCCGTCGGCGAGAGCTCTTTCGGGAGCGGCAGATTGATGCGCGTGCCGGCGCTGAGCGCCTCCTCGCCGAGGATTCGGCAGCCGCGCTGCGAGATGTCGGCGAGCAACGCCTTCTTGCGGAAGAAGCCCGAGCGGAAGGTGACCTCCGCGCCGATCGGGATGCGCTCTTCTCGGCGCTTCTCGTCGCCAGCGTAGAGCGCGCGAATCAGCACGAGACGCAGCGCGTACGGATGCACCGGCCGCCGCAATAACAAATCAAAGCCAACGCGGCGTAGCATCGCGCGCAGCGTGTTCGAATCCTCTGTGACGACGGCGATGCGGAGCGGAGCAGAGCGGGGCCAGTCTTTCGCGAGCATCGCGCGGCGCGGCGTCGTCACCAGCACGCGCTCGGGCGGCGCGACGTTCGGCGGAACCGCAGCGCCGCGCAGGTGCGCGAACTCGACGCTGAGTTCGTTGAGCAGCGCGACGATGTCGTCGAGTTCGCCATCGTCGACTACGAGCAGCGCCGGCCGGGAAGGCATCCGTGTTCCTCGGACGCTGTTTCGGCGTGGCGCGGGTCAGTCTGAAGAGTCCCTCGCGCGGGGGCTGCTGTGCGCGGCAGCTAGGGCGACGGCCGTGAGGATTAGCCCCGAAGCCGCCAGCCAGGCGGCAGCGCCGAGCCACGACCCCGGCGCCGGGAACGCGGGCCCCACGCCCAGTTGCTGGAGCGTCGCGGCGCTGTTGTTCGCGACGTGGCAAAGCACCGCCGCCCAGGTACTTCGCGCGCTCCAGGCGACCGCGCCGAGGTAGCAGCCGAGCACGAACGCGGCGGGCGAGTGCACGGGGTCTTGATGCAGCAGCCCGAATGCCGCGGCCGCCGCGATGATGCTCCACGCGCCAATTCGCGCAGCGAGCGCGCGCTGGAGGAAGCCGCGGAAGAAGAACTCCTCAGCGACGCCTGGAGCAATTCCGAACGCGAACAGCGTGAGCCACGGGCTTTGCGGGGCGGCTGCCTGCACGATCGCGTCGAGCCGCGCGAGGGAGCCCTGCGCGCGCAGCGCGAATTGCTCGAGCGCGAAGTTGAGCGCGCCCGAAAGCGCGAGCGTCCCCACCGCGCACGCGAGCAGCGACGCGACGCCGAGGCGCCCACGGACGAGGCCGAGCCGCTCGCGCGGCGCGCCGCCGAGTGCGAGCGCTGCGAAGCCCGCGAGCCCGCACCACCACGCCTGCAGCGCGAGCGTGTTCCAGAGCGCGAGGCGCTCCGGCGTGGCGCCCGCGAGGAGTGCGTGCGCGAGCAGCGGCGCCGCGCACAGCGCGAACAGGGCGAGCGCGAGAGGAGAGCGCCAGCGCGAAAGCACGCGCGCAGCTTAGGCCGCGAGCAGCGCGCCACGCTGCGGCCGGCTCGCAGTCTATGCTGCGCGGCATGGAGTCCTCCGCATTGGCGCCGGCCTTTCTCGTCGCACTCGACGTGCTGATCGACCCGAACTTTCGCCGCGCCGTCGTGCTGATGCTCGACCACGATCCCGAGCGCGGCGCGATGGGCCTCGTCGTGAATCGCACGACAGACGTGCCGCTCGCTCAGCTCTGCAAGACCCAAGACCTGCGCTGGCTCGGACCCGTAACAACCCGCGTCGATTGGGGCGGCCCCGTCGGCCAAGACGAAGGCTGGGTGCTGCTGGGCGACGAAGCGGCCGACGGCATCGAGGCGATCTCGCTGATTCCGGGCGTGCACTGGGCGCGCTCGCGCGCGGCGCTGAAACGCGTCGCCGAGAACCCAGGCGTGACGGCGCGCGTGCTGCTCGGCTACGCGGGCTGGGCCGCCGGCCAACTCGAGCGAGAGATCGCAGCGGGCGCGTGGCTGGTGGTGCCCGCGAGCCGTCGCATCCTGTTCGAAGAGCCGCTCGCCGCATGTTGGGAGCAAGCGATCCGCAGCCTCGGCATCGACCCGGCGCTGCTCGTGCCGAGCCACGGGATCAATTAGGGGCGCTCGGTCCCCTATTCGCCCAACTCGGCGCGGTTGCGCCCGGCGTTCTTCGCCGCGTAAAGCCCGCGATCCGCGGCCTCCAGCAGCGCCGGCGCGCCGTCCATTCCCGGCCGCCACGCCGCTACGCCTGCGGAGATCGTGACGGGAAGGCGCTTGGCTTCGTGGAAAAACGCATCGCCAGCGAAACGCGCGCCGAGCGGCTTTGTCTCCGGGAGCAGTACGAGAAACTCGTCGCCGCCGAACCGGCCGACGCAGTCTTCGCGACGCATCGAGCGGCCGAGGATCGATCCGGTCTGCTGAAGCACCGCGTCGCCTGCGAGGTGGCCGAACGTGTCGTTGACGTGCTTGAAATGGTCGATGTCGATCAGCACGATCGAGAGCGTGCGCTCGTAGCGCCCGGAGCGGGAAATCTCTCGCTCGAGCTGCTCTTCCAAGAAACGGCGGTTCTCGAGCTGCGTGAGCGCATCGGTGGCCATCAGCCGGAAGACGGTGGCGTGATAACGTGCCTCGACGTCGGTGTGCTCGAGATACTTGAAGGCGAGATTGCCGACGCCGATGCGGTCACCGCTGCGCAGCGTCCGCGTTTCGCGCGGGCCGAGGCGTTGCTCGTTCAGCAGCGTGCCGTTCATTGAGCCGAGATCCTCGACCACGGTGCGTTCGCCGTCGCACCTCACCACAAAGTGACGCCGCGAAACGCCCGCGCCATGAATCATCAGCCCACAGTCGCGCGTGCGGCCCACCACCACATCGCCGCGATCCAGCAACACAGGCCGCGCGATCTCGGGGCCGCTGAGGAAAATCAGGAAACGTTCTGGCAGGGCCTCCGACTCCGCCTCGGACAAGCAGTCCAGGCGCTGACTACGGGGTGCTGTAACGGGAGCCGCCATGTGGGGGCCCATCGGACAGCCAGTAGTGCAAGTTGAAACGCCAGTGCCCGGTTTCGCGTCAGGCGCGCCCGCCGCACGAGACGATCCCTAAAGCAAAGTGGTTGCTTCGAAATTAGAACTACAGCTAACTTCCGCACCATGTCCCAGTTTCGGTACGGCCAGTACTGCCCGCTCGCGAGAGCGGCCGAGGTGCTCGGGCAGCGCTGGAACCTGCTCGTTGTGCGCGAACTCTTGCTCGGGCCCCAGCGCTTCGCGGACTTGAAGCGTCGGCTCGCGGGTGTGAGCAGCTCGGTCCTCGCGGTGCGCCTCGCGGAGCTCGAGGCGTACGGTGTGGTCGAGCGGCGCCAGCTTCCGCCGCCCGCGGCTCGCGACGTCTACGCGCTCACACCGCATGGCGAGGCGCTGCGGCCAATTCTCGGCGAACTCGCACGCTGGGGCCTGCAATGGCTGACCGCTCCCAAGCGCGGCGACCACATCGAGCCCGAGTGGGTGCGCCTGGCAGCGGAGATGTTCGCGGCGGAGGGGCCGACGCCGGCGCGCACCTTCGAGCTGCATGCGCATGCGCTGGGCGACGCACCGGAGGCGCGCTTCCGCGTCTCGGGCGGGCCCGGCGGAACGCGCACTGCGGCTGCGGGTGCGCTCGTGGACGCGAGCGTATCGGGGCCTGCACAGTTGCTGATCGGCCTAATGGCTGGCGCCGCGCGCGCCGCCGATCTCGTCCGCACCCAGCAGATTACGATCGCAGGCGACGTCGCGGCCCTCGACGATTTGCCAGCGCTCTTCTCGATGTCTAGCGCGCCCAACAACACAGCAGCCTGAAAGGAACCTCGACATGGCACTCAAACTGATCGGCGCCGGCCTCTCCCCGTTCGTGAGGAAGGTCCGCGTCGTGCTCGCAGAAAAAGGACTCGCGCATGAGCACGAGCCGCTCACGCCCTTCGGCCCGAACCCCGAATACCGAAAGCTTCACCCGCTCGGCAAGATCCCGACGCTGACCGACGGCGACAAAGTGATCCCCGATTCGTCGGCGATCGTCGTCTATCTCGAGAAGATCGCGCCGAACCCGGCGCTGATCTCGGCGGACCCTTATCAGGCGGCGCGCACCGTTTGGTACGAGGAGTACGCCGACAGCACGGTTGGGCCTGCCTGCGCGGTGGTCTTTCAGCAGCGCGTGCTGTTCCCGCTGATGATGAAGCGGCCGACGGACGAGGCGGCCATCGAGAAGGCCGCGACCGAGTTGATCCCGCCGGTGTTCACGTATCTCGAAGCGCAGATTGGCGACAACGAGTACCTGGTCGGCAACCGCTTTTCGCTGGCGGACATCGCGACGGCTTCGCCGTTCGTGAACTACCAACTCGGCGGCGGCACGATCGACCGCGCGAAGTACCCGCGGCTCGCGAATTATGTCGAGCGCATCCACTCGCGGCCGTCGTTCAAGGGTTTCATCGCGGAAGACCAGGCATTCGTCGCGAAGCTCAGGGGGTAACGCCATGCAGGTGACGATCTACGGCTCGCGGCTCTCTCCCTTCGTCGAGAAGGTGATCCGGGGCGTGCAGCGCAAGGGTCTCACCTGGGAACTGATCGAACCGAAGAGCCCCTCGGATCTCAAGAAGTGGAAGCCGCAAACCGGCAAGATGCCGGTGGTGGATTACAACGGAGAGCGGCTCTTCGATTCGACGTTCATTCTCCGCCGGCTCGACGAACTCGTGCCCGAGCCGCCGCTCGTCTCGCACGACGCCGTAACAGCTGCGCACCAACGTCAACTCGAAGACTGGGCCGACGAAGCGCTCTACTGGTACGTGATGGCGTTCCGCTGGACGCCGAAGAACGCGCCCGCGAGCGCGAGCCGCATGCTCAGCAACACGCTCGTGCCGGGTTTCCTGAAGCCGCTGCTCGCGCCGATCGTGCGGCGCACGATCGGGAGTCAGCTGAAGGCGCAGGGCACTGCGCGCCTGCCCGAGAATGTGCTCGCACGTGAGTTCGGCGAGAAGCTCGACGATCCCGTGCGCATGCTCGGCGACCGCGCGTTCTTGTTCAGCGACGCGCCGAGCGTGGCCGACTTTGCGGTCTACGGGCAGCTGAAGAGCGCGGACGACGAGCTCTCGCCGGAGACGCGCGCGGCGATTAGGCGCTCGCCGAGGCTCGTCGAGTACATGAAGCGGCTCGAGCAGGCGACCGGAGGCTGAAGATGCGCAGGTGGTTCTGGATCGCTGCGTTCGCCCTTGTTACGACCTCGTCGTCGCGCGCAGATGAGGCGTTCTTCCGCCGCTGCGAAATCGAGCGGCGCGCGGCGCTCGTGAGTGCGGATACCGCGACGCTCGGGCGCTTGATGGCGGACGGTGCGCAGTACATCCACTCGAACGGCGAGGTCGACGACGAGGCGAAGCTCACGCAGCGCATCGCGAGCGGCGCGCTCCGCTACCGCATGATCGTGGCGGACGAAGAGAAGTACGCCTGCAACGCGACGGCCTGCGAAGTCAGCGGCACGCAGACGCTCGAGGTCACCGCCGACGGCCGCGAGTTCACGCTGCGCAATCGCTTCACGGTGACCTGGCTGAACGCCGGCGGCGCGTGCCAGTTCGTCGCTTATCAATCCGCGCCGCTTGCGCCGCCCGCGAAATGAGCCCACGCCGCGCCGCCGACGAGCTGGAGCGCGAGGAGAGTGAGCACGGTCTTGTAGAGGCGCGTGAACCAGCGCTCCGCGATGCGGTCGAGCAGCCGGCTGCCGACCCAGGTGCCTGCGATCGCGCAGATCGCGCCCCCCGCGAGAAGTGTTAGGTGCTCGCGGAAGACGAAGCCGAAGCCGGCGTAGAGCACGATCTTCACCACATGGCCGAGCGCCTGCACGCCGGCCTGCGTGCCGATCACGGCCTGCCGCGGCATGCCGAGGTTCAGGAAGAACGGCGCGACGAGCGGGCCCGTCGCGCCGGTGATCACGTTGAGAAAGCCCGCCACGACGCCGAGCGCCGTGAAGCGCGTGTTCGGATTCGCGCCGAGGCGTGCGCCGAGCGCGAGCCAGGCCGGGCGCCACGTTGCGAGCAGCACGAACGCGCCGATCGCGGCTTCGAGCGCGTGCTCGGGAATGCGCTTCGCGACGAGAATGCCGAGCGCGCCCATCGGCAAGAGCGGAAGCCCGTAGCGCCATAATAGGTCGTAGCGTGCGTGTTCGCGCTGGATGACGGTGCGCGAGAAGTTCGAGGCGAGCTGGATCGCGCCGTGCAGCGGGATCGCCTCGAGCGGCGGCAGGAAGACGAGCATCACGCTGAGCAGCGTCATACCGCCCGCCATGCCGACGATCGCAGAGAGGATTGCGGTGAGGAACGCAGTGACGCAAAGAACCGCGAGCGTCGTCGCGTCGAGGGCTGTTGGCGCCATCGCGATTACGCAGCCTCCGCCGGCAGCGCGCCGATGTAGCGCACGTCCGGGCGAATTAGGCGCCCGCGCTCACGCTCTTCGTCGAAGTGCGCGAGCCAGCCCGCGACGCGGCCCACCGCGAACACCGGCGTAAACAATTCCCGCGCGATGCCGAGCGCGTCGAGCAGCACCGCCGTGTAGAACTCGACGTTGGTGTCGAGCTTGCGCGCGGGGTAGCGCTCCGCGAGCACGCGCACCGCTTTGCGCTCGACGGCGCGGGCGCGCGCGAGGTAGCGGCTCGTGCCGCCGCTCGCTTCGAGCCGCGCGATCGCGGCTTCGAGCACCGCCGCGCGCGGATCGCGCACGCGATAGACGCGATGGCCGAGGCCCATCAGCCGATGCCCCGCCTCGAACTCCGCGCGTAGCCAAGCCTCGGCGTTATCCGGTGCGCCGATGCCGTCGAGCATGTCGAGCACGGGGCCGGGCGCGCCGCCGTGCAGCGGACCCTTGAGCGCCCCGATCGCGGCGACGACCGCGGAGATCGCGTCGCTGCCGGTGGAGGCGACGACGCGGGCCGTGAACGTCGAGGCGTTCATGCCGTGCTCGGCGACCGTAACAAGGTACGCGTCGAGCGCGCCCACTTCGGCCCCGCTCGCGGGTGAGCCGCGCACGCAGCGCAGGAAGTCCGCCGCGTGCGCGAGCGCCGGGTCGGGCGCGATCGGCGCGCACCCCGCGTGCAGCCGCGACCACGCCCCCGCGAACACCGCGAGTGCGCCCGTAATGCGTACGCGCAGCGCGTGCGTGCTCTCGCGAGGCGAAACGCGCAGGTTCGCTGCGGCGCCGCGCAGCGCCTCCATCGCGTCGGGCGCCGCGAGCGCTTCGCC
>JANNDT010000537.1:0-12943 GCA_031387905.1 Deltaproteobacteria bacterium
AGCAGCGCATGCGCATCACGGCGGGCACGTCGTCGCCCTTGAGCTCGCCAACCAGCGGATTCAACACGACGCCCGTGAAGTGGCCCGCGGCTGTTAGGCGCTCGGCGCCGCACACCAGCGCGTACTCGTGGGCGCGGTGCAGCGGGTTGCGCGTCTGGAACGCGAGCGCGCGCTGCCACTTCTTGTGGCGAATGAACGCGCGCGTGAGCGACGGCGAGAGCATGAACTCGGCGTACTCGGGGTGCGCGACTTGCGGCAGCACGCGCAGATCGCCGCCGAGCAGCTTGCTGCGCGCGTCGTCGGTCGCGATGCGTGCGCCGGGGTGGTCGATGCGCGTGGTGCCGTAGACGCGCTCGACGTACTGCGGCTTGTCCCAGTCGAACACGTCGGGCGCGCTCAGAATGCCGACGAGATCCCCCGCCTCGTTGCGCGCCGCTACCGCTCTCGCGCCTTTCGCAGCGCTGGCCTCGGCATCCGTAATCGGCAACGCGAGCGGAATCGTCCACGCATAACGCTTGCCTCTCGAGAGCACGACTTTCTCGTCGAGCACGCGCTGATACACATCGCGGCGCATCGGGCCTTCGAGCGGTGAGAGCGCGCCGTCACCCACGCGATAGAGCGTCGCGAGGTCGGCCCGGCTGACGAGCACCGAGGGCAAGCCCGCGGCCTCCTTCACGAGTTCCTTGCGCCCCGAGAGCGGGAGGGTTCGATCGACAGGCGTATCGAGCCCACCGTGAACCGGCACCAGATCGTTTTGCGTCATCTACTTGTTCCTTCCGTCCAGACTTCGGAGCTAGTGATCGGTCGCTCGAAAAAAGCCGCGGCCTTACCAGGTCGTCCGGTGCGGCTTGTCGTCGAAGTCGAGCTTTCGGTCCTTGCCACCCGCGAATGGCCGAATCATCAGGTCCGTCTCGTGGGGCTTGAGTTCGTAGTAGCCCGTGAACAGCAGCCACTGGCCGTCGCGCGAGATCGCCGGCTCCACTTCCTGCATCGCACCGCTGCCGGCCGGCTGCTTGCCGCTGCCGTCGGGCCGCAGCTTGAAGAGCTTCCAGCCTTTGGTCGTGCGCGAGCTGTAGACGATCCACTTGCCGTCCGGCGTGAACACCGGCGTACGGCCATTCGCCAGATAGCGCGGCTCGCCTGGTTCGAGCGGGTTCACGGCCAGGATTTCGTCCGCGCCAGATTTGCCGCGCGCCTGATAGACCAGCAGCGGCTCGCTCGGCGACCAGGCGGGCGAGGAATCCATGGGCCCGGGCGTCACGGCGCGCGGCGTGCCGCCGGGCACGCGCGCGAGAATTCGCATGCCCCCAGCAACGCCCTGTGGGGTCTCGTTCATCGGCATGCCGACCGAGTACGCGATGGCGCCGACCGGCCCGTAACAACCGTCGAGCACGGGATCTTCGCCGGTCGTGAGCTGCGGCGCCGCATCGGTCTGGCGGTTCCACTCGAACAGCTGCGTCGTGCCCGTGCGCTCGGAGAGGAACATCAGGCGCTGGTGATCGGCCGACCACGCGATCGGCTTATCGCCCTTCGCCGCGAACTCGGCGTCTACGGTGCGCTCGTCGGGGATCGTGTAGAGCGCCATGCGCGCGCTGAGATCGATGCCGGCCGCTTCCTCAGCGCGCGCACCGAGCGCTTCGCGCAGCGCCGCGAGCGAGCCGAGCGCTGGGCGCGCGCGCAGGATCTCCTTGCGTTTCTCCTCGAGCTCGTGCTGCTTCCGCGCGTCGAGCTGCTTCTCGACCTTCTCGATCTCGTCGGTCTTGCGATACGTGAGCGCCACCGGGTCCGCCGGCAGCGTCTCGACGCGAAACGAGCCGCCGGTAGCGCTGCCGACGCCACCACCCGCACAGCCGGCGACCCACGCACTCACCAGGCCGATTGCAATTCGCTTCATTCTGGGGCCTCCGCTTGGAGAAGTCGGCCGCTGAACCCGGCGTCCGAATCGTCGCGTTCGAACACAGCCGCCTCTGTCACCAGGCCTTCGAGCACCGAGACGACGAGGTGTCGCGCGTCGGGGAACGGAAACCCCGGCTGCGCGGCGAACTCTTGATCGAGCGTCGAGAAATACGGGCCCGCGTCGGCGTGCGAGTGATAGACGCCCGTCACCGCGAGGCCCTCCGCATCCGCGAATTTCTGCGCCTGCAGCACGTCGGCCTCGTTCATGTGAAAGGCCTCCCGGCCGTCGCGCGGATACTGCGCTGCGTCTTGGCGGTGAAGCCGTGTCATCTCGTTCCTACAGCGCACCACGCGCTCGAGCCGCCCCCTCGCGCTGCCCAGCACGAGGCCACAACACTCCTCGGGGTGCGTCTCGCGCGCGTGCTCGTGAAGATCGGCGAGGACGCGCGCGGAAACGGTGGCTGGCGCCAGCGACCGATCCACGAGAATGCGCTCCCTCACGCCTTGACGACCTCGCCCCACGGGTGAAGTGGGCGGGCACTGTAGAGAATGGGCGCCGCGACCGCCGCGTTTCCGCGGGCTGCCGCGGCGAGTTCATGCGGCTTCGCATCGCGCCGCGCGGCGAGCAACCGCTGCCTCAGATGTGGTACTCGGGCGCGCCGTCCGCATCGGGTCGCTTCACGCCCCCCATAGCCGCGCGCTGGCACAAATCCTCGAGCGTGCGCGCCTCGAACACTTCCTCGATGCGCGCGTTGAGTTCGCGCCACAAAAAGGTCGGGCGATAGGCAGACCTTCGATCGCGCGGCGGCGGGCCGTGGGCGATGCCGTCGGCGAGCGGTCCTTCGACGGCCTCGAGGATGTCGCGCAGCGTGATCTCGGCCGCCGGCCGCGCGAGCACGTAGCCGCCGCCGGGTCCGCGCTTACCGCGCACGAGTTCCGCCTTCCGCAAGCGCTGAAAGATCTGTTCGAGGAAGCGCTCCGGAATGCGCTGGCGCTCCCCGATCACACGCACCTGCACGGGTGCGCGCGAGCCGCCGTACGCCAAATCGAACATCCCGCAAATTGCGTACTGGGCTTGTAGTGAGAGGCGCATCGCGCGCGAGGATGCGCCAGCGCACGGCGCCCCGGCGCGGAAAATTCGCGACTCGGAGTCTTTCGCGCGACCCAGGCCCGTTGATCCGCTCACGCTTTCGGCGCAGCCTGCGTCATGCCGCTGGCAATTTACGGCTCGCCGCGTTCGCGAACGATGCGCGTGCTCTGG
This sequence comes from Deltaproteobacteria bacterium, assembly GCA_031387905.1. Lineage (GTDB taxonomy): Bacteria > Myxococcota_A > UBA9160 > UBA9160 > UBA6930 > VGRF01. The sequence continues at coordinate 3,158 of JANNDT010000537.1, forward strand.
GTGGCCGCCGAACTCGGCCTCGAATACGAGCACGTGCCACTCGCCTTCGACGATCCGGCGCTGAAGGCGCCCGCGTTCCTGAAGCTCAACCCCCGCCGGCACGATTCCAACGATCGTCGACGACGGCTTCGCGCTCTCTGAATCACTCGCGATCAATCTGTATCTCGCCAAGAAGTTCGGAGCGCGCGGGCGAGAGCCGCTCTATCCCGCCACGCCGGAAGGCGAGGCACACGCGTGGCGCTGGACGCTGTGGGCGCAGGGCCAGCTCGAGCCGTGGGTGCAGCAGGACGCGCGGCTCGCACTGTTCGCGAGCGTCGGCGACTGGTTGCAGCGCTGCTATGCGCGGCCGGCCGCGGCCGCGACGAGGAAACGCTTGGATGCGTTCGTCGATCCGTCTCGCGCAGGGAGTCCGCAATGAGGACCTATCAAGGATCCTGTCACTGCGGTCGCGTGCGCTTCGAGGTCGACGCCGACCTCGATCACGTGCGCTCATGCGACTGCTCGATCTGTCGCAAGCGCGGAGCGCTGATACATCGCGTCGACGCAGAGAGGTTCCGCCTGCTCGCCCCGACACTCGCAGAACTCACGCTCTATCAGTGGCTCACGCGAACCGCAGAGGACTACTTCTGTCCAACCTGCGGGATCCTCTCTTTCCGGCGGCCGCGCCGTGGAACCCCGCAGGAGATCGCCGGTGGCGCCCCCCCGTTCTCGGGTTGGGGAATCAACGTCCGCTGCTTGGACGGCGTCGACCTCGACGCGATCCCAATCAAGCGCGTGTACGGAAGCCGGCTCCCCTAGCCAGCACTCGCTCGATTTCCCCCGCGCTTCGCCTGCGAATTCGCGCGCCCGCCGTCGCTCAGCGCGGGCAAGTCCCCTAAGGTGCCCTTCCCCCAGGCCCACACCGTGCTCTCGCAGTTTGCCGCGCTCCTCCCGCGTGGCGGTGGAGCACAGCATGAGCGCGATCCGCGCGAGCGCACCGCGCGCGCAAGGCATTGCTGCGTTTCTCGCCGCGGTGCGCGCGGACGAGGAACTCGCGCGAGCGCTGCGCCACGCGAGCGTGCTGCCCGCCGAGCCGCCCGGGCACGTCGGGCTCGATGTACTCCCCGAGGCTTCGCGCTTGGTCGCGCGTGCGCGCGGCATCGGTTCGCTCTACCCGCATCAAGCGCGCGCGCTCGCAGAGCTGCGCGCGGGGCGCGACGTGGTGCTCGCGACGCCAACGGCGAGCGGGAAGTCGCTCGTCTACGCACTGCCGGCGCTCGAGAGCGCGCTCGCCGACCCGAACTCGCACGCGCTCTGGCTGTTTCCGCTGAAGGCGCTCGAGCAAGACCAAGCCAAGAAGCTCGCGGCGGACGCCGAGGCGCTTGGGCTCGACGCGGCCCGCACCGTCGCGATCTACGACGGCGACACCAAGCCGAGCTTGCGCACGAAGATTCGCAACGACCCGCCGAACGTGGTGGTGACGACGCCCGACATGCTGCACCTCGGCCTCTTGCCACATCACATGAGCTGGGAGCGCTTCTTCCGCGGGCTCTCGCTGGTGGTCGTCGACGAGCTGCACACCTACCGCGGCGTGTTCGGCTCGCACGTGGCGCAAGTGTTACGCCGGCTCGACCGCGTGTGCGCGTTTCACGGCGCCCGGCCGCGCTTGGTGTGCGCCTCGGCAACCGTCGCGAATCCGGGCGAACTCGCGAGCCAGCTCACGGGTCGCGAACTCTCGGTGGTGCACGCCGAAGGCGCGCCGCGCAGGCGCCGCGAGTTATTGCTGTTCAACCCGGTCGGCACGTCGCCCTACACAGCCGCCGCGCGCCTCTTCCGGCTCGCGCTGAAGTGCGGGCTGCGCACGATCGCGTTCACGAAGGCGCGGCGGGTGACGGAGCTGATGCACCAGTGGATCGCGGCCGCGGAGCCGGAGCTCGCGCCGCGCATCAGTTCGTATCGCGCGGGCTTCTTGCCCGAGGAGCGCCGCGAGATCGAGCGGCGGCTCTTCAGCGGCGAACTCGCCGGCGTGATCTCCACCTCGGCGCTCGAACTCGGCATCGACGTCGGCGGCCTCGATGTGTGCATTCTGGTCGGCTACCCGGGCAGCCAGATTGCGACCTGGCAGCGCGCAGGCCGCGTCGGGCGCGCGGGCGATGCGGCGATCGCACTGGTTGCGCAGCCCGACGCGCTCGATCAGTACCTGGTGGCGCACCCGGAGCAGTTGTTGGGGCGCGCCTTCGAGCACGCTGTGCTCGACCCCGCGAACGCGGACATTCTCGCGCGGCACCTGCCCTGCGCCGCGGCGGAGGTGCCCCTGCGCGCTGACGAGCCCTGGCTCGCGGCGCGCGGCGTGCGCGAGGCGACGGCGGCCGCGGAGCAAGCGGGCGATCTGCTGCGCAGCGAATCGGGCCGCGAGTGGTTCGCGGCGCGGCGCAACCCGCACCGCCTGCTCAGCCTGCGCAGCGCAGGCACGAGTTATGCGATTCAGCTGGCCGGAAGCGGAGATGAAACGAAAAAGCCTCGCATCATCGGCTCGATCGGCTCGGGCAACGTGATGAGCGAGTGCCACCCCAGCGCGATCTACCTGCACCACGGCCGCCAATACCGCGTGACGAACCTCGACCTCGAACAGCACAAAGTCGATGTCGAGCCGATCGAGGCGGCTTACTTCACGAAGGCGCTCGGCGAGAAGGAAACCGAGGTGCTCTCGCGCGAGCGCCAACGCCCCGCCGGCTCCTTCCTGCTGGTCGAAGGCCGCGTGAAAGTGACCTCGCGCATCGTCGCTTACGAGCGGCGGCGCGTGCGCGGCCAGGAGTTGTTGGGGACCGAGCCGCTCGAGCTGCCGCCGAGCTCCTACGAGACCAACTCGCTCTGGATCGAGCTGCCCGACGAGATTCCGCAGGCGCTCGCCGCGGCCGGCCGCAACCCGATGGGCTCGCTGCACGCGGTGGAACACGCCGCGCTCGCGCTGCTGCCGCTGTTCGCGCTGTGCGATCGCTTCGATCTCGCGGGCATCACCTACAAGCTGCATCCGCAGCTCGGCCACGCCGCGATCTTCTTGTACGACGCGCACGCCGGCGGCATCGGCCTCGTGCGCAGCGTCTACGACAAGCTCGAGACGCTGCTCGAGACCACGCTCGCGCGCCTCTGCGAATGCGAGTGCGCCGACGGCTGCCCCGCCTGTGTCCACTCGCCGCGCTGTAGCAACGGCAATCGACCGATCGACAAGGCGGGCGCGCAGCAGGCGCTCACCCTAATGCTCGGGCGCGAGATCCTGCCGCCCACGCCCGCGCCGCTGCGGCTGGAAGCGGTGGTCGCGGAAGAAGCCGAGGCGCTCGCCGAAGCGGCGCCGGAGCTGCGCGTCGTCACGTTCGACATCGAGACGCAGCGCAGCGCCGAGGAAGTCGGCGGCTGGCACAACGCGCACCTGATGCGCGTCTCCTGCGCGGTGGTGTGGGACAGCCTCGCGGAGGAGTTCTTCAGCTACCGCGAAAACCAAGTCGAGGATTTGCTCGAGCGGCTCGGACGCGCGGATCTCGTGATCGGCTTCAACGCGCACCGTTTCGACTACCGCGTGCTGCGCGGCTACGTGGCGCGAGATCTCTCGCTGCTTCCGACGTTCGATTTGCTCGACGCGATTCACGAGCGCTTAGGGTTTCGGCTGCCGCTCGGGCAACTCGGGGAGGAGACGCTAGGAGCGCCGAAATCTGCAGATGGGCTTCAGGCGTTGAAGTGGTTCAAGGAGGGGCGACACGACGAGATAGCCCGGTACTGCCAGCAGGATGTGGCGATTCTGCGGGACCTGTTCGGCTATGCGGTGAAGCATGGGCAGTTGTTGTTTCGCGCGAAGAACGGGGAGCGCGTGCGCCTACCGATGAAGCTCTCGGTGGCGGAGCTGGTCGATCGGGAGCGGAAGAAGGATGCCCAGCGGAAATTGCACTAGGTGGACGCAGCGGAGCTCGGCGCGTGGCCGCAGCGCTTCAGTGGAGCGTTGCAGCCCTTCGCACGTGGGAATCGAGCAGGTCGAAGTAGATCAGCACGAGCACGTGGCGGATTTCGTCGTCTAGGTGATCGATGAAGCGGCGGCCTTGGCTGACGTCGTCGAGGCGCATCAGGGTGTCGATGGCGCGGTGGACTTCAGCGCTGCGCCCGGCGAGTTCGTCGCGCAGCGCGTCGGCGTCTTGTTCGAAGGCAGCCTCGATTTCGCCGGTCTCGAACAGCAGGTGGATTCCGCGCGCGCCGATCTCCAGGAGCTTCTCGGTGTCCATCTCGGCCTCCCCTCGATTCATCGGCTGGAGCGCTTTGCCGGGCGAGTGAAAAACTCGGGCGTTGTTACCGTGCGCGCCCCATGGGACTGCGGCTTTCGAATGTGATGCGGCGCGTTGGCGCGCGCGTGCTGTTCGATGGCGTCGATCTGGAGATCGGCGCGGGCGATCGCGTTGGACTCGTGGGCCCGAACGGCGCCGGCAAGACCTCGCTGCTGCGCATTGCGGCGGGCGTCGACCCGCCGGATGGCGGCGAGCGCTCGCTCGTGCGCAGCACGCGCATCGGGTACCTGCGCCAGGAGATCGACCCGGCTGCGGGCGGGACGGTGCGCGAGGAAGCGCTGACGGCGTTTGCGGCGATCGACGCGCTCGAGCGCGAGATGCGCGAGCTCGACGAGCGCATGGCGCAGCACGGCGAGCTGCCGGCGCACCTGGTCGAGCGGTACGACCAGCTGCACACGCGCTTCGACCGCGCGGGCGGCTTCTCGCGCGAGGCGCGGGCGGAACAGGTGCTGGCGGGGCTCGGCTTCAATGCTGTGGCGCGCGCGCGGCGGCTCGCGACCTTCAGCGGCGGCTGGATCATGCGCGTCGAGATCGCGAAGCTACTGCTGGCCGAGCCCGACGTGTTGTTACTGGACGAACCCACGAACCACCTCGACCTGCCGTCGCTCGAGTGGTTCGACGAGACGCTCGCGGCGTTTCTCGGCGGCGTGATCTTGATTTCCCACGATCGCGCGTTCTTGCGCCGCCACACCACCCGCATCGCCGAGCTGCGCGACGCAAAGTTCGCGCTCTACCCGTGCGGCTACGACGCCTACCTCGAGCGCAAGGAGCTGCGGCGCCTCGAACTGGAGGCGGCTGCGCGCACGCAGCAGAAGCAGATCGAGCACACCGAGCGTTTCGTCGAGCGTTTCCGCGCCAAGGCCAGCAAGGCGAAACAGGTGCAGAGCCGGGTGAAGGCGCTGGACAAGATCGAGCGCATCGAGGTGCCCGAGGAGAAGAAGCGGCGCATGCGGCTGCGCATCCCCGAGCCGACGCGCGCGGGCGCAGTGCCGCTCGCGCTGCGCGGCGTGCACAAGAGTTATGGCGCTCAGCACGTTTATCAGGGCGTTGATTTCGCGCTGAAGCGCGGCGAGCGCCTCGCACTCGTGGGCCCCAACGGCGCGGGCAAGTCGACGCTGTTGCGCATCCTCGCGGGCGTGCTGCCGTTCGACCGCGGCGAGCGCGAGCTCGGACATAACGCGCAGGTCGCGTTCTATGCGCAGCATCAGCTCGAATCGCTGACGCCCGAGCGCACTGTCCTCGCGGAACTCGAGTCGGTCGCCGCCTTCGACGACGTGCCGCGTCTGCGCGGCCACCTCGGCGCCTTCCTGTTTTCGGGCGACGACGTGAAGAAGAAAGTCACGGTGTTATCAGGCGGCGAGAAGGCCCGGCTGGCGCTCGCGAAGATGCTGCTGCGCCCGAGCAACGTGCTGGTGCTCGACGAGCCGACGAATCACCTCGACGTGGAAGCCTGCCAGGTGCTCGAGGAAGCGCTCGCCGAGTACGGCGGGACGTTGGTGTTCATCTCTCACGACCGCGATTTCCTGAACGCGCTCGCGACGCGGGTGGTCGAGGTGCGCGGTGGCGTGCTGCGCGAGTTCCTGGGCAATTACGACGCGTACCGCGCGAAGCTGCGCGAAGAGGCGGAGCGCGCCGCGAGCGCTGCAAGGGTCCCGGCTCCATCCGCAACGCCGAGCGCCGGCGCCGCGAGCGAGGCGCGCGGCGATGCGCAGCGCACGCGCGAGGATCGCAAAGCGCGCGAGCGGCTCGAGCGCAAGCTCGCGCGCCTCGAGGAACAGATCGGCGAGAAAGAGGCGCGAGTCGAAGAGTTCGCGCATCGTCTCGGCGACCCGGCCGTCTACGGCGATTTCGCGCGCATGCGCGAAGTCGAGATCGAGCGCGACGCGGCGAGGGCTGAGGTCGCGGCGCTCTATCCGCAGTGGGAGGCTTTGGCGGCGGAGCTCGAAGCCGAGTAGTCCAGCCTCCCTAGAGGGAGACGTCATGCAGCGAGCTGCTGCTTTCTGCTGGGTGATCGCTGTCGCGACCGCCGCGATCGGCCACGAACAGCGTGCGGCGATCGAGCCCGGAATCGAGAGTGTCGCCACCGCGAAGCGGAGCGTCCCGCTCGACTCGCTCGAAGTCGTGTTCGGATTGGACACGCAGAGCGACACGTTCGGCGCCGCGAAGCAAGCAGCCGATGCGGTGTTTGCGCAAGCGTTCACTCGCGCTCGCGGCCTCGATCTGCCGGCGCTCCGCGAGCGCTACGACTTCGCGGCGATCAGCCAAGACTTCCTGTCCATCGGACGGCGTGGCAGCAAGCTCCGTCATCGCTTCCACCTCTCGCTCGAAGGGCTCGCTGCCGGGAGGCTGCACGAGGCCGTGGTCGCGCTCATCGATGCGGTGCTCGCGGTGGACAAGCGCTTGTTCGTGGTCGAGATGACGGCCTCGCTTTCGGACGCGGTAGATGCAAAGACACGAGACGAGCTCGTCGCCGAGGCAACCACGGAAGCGGTCGCCCATGCGCGCCGAGCCGCCGACGCAGCGGGAGGGAAGATCGGCGCGCCGCTCGCGATCGCGTCGCGCTGCGCCGCAGCGGGCAGAGTCGATGCGGGCGCGGGCGATCTCGAGGAGGTCGTGGTGACGTCCTACCGCAGCGGACGTTCGGCCTACTCGCTGTCGACGCGCGAGAGCTTCGCACTCAACGAGCCGTTCGAAGCCGAGGCCGTGCGCGCTTGCGCGGTGACGATTCGGTCGGAGCTCAGCCCGCGCTGAGGTCCGCTGCGAAGCGCTTTCTCGCCGCGATGCGCTCGCGCGAGTCGCCGAGCTTGGCCGCGAACGCGGTGTCGCGCTTCGCGCGGGTGCGCGCGGCTCCAGCCGCTTCGATGCACTCGTCCGCTTGCGCGAGCAGGTTGTTGCCGACGCACACGAGGTCGATGCGCGCAGCGAGCGCGCGCATCACCGCATCGACGCTGCCCGAGGCGCCCTGCAGCCCTTGCATCTGAATGTCGTCCGTAATCAGTAGCGTCTCGGGCTGCGCGGCACGGAAGCGCGCGACGGCGGCCGGCGAGATCGACGCGGGAAGCAAAGCGTCCCACTCGCGCACAAAACCGTGCGAGAAGAGCGCAGCCTGCCCGCTGAGTTCGGCGGCGAGTTCGTAGAAGAGCGCTTCCTGCTCGGGCGAGACGAGCCCTGAGAGATCGGTCAGCGCGAGGTGGCTGTCGGTGCGCGCGCCGCCGAGGCCGGGGAAGTGCTTCACGCACAGGCCGAGGCCTGCGGCGCGCGCGGCTTCGTTCAGGATGCGCGCACAGCGGCGCACTTCGCCGGCGTCCGCCGAGTAGGCGCGCTCGAGCTTTCCGATGTTCGGGTTATCAGGATTCGTGTCGAGATCGACCACCGGCGCGAGGTCGAAGTCGATACCGAGCGCCTTCATCTCCGCGCAGCTCTCCGTTGCGAGCCGCCGCGCCTCGGCTTCCGGCAACGCCGCGAACGCACGCGCGCTCGGCAGCTCCTTGAAGCCCGCAGTCGCCTTCAGACGCCGCACCTTGCCGCCTTCTTGATCGACGAACACCAGCGGGCGCGAGGGCAGCGCATGCACTTCGGCGCACAGCGCGCGCAGTTGCTGCGGCGATTCGACGTTGCGAATGCCGCCGAGCTGCACGTCGCGGTCGAACAGAATCACGCCGCCGAGGCCGTGCTCTGCGGCAAAAGCACGCAGCCAATCCGGCAACGTGAGCCCGCGAAAGCCGAGCATGAAATGCTCGCCGACGCGCAGATCCGTGGAGTGAGTTGTCACTGCGAACTCATTCCACCGCCTGCTCCCGGGGCGCGGAGGCCACCGTTCGACTCTGCGCTCGACCTCGCCTCGCTGCGCGCGCCGCATGCCGGCGCTTGCCTACTCCAGGCGTCGCGGGAACGCGGACTCTGAGGCGTAGCCGACTCGGAAGCCACTGTTCGACTCTCCGCTCGGCTTCGCCTCGCTGCGCGCGCCGCATGGCGGCGCTTGCCTTGGTGCCCGGGACTGGAGTCGAACCAGCACCTCATCTCTGAGACAGGCTTCTGAGACCTGCGCGTCTGCCAATTCCGCCACCCGGGCCGGGAAAACGGGAGGGCGCAAACTACCCACGACGCCGCGGAATCGCGAGTGCCGCGGGCACTTTTCTTGACCCGCGAAGACTCGCGCACAGCCATGCTCACTCGCCCGCGCGGCGCGCGAGCCCAACTGCCAGAGGTGACTCCGTGAGCGAATCGCAGCGCATCGTCGTCGGGACCGAAACGGTGGAGATTCCGGGCAGCCTGCCTGTATTGCCGGTGCGCGATGCGGTCGTGTTTCCGGGCATCAACGTGCCGCTCTCGGTCGGGCGCGCGCGTTCGCTGGCGGCGCTCGAAGAGGCCGGCGACGGCGGCCTGATCTTGGTCGCCACGCAGCGCAATCCGAAGGAAGAAGAGCCGGGGCTCGAAGGCCTCCACCCGATCGCGACCGTGGCGCGCGTGCTGCGCATCGTCGATGCGCGGCAAGGCGCGAAGCAGGCGCTGGTAGTCGGCGTCGTGCGCGCGCGCTTCGCGTCTGCGCCGGCCACGGGCCGAGCGCTGCGGGCTGCGATTACGCCGCTGGTCGAATCGCGGGAGCCCTCGGCCGAACTCGAAGCAGCGCGCACGCGCGTGATCGAGCTTTCGCACCAGGTGATCGACCTGCGCGACGACTACCCGGACGAGTGGAAGAGCGTGGTCTCGAACATGCCTACGCCCGGGCTGCTCGCGGACATGGTCGCCTCGAGCGTGCAGATGACGACCGAGGCGCGCGTCGCGCTGCTCTGCGAGCCCGACCCGGTGCGGCGTCTCTGGCAGGTCGCGCGTGCGCTCGAGCGCGAGGTGACGATCGCCGAGACGCAGCGCGCGCTGCGCATCCAGGAAGGCGACGCGCCGCTCGATCCGAAGCACCGCGAGCGGCTGCTACGCCGGCGCATGCGCGACATCCAGGACGAACTCGGCGAAGCCGCCGGCGGCGAACGCGAGGCCGATGAACTCGCGGAGAAGCTCGAGGCCGCACAACTGCCGGAGCACGCGCGCATCCACGCCGACCGCGAGTTGAAGCGCTTCCGCGCGCTCGCTCAGCATGCGCCTGACCGGCACTTGTTAAGAACCTACCTCGAGTGGGTGGCCGACCTGCCCTGGGCCAAGGAAACCGAGGACCACCTCGAGATCGGCGACGCGCGGCGCGTGCTCGACGAGGACCACCACGGGCTCGCCAAGGTGAAGGACCGCATCCTCGAATACCTGGCGGTGCGCAAACTCGCGCCGAACGCCAAGGCGCCAATCCTGTGTTTCGTAGGCCCGCCCGGCGTCGGTAAGACTTCGCTCGGCAAGTCGATCGCGCGCGCGCTCGGGCGCAAGCTCGCGCGCGCCTCGCTCGGTGGCGTGCGCGACGAGGCGGAGATCCGCGGGCATCGCCGCACCTATGTGGGCGCGATGCCCGGCCGCGTGCTGCAGAGCCTGCGGCGCG
>JANNDT010000032.1:0-9929 GCA_031387905.1 Deltaproteobacteria bacterium
GAGGGAGGCTGCCGCCGCGGGCGACACCAGAAAGCGTCGCTCGCGCTCGAACTTCGCGTACTTGAACGGATCTCGCATCGCTTCACCTATCAGGCGAGTTCGCGGGTGGCCAGCTGCGCTTGGCGTCGTCCTGCGGGCTCATGCTGCCCACGTCAGTGCCGTCCGGGTCAGCGACCACCGCGTAGCGCGTGTCCACTTCTTCCCGCGTCGCAACACGGAATCCGATCAGCGCGTGGCTGCTCCGGCCCGGCTGCCGCCACGCCGCGTTGTAGACGCTCGCGAGCTTCTGATTATCGAACTCGAGCGTCGCGCCGAAATCGCGCGTGACGAGGTTGACTTGGCTCGAGATCGGCTTCGTCGCGCCCATGCGCGCGTCATCGCCCACGGCGCAAACTCTCGGTCCGCGGTCAGAACACCCACTTCCCGGCCTGATAACGGAACATCTCGGTCACCGCGGTGCTCGTCGCTTCCCTGCAACTCGACTCGGCCGCAGCTGTACAGGAGAGCCCGATCTCGCAGTAGCGAAGCACGCCGATGTACGGCGCCTGCGCACTCTGAGTCGGGCGTAGCTCCATCTCGTAGGCGTCGCGAATCCGCTTGCGTCCCGCCACGCCGCGGGCGGCGCCGACTCTCCGCATCTTCTCGATCCAGTCGCGAGAGAAAGCCTCGAATGACGCGATCGTCTTCGCATCGTCGCCCGTCGTTGGCTTCGCATTGCGGTCGCAGATGTTGAGCACGCGCGGTGGCGGGGCCGGCGTCGGCGCGGCGGTGTTCGTCACCGGCTGAGCAGGCGGTGGGCTCTCGCAAGCAGCGCCGAGAGGTGTGAGCGAGAGGCCAGCGACAACGAGGGCGCGGAGTAGAGGTGTCATGCGGCGCACACCCTATCACGCAGCGCCTGACGCCTGAGGAATTCGCCTACGGCTCCGGATCAAGGGATTCGACGACATCCCGCAGGCGCGCGAGATCGACCGCGCGCGCTCACTTCCCCTCGCGCTCCCGATAATCCCCGAACGGCTTGTCGCGCTCGGAGAGCGCCTCGGTCAGCCCACCACGCATCTTGTTAATGAACTCGTGGAAGCTTTTCTGGTGCGTGCCGAGCGCGCACATCTCGGTGCCGACGCGCATCGCGGTGCGGAAGCCCATCAGCTCCATCTGCCGGTGCACGACGCGCTTGTTGAGCTGCACGATGTCGGGCGGCAGTTGTGCGACGCGCCCGGCGAGTTCGAGCACGCGCGGTTCGAGTTGGTCCGCGGGCACGGCGCGCGTCGCCCAGCCGAGCTGCGCGGCCTCGACACCGCTGATCGAATCGCCCGTCACCATCATTTCCATCGCCATGCGCATGCCGACGAGCCACGCGTGGAAGTGCATGTCGGGCACGCCGAAGCGCACGGCGGGGTAGCCGATCTTCGCGTCTTCGGCGCAGTAGACGAGATCGCAGCCGGTCGCGAGCTCGCTGCCGCCGGCTAAGCAATAGCCGTGCACCTGCGCGATCACGGGCTTCGCGAGATCCCAGATGCTCATCCAGCCAGTTGTTACGTGACGCGGCCATTGGCCATCGCCGCCCGCGGTGTAGAACGGCAGTGACTGGCCTTCGTTGCCGCCGCCGAGGTCGTAGCCGGAGGAGAAGCTCGTGCCCGCGCCGCGCACGATCTGCACGCGCACCTCGGGGTCGGCGTCGCCCTGATAGAGCGCGTCGAGCAGCTGGCCGCGCAGTGCGTGGTTCAGCGCGTTGCGCTTCTCAGGGCGATTCATCGTGATGCGCCGAACGTGCGGCGCGGGGTTGTCGATTAGGACGACGGTGTAGTCCATCTGCGGCTCCTTCGAGGTGGGCGCGCACGATAGGAGAAGACTCGCCGCGGGCCGCGCCCGGCTAGCCTGCGCGCGTCATGCCCACTTCCCGCGCTCGCTGGTGGTTCGCGTTGCGCACGCGCGCGGCCGCGTTGCGCGAGCGGCACGCGCGCGTGTTCTGGGTCGCGCACTCGCTGTGGGCGCTCGCGCAGGGCATCGCGGTGGCGGTGCTCGCGGAGGAGCGCCCCGATTTCGGCGCCTGGGTGTTCGGCCTGCTGGCGCTGGTTTGGCTCTCGACGCTCTTCTTCTGTCGCAGCGCGCTCGCCCGCTCGCGGCCCGCTTCCCTGCGCGTCGGCGTCGCTTCCTACGCAACGCGCGTCGTCTACCAGCAGACGCTGTTCTTCTTGCTGCCGTTCTACGCGCGCTCGACGACGCTCGCTTCGCCGAACTTTTCGTTCACGCTCGCGCTCGGTGCGCTGGCCGTGCTCGCCTGCCTCGATCTCAGCTTCGACCGCTGGCTTCGCCGCAGCCCCGCGTTCGCGGCGACGTTCTTCTTCACGGTCGCCTACGCCGCGCTTCAGCTGTTATTGCCGCTCGTCGCGCGCGTGCCGTTCACGCTGGCCCAGCCGCTCGCGCTCGGGCTCGCGCTCGGCGCGGCGCTCGCGAGTGTCGGCCTGCCGCGCGGCGAGGCGCGCTCTCGGCGGCTGCTCGGCGCGCTGCCGGTCGGCGCGCTCGCGGCCACATTGTCATTGGCGCCGCGGTTGGTGCCGCCGGCGCCGCTGCGCATCTCCGCGTTCGGCTTCGAGGAGAGCGCAGCGAGCGTCCGGGCGACTGCGCGCGTCGCGGCGCCGGTGCCGGTGCCCGTGCACGTGACGATGGCGTGGTCGCGCGGCGGCGAAGCGCTGCGAACTTCGCGCGACGTCGCGATCACCGCGCACGGCCGCGGCTTCCGCGTGTGGGACGAACTCGCGCACGCGCGGCTCACCGGCAGCGCGGGCGAGTTGCGCGTCGAGGTGCTCACCGGCACCGGGCAACTGCTTGGGGGCGGCACGCTGGCGCTCGCGTCGCCGGTGAGGATCGACTGACGCGGCGGCATATACTGCGCGCATGCCGTACGACCTGACGCGCCCGAGCGATCCTTCACTCGCCCCCGGCGAGGCCCGCTGTCCGGGCCCCTCGACACGCGAGATCATTCTTTCGGACGGCGACGGCGCGCCCGCGGCGCTGCTCGCCGAGTCCTACGAGTTCTTGGGCGACGAAGACATTCCCTACGCGCGCTACACGTCGCGCGAATTCTTCGAGCGCGAACTGCGCGAGCTGTGGCCGAAGACCTGGCAGTGGGCGTGCCGCGAGGAGCACATCCCGCGCGTCGGTGATTATGTCGTGTACGACGTCGGCGCGTATTCGTTCATCGTGGTGCGCTCTGCGCCCGGCGTGATCAAGGCGTTCTATAACGCCTGTCCGCATCGCGGCATGCAGTGGAAGGAGCCCGGCTCGAGCGGCAACACCGGCTCGTTCTTCCGCTGTCCCTTTCACGGCATGAGTTGGCGCCTCGACGGCAGCCTGCGCGAGATCCCGTGCCGCTGGGATTTTCCGCACGTGAGCGACGCGACGTTTCGGCCGGACGAAGCGCGCGTCGAAACCTGGGGCGGGTTCGTGTTCATCAACCCCGATCCGAATGCCGTGCCGCTGCGCGAGTTCTTAGGGGTGCTGCCCGAACACTTCGCGAGTTGGCCGCTCGAACAGCGCTACGTGGCCGTGCACGTCGAGAAGATTTTGCCCGCCAACTGGAAGATGGCGATGGAGGCGTTCCTCGAGGCGTATCATGTGCTCGCGACGCATCCCGAAGGCCTGCGCACCGCCGGCGACGCGAACGCGCAGTACGACGCCTGGGGCGAGCACGTTACGCGCTTCGTCCACACGATCGGGTACCCGAGCCCGCACCTGACACATCCGCCTTCGCCGGAGCAGCTGCTGAAGCTGATGGGAGCGTGGGACCCGGAGCGCAGCCCAGTGCAGCTCGCCGCGGGCGTGAGCCCGCGCGTGATCGTCGCGGAGAAATCGCGCAGAGCGCTGGGCGAGCGCTACGGCGTCGATCTCTCGGGAGTGAGCGCGAGCGAGCTGCTCGATTCGATCGAGTATCAGCTTTTTCCTAATATGTGCCTGTTCCCCGGTATCTCGCTGCCGATGATCTATCGCTTCCGCCCGAACGGGCTCGACGTCGATACCAGCATCCACGAGATCCTGTTTCTCGCGCCGGTCCCGAAGAACGGAACGCGTCCGCCGCCCGCGCCGGTCGTGAAGCTCGGTCTCGACGATTCGTACACCAGCGTGCCGGGTTTCGATCCGGGCCTCGCGTTCATCTACGACCAGGACACCGGCAACCTGCGCCGGCAGCGCGACGGCGTGAAGGCGGCGCGGAAGCCAGGGCAAACGCTCGGGAATTATCAGGAGTTCCGCATCCGCCGCTTCCACAAGACGCTCGACACGTACCTGACGAAGCCATGAGCAACGCCGTCAATGAGGACGTGCTGCGCGAACTGGCCGCGAAACAGGCGATCAGCGAACTCTCGAGCCGCTACATGCGCGGCCTCGATCGGCTCGATGCGGAGCTCCTGGCATCAGTCTTCCACGACGACGCGCGCGTGAACTACGGGTTTTTCAAGGGCGCAGCGAAGGACTTCGTGGCGTTCGCGATCCAAGCGCTTTCGGGGCATGGCGCGAATCACCACATGATTGGACAAGTGTTGATCGAACTGCGCGGCGCTGAGGCGAGCGGCGAGGTCTACTTTCAAGCATTTCACCGCATTCTGCAGGGCGGCGCGCAGAAGGATCTCTTCATCTCAGGCCGCTACATCGACCGCTACGTGCAGCGCGACGGCGTCTGGAAGATCGCGTTCCGTTCCGAGCTGAACGACTGGGCGCGCACGGAGCCAGCGGCGGACGAGTACTTCGGCGCGTCGCCGAACGGGTTGCGTGGCGGACGCAAGCCGGACGATGGGTCCTATCAGCGCGAGAAGCTCGAACGCTGAGCGGGCTCAGGCCGCTGGGTTCGCCTTCAGGTGATCGAACTTCCCAGCGGGCCGCGTCTTCGCGTACTCGCGCACGATCGGCTCGAGATCCGTCGGGCTCGCGCCGTGCAGGATCACGCCGTCGCAGCCGAGCGCGAACTGCTCGCGAATTCTCGCGACGCAGCGCGCCGGGCTGCCACTCGCCGCGGGCGCGAGCCACTCGGCCGGGATCAGCCTCGCGATCTGCTCGAGTTGCTCGGTGCTCGCGCGCGCGTCGATCGCGCCCGGGAACTTCGCGACCAGCGGATCGGCGCGAAAACGCGCGAGCACGGCGGAGTCCCAGTTGTTGGTGCGAACCATTAGGTTTCCGTAGGCCTGCAGGTAGGTCGCCATGCGGCCCACTGTCTTCTTCAAGCGAACCGGCTCGGGGATGTGATCGCCGATCGTCGCGAAGCACGACCACACGCGGACGCGCGCCGGGTCGCGCCCGGCCTGCTCGGCGGCTTGTTTCACGGCGCGCACACAGCGCGCGGTCGTTTCGTCCGTGAAGAACGTGTGCAGCACCACGGCGTCCATCGCGCGCCCGCCGAGCGCCAAGGAATTAGGGCCGAACGCGGTGAACGTGAGCGGGATCTCGCCCGTGTAATCGGGCCCGAGCGCGAGCATTCCGAACTTGCCGCACGGGCCATCGTGGCCGACGACCACTTCGCCGCGAAACAGCCGCCGCATCAGGCGCGCGAAATCTTCGAGCTGCGCGGTCGTAATGCTCGGCAGCCCGTACGCCTTGAACATCGGCGCGATGCCGCGGCCGAGCCCGAGCGAGAAACGCCCGCCCGTGAGCCGATGCATCGTCATCGCGTACGAGGCCGTCACCATTGGGTGTCGCGTGTTGTGATTCGTCGCGGCGGTGGCGATGCCGATCTCGCGCGAAACCGCGCCGACCGCGCCCGAGAGCGTCGCCGCTTCCTTGATGTTGAAGCGCTCCGAGATGAAGCACGCCCCGATGCCGAGCGCCTCCGCCTGCAACACCTCGCCGATCAGCTCGCGCGGCGACTGCGGCTGCCCCGCCAGCGTGTAGAAGCCGAGCTCATTCATCTGCGTCATGCGCGCGCCCTTTCGAGAAACGAGGGGAAGGCTCAGAAGCCTACGAAAGCGCCCGTATCCGTGCGCCCCATAACGCGTCGCGTCGTCCAGCGAAAGAACGGGGTCTGACCCCTTTCTTTCGCTACGCGAGGAACTTCGCGCTCCCGAGGTCGAGCGCGTGGCGGGCGTGGCGGCGCGCCATCACGGTGAACATCGCGTTGCCGCGCTCGGTTTCCTGCACGATCACCGAGGCGATCACCGTCACCGCGAAGCCCGCGAACGCGCCGCGCCGGTAGTCGTCCCAGCACTGCTCCCACGCGTAGCCGCGCACGCCCTCGGTGCACAGCGCGTCGTAATAAGCGCGCACGAGTTCGCGCTCGAGCGGGCGGCGCAGTTCGGGCAAGAGCGACGCGCCGAGGAAATACGCGACGTCGGAGAGCGGCGAGCCGAGCACGAGGCTCTGCCAGTCCACAACCGAGACGCGCGGCGGCGAGGTGCGCTCGTCGATCAGCAGATTGTCGAGGCGATAGTCGATGTGCACGAGCGCGACCGGCTCCACGGGGTACGCGTGCGGCGGCCCGTTCGACTTCGCGACGGCCTCGATGATCGCGCGCTCGTCCGCCTCGAGGTGCGGAGCGAAGCGCGCGAGAAACGCGGGCAGCATCGCCGCGTAAAGCGCGCGCACCTGCACGCTGCTCTCGGCGCTCGGCTCGGAAATTAGGGAGTGACCGCGCAGCCGCGCGCCACCCCAGGTCGGCCCGTGCAGCTTCGCGAGCTCGCAGAGCGCCGCGCGTGCGATCTCCGGAGAGCAGCCGCGCAGCTGATCGCCAGGCTTCGCGGGCGCCATGTCTTCGAGAATCAGCGCGAACTCCGGCCCTTCGCCGACGATCTCTGCGAAATAACAACGCGGCTTCGCGATCGGCACGCGCGCGGCGAGTTCGCGGTAGAAGAAGATCTCGCGCGCGTAGTTGCGCAGCTGTACGCCCGTTCGGCTCGAGAGCGGATCCTGCGACGGGAACTTGCCGACCAGCGTGGCCGGCGCGCCGTCCGCAGCGCCCGAGTAGGTGAGCGCGAAGCGCACGCAGCGCCCGATCTGCCCGGTGCCCACAGGCTCGGCGTCGAAGCGCGCGACGTGCGCACGAGCGTGCCCGTTGGCGCACAACAGCTCGGTAAAGAAGTCTGCCGTGATGTTTTCTGGCGTCGGAATCGCGCGCGGCATGGAGCGGCTTTCTAGCCCAGTCGTGCACCCAGGCGCGCACGCTGGCGTAGAGTGCGCGCTCCCTCAAAGGAGCCGCTCATGATTCTCGACCGCCTCGACCCCAGCACCGCGGATTTCGCGCGCAGCACCGGCTGGGAACTCAAACCCGAAGGCGCGTGCAAAGGCGAAGTGTGCATCCCGCTACCCGCGAGTGCGCGCCGCGCCGATGGTCGCGTGAACGTCGCGGCCGTCGCCGACGCGCTCGGCATGCCGCTCGTCGAAGCCGCCGCGCACAAGCTGTGGGCATTAGGTCCAGTCGCGGGCGGCCGCGCGCTCAGCAGCGCGGGGGTCCCCGAAATCACGCTGCCCGATCGCGACGGCAACCCGTTTCGGTTGGGCTCGCTGAAGGGCACGAAAGTCTTCCTGTTCGCCTGGGCCAGCTGGTGAGGCTGCCGGATGGACCTGCCCGTGTGGCAGGCAGTGCGCGAGGAATTACGGCCGCTCGGCCTCGAGATCGTGGGCGTCGCGATGGACACGAACGGCGCCGAAGCCGCGGGCCCGTGGATCGACGCCGCGAAGACGACGTACCCGCAGCTCCTCGACCCCTCGCACTCGCTCGGCGCGCTGCTCGGCATCATCAACGTGCCGATGGGCGTGTGGATCGATGCGGACGGCGTGCTCGTGCGCCCCGCCGAACCGTGCTTCGCGCCGCGCGAGCGCGGCTACGGCGACGTGGACCTGCCCGAGGGCACGCCGCCGCGTCTGAAGGAGATGCTCGCGGAAGCAGCGAAGCTCGACGTCGACTTGCAGGCCACCGTCACGATGCTGCGCGATTGGGCGCGCAACGGGAAGAAGAGCAGTTACGCGCTATCGCCGGACGAAGTCGTGCGCCGCTCCGCGCCGCGACCCAAAGAAGTGTCGCTCGCCGCGGCGAACTTCGAGCTGGGGCAGCACCTGCACCGCAACGGCCAGCAAGACGCCGCGCGCCCGTTCTTTCGGCAAGCGCATCGCCTGCAACCCGAGAACTGGACCTACAAGCGCCAAGCCTGGAGCATGGTCGACGCGCTGCAGGGTCCGAGCGAGTACTACGACAGCGACTGGCTGAGCGACGTGCGGAAGATCGGGGCGAAGAATTATTACGCGAAGGTGGAGGCGTAAGCCGCAGCGGATGTCCGATCCGAAGCAGGAGCATCGAGAAGCGGCGGCTGCGGGCGGGCCGGCTGCGGCTCATGGCTCGCTGTGGCGTTCGAGGTGAACCGATGCTCGGTGTTCCAAAGCCCTTCGGATACCGGCGTCTCCTGCTCCGCTTTACTTCGCCTCCGCCGGCCCGCCCGCAGCCGCCGCGCGTGGGGCTTGCAGCGAGTTTGGAGGGAGAGGTGAATCCAGCGCCCCGTCGAGGGGCGCCGGATTCATTCGAGCCCTGGGGCGGACGAGGCGCGCGAGGTCCGTTAATTCCGACGAAGTCGGGGAGGTAGGGCCCACCGATGTCGCAGGAAGAACTCGAGCGCTTGGCTCACGATGCAGTCCGGTGTCGAGTCTGCTTTTCGGAGTTTTCGGTTCGTCCCGCGCGGATCGATCTCGCTCAGCCGCGGTGGATCGGCCCGCGTTATCGGAACGCCGCGCCACGAATCGCGGTGGTGTCGCTGAATCCCGGTAGCGGCGCCTACCGCAGCGATTCGGCTGACGATCGTTCCGGTGAGCTTCTCCGGGAGTTCGAGGCGGGCACAGGAACTCTGGAAGCTGTGTTCCGCCACCAGGCCGAAGACATGAAAAACTGGGGCCGAGGACGCTTCGAGCGGTTCTACTTCGGAGCATTAGGTCTAGTGAGGGACGAAATCGCGCTCGCGAACGTCGCGTGGTGTTCGACTGAGGGGAATCTATACCCGCGGGCGATGCTGGAGATGTGCTTCGCCCGTCATACCGGGCAGCTTCTCGCGCTCCTAGAGCCTGACGTTGTGATTTTGTCCGGCGCTTCTGCGGGACGGTTCTCATCTGAAGTCCAGCGGTCTGTGCCCGCGGCGCAGATCATCTCGACGCTTCATTACGCCCACCGCCTGGGGCGCAAAGCCGAGAGAGTTGCAGTCGATGACGCTCTCGAGGCCCTCTCTCGCGCAGTGAGACGGCCAAGGTCTTAGCCGGTGCCGCACACGCGGGACTCATGCCAACCGATACACCCGCACCGCCGTGTCGTGGAACAGCGCGCTCTTCTCGCTCTCGCTGAACCCCGCCGCGATTCGTTTGAACGAGTTCCACAGCACCTGATAAGAGCAGCTGACGCGGTCCATCGGGAAGTTGCTCTCGAACATGCAGCGCGCGGGGCTGAAGCGGTCGATGGCGTGTGCGTACCAGGGCTTCGTGGCCTCGGCGATCTCGGCGGAGCCGGGCGGCTTTGCGCGTCCTTCGTAGCCCCAGTTGTTGATGGACATCAGCAGGCCGCCGATCTTCGCGACGACGTTCTCGCAGCGCGCGAGTTCGTCCACGTCGCGCCGCCACTGCGCGAAGATCTCGGCGCGCTTGCCGACGTAGGGCCCAATGCCGAGCGGGCCGCCGAAGTGGTCGAACACGAGGGTCACGTTCGGGAAGGCGCGGGCGAGGGCGGTGAGTTCAGGGATCTGGTGGTGGTAGAGCCAGGCGTCGAAGGAGAGGCCGCGCTTCTCGAGCTCGGCGAAGCCGCGCCGGAAGCCGGCTTCGCCTAACAGGCCTGGCGGCGGCGCGGTGTGCGAGCGGCGGATCTCCGGGTTCGGGTCGTAGGCGGAGGCGTGGCGGATGCCGCGAAAGCGATTCGGGCTGGCTGCGATGTGCGCGTCGAGCAGGCGCGGCACGTCGGCACCGCGCGTGAGATCGGCGCG